>CAMQXY010000082.1 GCA_947039005.1 uncultured Photobacterium sp.
CGTGATAATGGTTTTGAAGTTGGTAGTTATGAACAACTGATTCCACAAGCAGATTTAGTGGTAAACCTTACACCTGACAAGCAACATACCAATGTAGTTGAAACGGTGATGCCACTGATGAAACACGGTGCGGCATTAGGTTATTCTCATGGATTTAATATCGTTGAAGAAGGGATGCAAATCCGTAAAGATTTGACCGTGGTGATGGTTGCACCTAAGTGTCCAGGAACGGAAGTGCGTGAAGAATATAAGCGCGGCTTTGGCGTACCAACATTAATTGCAGTTCACCCTGAAAATGACCCTCAAGCTGATGGTCTTGAAATTGCTAAAGCATGGGCGGCAGCAACGGGAGGTCATCGCGCGGGTGTACTTGAGTCATCATTTGTGGCTGAAGTTAAGTCTGATTTAATGGGTGAACAAACGATCCTCTGTGGCATGCTCCAAGCGGGTTCAATTGTATGTTACGAGAAAATGCTGGCTGACGGCATTGCGCCGGAGTATGCAGGTAAGTTGCTACAATTTGGTTGGGAAACGATCACTGAAGCGCTGAAGTTTGGTGGTGTGACCCATATGATGGATCGTCTTTCAAACCCTGCCAAAGTAACAGCATTTGATTTATCTGAGCAGCTAAAAGACTTGATGCGCCCGTTATATAACAAACATATGGATGATATTATTTCCGGTCATTTCTCAACGACCATGATGGCTGACTGGGCTAACGATGATACAGAGTTGCTAGGCTGGCGTGGGGAAACTGCTGAAACACAATTTGAAAACTATCCAACATCAGATCTTCAAATCTCAGAGCAAGAATACTTTGATAACGGTATTTTAATGGTTGCAATGGTACGTGCTGGGGTTGAATTAGCTTTTGAAGCGATGACAGCATCAGGCATTATTGATGAGTCAGCGTATTATGAGTCATTGCATGAGTTACCGCTTATTGCTAATACGGTTGCGCGTAAGCGTTTGTATGAGATGAATGTCGTTATTTCTGATACGGCTGAGTACGGTAACTATTTATTTGCTAATGTGGCGACACCACTATTACGTGATCATTTCATGGTAACAGTAGCAACGGATGTTATTGGTAAAGGCTTACCCGCAACCACTAACTTTGTGGATAACCAAAAGCTGATTGAAGTGAATGAAGCGCTACGTAATCATCCAGTTGAAGTGATTGGTAAGCAACTACGTGGTTATATGAAAGACATGAAGCACATTGCCGTTGGTGGTTAAGTTTCAACAGAAAGACTAATTAAAAATAAAGCCCAGTTTGATGAGAACTGGGCTTTTTAGTTGGTATCGCTAATTAAGCGTTAGTGTTGTTATCATCTGCATTCAGTTTAGCTTCGAATGCTGCCATCTTCTGCTCAAGTTCGGTCAGTTTTTGGCGAGTGCGTAATAACACTTGAGTTTGAACATCAAACTCTTCACGAGTGACAACATCCAGTTTACCTAATTGTGATTGGATCACTTGACGTACTTTTTGTTCAACGTCATTACCAAGATCTTTAACTGGCTTTGGCATTGCGTCTTGAATTTGTTTAGCTATTTGTTCAAGTTTTTTTGAATCAAACATGATCCGCTTACTCCGTTGCGAAAATCGTTATTAGTCATTGTAATCGGCGCTGCAGTGAAAATAAAAGGGCGCTGATGATTCAGCGCCCTTTTTTTTGTGTTGATTAAATTAGAAGTGGTTGTCTAAACCATCATCCTCTTCAACAAACACAGGTAACGGTTTGTGTTCACTTGCCAAGAACGTATAAATTACTGGCAATACAAACAAGGTAAATAACGTACCGATAGATAAGCCGGCAACGATAACAATACCAATACTGAAGCGCGATGCCGCACCTGCACCTGATGCATAGAGTAGTGGTATTAGACCGGCAATCATCGCACAGGTTGTCATTAGGATTGGACGAAGACGGATCTTCGCGGCTTCCATAACGGCTTCCATACGGTTCTTACCGTGGTAGAGCTGTTCTTCTTTGGCGACCTCACAAATTAATATACCGTGTTTGGTTATCAAGCCTATGAGGGTTATCAGACCTATTTGCGAGTATATATTCAGTGTTGTCGCACCCCACGCAAGGGCAATCAATGCACCACAGATTGCTAATGGCACTGAAACAAGGATAACCAATGGATCGCGTAGTGATTCAAATTGAATCGCAAGTACCAAGAAAATAATCGCTAGTGCTAGACCAAATGTAGCGTATAGCGCATTACCTTCAGTGACGTACTGGCGGCTTTCACCTAAGTAGTCATGGCCATAGCCTTTTGGTAATACTTTAGCTGACTCGGTATTTAACCAATTTACCGCTTCACCAATTGAGGTACCAGGGGCTAATACTGCACCGATGGTTGCCGCATTTTGTTGGTTAAAGCTTGGTAACGTTGGTGGCGCTGGGGTGACTTTGATAGTCACTAAGCTACCAAGTGGGATCAAGTCACCACTATTAGTTTTGACGTAGTAATTATTTAAATCTTTAGGATTGAAACGATCTTTACGCTCAACTTGTGGAATAACTTTGTAAGAACGACCCAAAATATCAACACGGTTAATATCACCACCGGCTAACATCGTACTTAACGTATTACCAATTGCTTGCATAGTAACGCCATAAGCACCGGCTTTATCTTTATCGATATCAATGTTCATTGTCGCAGAGTCATACTTTAAGTCTAAATCTGAGTAGACGAACATTGGGTTATCTTTCACCTTAGTCAACATTTCAGCGGCCACTTGGTAGAGGCTCTTAAAGTTGTTGGGGGTGGTGATAACAAACTGTACTGGCAAACCAGAACCTGCACCTGGAAGGCTTGGCATTTGGAACGCAGTTACTGCCATTTGTGGAATGTTTTTAATTTTTTCAGTTACTTCATTCGCGACTTCAGTTTGGCTCTGATCACGTTGGCTCCACGGTTTCAATGTTGCTAGACCGAAAGCTTGGTTCGCTGATGGAATACCCGAGAAAATCTGTGCATATTCAACACTTTTCTGTGCTGTTAATACTTTGTTGACTTGATCCATGGTGTCTTGAATGAAATCAAGGTTAGCGTTTGCAGGGGCTGTACCCATAAACACCACCACACCATTATCTTCAGCGGGTGCCAATTCACTTGGAATGAACTTAAATAGCAACGGCAAGCTCGCACAAGCACATAATGCAAATACGATTACGACTGCACGCATCTGCATGATGCCGGCTAGCATTTTCCCATAACGCAATGTTAAACGATCAAGAAAGCCGTGAACCATTAATTCAAATTTATTTGGCGCTTCATTTTGTTTCAGGAAAGTTGCACACATTACCGGTGATAATGTTAAGGCAATAATACCTGAAATAAATACTGCACCCGCAAGGGTTAGCGCAAATTCTTTAAATAATGAACCGGTTAAACCACCCATTAATGCAATCGGGGCGTATACCGCACCTAAGGCAATTGTCATTGAAATAACAGGTACTGCGATTTCACGAGTACCAATAATGGCGGCTCTAAATGGCGTTTGTCCCAGTTTTATATGCCGTTCAACGTTTTCCAGTACCACGATAGCATCATCGACCACCAGGCCGATAGCCAGTACCAGAGCTAGCAATGTCATTAGGTTCCATGAGAACCCAAATAATTGCATCACCAGTGCCACACCAATCAGTGATAGTGGAATAGTAATAATTGGAATAATTACTGAACGTAGAGAACCGATAAACAGCGCAATAACGATTAATACGATCAATGCCGCTTCAAGGATGGTTTTAATCACTTCATTAATTGAGTCATTAATCGCAATCGTTGAGTCATACATTACCGTCATTTTGATGGTACTTGGCATGTTACGTTCAATGGTTGGTAATAGTTCACGAACGTCTTTAGCAATGTTGATTGGGTTAGCACTTGGTGCCGCTTCAATCGCACCAACTACTGCTTCTTGACCATTAGCTGTTGCACGGTAGCTATCACTGCTACGCGATAGGGTTACTTTAGCAATATCACCTAAACGGATCACTTGACCGTTATTACTTGATACGACCAGTTTCTCTAGTGATTCAGGGCTATTTGCTTGAGTGTTAGCACTACCGTTGTACAACACAAAATCATTGTTAACTTGACCAACAGCCGATTGATAGTTGTTTGCTTGTAGTACTTGGGTCACATCACTGGCTGATAAGTTAAACGCAGCCATTTTTTGTGGATCAAGCCATACACGTAATGCAAATGGCACCCCGCCGTACATATCTACTTTTGCCACACCACCAACCGTAAATAGTTGCGGTTTTACTACACGTTCGATGTAGTCAGTGATTTGGCTTGAGCTTAATGTTTTACTGGTGAAACCAAGATAAAGTACCCCTGTACCACCACCAGTAGAGAGTGAGATAGTTGGATCTTGAGTCTCTTTCGGTAACTGAGCTCGCACCGAGTTAACTTTGGCGAGAATATCTGCCAAGGCTGCGTTCGGGTTAGTATTCAGTTTCATCTGCACCGTAATGCTCGACATACCCATGGTACTTTGGGCGGTTATGTAGTCGATATTATCGGCTTGAGCAATGGCTTGTTCCAGTGGTTGGGTAATAAACCCTTGAATAAGATCAGCACTGGCACCGTAGTATGCCGTACTCACGGTAACTACAGTGTTGGTCATGTCCGGATATTGCCGAACCTGCATTTTGAAAATCGCCTGTAGGCCAAGCAATGCGATCAGTAAACTGATCGAAATTGCTAATACCGGGCGTCTGATGAATATATCAGTAAAGCGCATCCTGAGCGTTCTCCAGTTACAGCAATGGGATTTTAGCAGGAGCCTTCAGTGCGTCATTTTCAACGATGTGCACTAATGACTTGTTGCTAAGACGAATTTGACCGCTAGTCACGATCTGCTCTCCAGCTTTTAAGCCTGAAAGAATGCGTACTTTGTTACCTTTGTTTAGGCCAGTGGTTACGACTGTTTGCATAGCGCGTAATTTGCCATCAACATCGCGCAGTACATACACGGTGTCACCGTAAAGGGTATAAGTGATTGCGGTTTGAGGAACCACGATTTGATCGGCAATGGTGGGTTGAATAACACGTGCACGAGCAAACATACCACTGCGTAACATACCACCGCTATTAGGAATATCAGCTTGTACTTGAATCAAACCTGTTTGGGCATTAACTGCAGGTTCAATTGCAGAAATAAGACCTTTGAAGTCAGTATTTTTATAAGCATCAATATTGATATCAACAGTTTGGCCAATTTTTATTTTAGAGATATCAGTTTGAGGTACAGTGAAGCGGAAACGCATTGTCGTCGTGTCTTCTAAACGAATAATTTTGGTACCAGGTTGAATGTATTGGCCAAGATAAACATTACGTAGACCAATTTCACCTGCAAAAGGTGCGCTGATATTACGACGTTGAATCGATTCTTTTAATGATTTGATTTGAGCCACTAACGCCAGATAGTTAGCTTTAGCTTCATCAAGATTAGATTTAGATACTGAGCCTTTACGGTAAAGATCTTTATAACGTTGGTAAGAGGCTTTCACTGATGGCAGTTTTGCTTCGGTACTTTCTAAGCTAGATTGCTCAACGTTTGAATTAATAGAAACCAGTAATTGACCTTCTTTTACTTTTTGACCAGATTCAAAATTAATTTTGCTGATCACACCAGCAGCTTCTGAGGTTAGAGTAACACCCTGCATTGGCTCAATAAAACCAATCGCTTGTAATGATGGGTACCAATTCTCTGCTTGGGTAGTTGTGGCAGTAACCGGATAGTTTGCTTCCGGCATATTAGCCATATATTCAGCTATTTTATGTTCTTTAAAAAGATTGAAACCAATTACGCTTCCGAATAACAGAAGAGCAAGAAGTAACATCACGATCCATTTTTTCATTATTAGGTGTGCTCCGGAATTACAATGTTAATGCTGAATAATGGCGTCCCAAGAGGCACTGATAGCGGCATCAAGCTCGTCATCTGTGATCTCTAATCCACCATTGATTTTTCGACGGGCTAAATAACAACTCGTCTCTAGGCTAAGTGTGCTTAATATTTCATTATCAAGAGGTTTAAATAGGTTACAGGCTTTACCTTCGTCGAACATTTGATTAACGCAGCTAAATAGTTGTTTATTTAAAATTTTTCTTTCGTGTGCATTTTTACGAGGCAAATTTTGAAATTGCCCTTGATTGATTAACGGTGCATTACCATTAACCGACAGATGCCACAGATTTAGCCACATGGTACGGTAGCGCTGTTTAAGCGGCATGCTATCGTTAATATTATGGCTAACTTTTTTCGCTATATAACCTAAAATATGTTCATGGAGTTGATACAGTAAGTCATCTTTATCATTGAAATAACGATAAATGGTGCCTGTTGCAACTTGAGCTTCTTTAGCGACCATTTGCATAGATAGACCATGAAAGCCGTGTGTAGCTAAAAGTTTTTCAGTGGCAGTTAATATGCGCTCTTTTTTATCAGTCATAACAGCTTAGATTCAGTACAAGTGGTGTGAATGAATGTTCATTCATTGAGCTATTGTAGGATTTGATGATTGATTCGCAAGTCTTATTTGGGCTTTTGTATCATTAATAAGAATATTACAACAGGCATATAGGCGCCAATATGCTTATTCATCGGTCGTTTTGGTGTTAAAAAGTAATAAAAAGCCCGTATCAACAGATACTGGCTTTTATATTGGTTAGAGTTTTAGTCGTTATTCTTGTTGTGGTGGCTTACTCTCCGATGCGGACTTATTTTTGCCGCGACTAAAGATACGCTCTACGACCACAAAGAAGATTGGGATAAAGAAAATACCCAAGAAGGTTGAACTTAACATTCCTCCGAGTACTGCCGTACCGATAGCATTCTTACCACCAGAACCAACACCGGTACTGATCGCTAGCGGCACAACACCTAAACCAAACGCGAGTGAGGTCATGATAATAGGGCGTAGACGAACACGTACTGCATGTAAGGTAGCTTCAACTAATCCCGCCCCTTTTTCGTAGTATTCTTTGGCAAATTCCACAATCAGAATGGCATTTTTGGTCGCCAAACCGACGGTGGTTAATAAACCTACTTGGAAGAATACATCGTTAGGCATACCACGGGCATTCATTGCCAGCAATGCACCAATGATCCCTAGCGGTACCACTAACACTACTGCGAACGGCACAGACCAGCTTTCATACAGTGCTGCTAATACTAAGAACACCACTAAGATAGACAATGCGTACAGCATGGGTGCTTGGTTGCCAGAGAGACGTTCTTCATATGACAGACCATTCCACTCAACCCCAAACCCTGGTGGTAATTTTTTCACCATCGCTTCAATATCGAGCATCGCTTGGCCGGTACTGTAGCCATTCACCACACTGCCTTGAATATTCACTGCAGGGGTAGCGTTGAAACGTTCTAGACGCGGTGACGCATATTGCCATTCACCGGTTGCAAAGGCCGAGAATGGCACCATTTCACCTTGGCTATTACGCACATACCAAGTATTAAGATCGCTGGGTTTCATACGGTACTGGGCATCACCTTGAACAAAGACTTTCTTTACCCGTCCACGATCAATAAAGTCGTTAACATAGGAACTACCCCATGCGGTACCGAGTACTTTGTTGACGGCATTAATATCAATCCCAAGTGCACGTATTTTTGCCTGATCAATATTAATTTGATACATCGGCGCATCTTCTTGACCATTAGGACGTACACCAACTAAATTAGGGTTTTCAGCGGCTAATTTGAGTAATTGGTTACGTGCTGCGATCAGTTTGTCATGCCCTTGACCACTACGATCTTGAAGGTAGAAATCAAAACCACTGGCAGTACCGAGCTCGATCACTGCGGGGGGGGCGAAAGAGAATACCATCGCATTTTTTATTTTTTGGAAATAGCTCATTGAACGATTCACGATCGATTTAACGTCCATGCCCGGTAATTGGCGATCTGACCAATCTTTTAAGCCGACAAAGGCCATCCCCATATTTTGACCGCTACCCGCAAAACTAAAGCCAGATACACTGAATACACTCGCGACGCTGTCTGCTTCTTGGGTTAAATAGTAATCAGACACTTGGTCCATCACTTTTTGGGTTTGTTCTTGGGTGGAGTTAACCGGCAATATTGCCTGACTAAATAAGATACCCTGATCTTCATCGGGTAAAAACGAGGTTGGCATGCGCATAAAGATCCAACCAACCGCAACGGTTAAGCCAAGGAAGATAAACATTACCCGAATCGAGCGTTTAATCATTGCTGCAACGCTAGATTCGTAACGCTTGGTTAAATTATCAAAAGTGCGGTTAAACCAGCCAAAGAAGCCTTTTTCATTGCTACCGTGCGCTACAGGTTTAAGCATCGTTGCACACAAAGCTGGGGTGAGGATCACTGCCACCATCACTGATAGCGACATTGCGGTGACGATAGTAATCGAGAACTGACGATAAATAACGCCGGTAGAACCTGACATAAATGCCATTGGAACAAATACTGCTGATAGTGTTAGCGCGATACCTACTAGCGCGCCAGTAATTTGATCCATCGATTTACGAGTCGCTTCAACCGGACTGAGTCCTTCTTCATGCATGACTCGTTCGACGTTTTCCACCACCACTATCGCATCATCAACCAGTAAGCCAATCGCCAGCACCATCGCAAACATGGTGAGGGTATTGATTGAATAGCCTGCGATAGAAAGCACCGCGAACGTACCGAGTAATACCACTGGAACCGCAATGGTTGGGATCAGAGTGGCACGGAAGTTTTGTAGAAACAGGAACATGATAATAAATACCAATGCGACTGCTTCAAATAAAGTATGGACTACGCCTTCAATTGATTTTTCGACAAATGGCGTGGTGTCGTAAGGATAAACCGCTTGTAATCCTTCAGGGAAGAACGGTTTAAGTTCATCAATTTGGGCTTTGACGGCTTCTGCTGTCGCTAAAGCATTGGCGCCAGTGGCGAGTTTAATACCAATACCACTGGCAGGTTTTCCATTATAGAACACTTGTACAGCATAACTTTCAGCTCCTAGTTCGACCCGAGCTACGTCTTTTAATAATACCTTAGCACCCGATGGATCGGCTTTCAGAATGATATCTTTAAACTGGGCTGGAGTGGTTAAACGACTTTGGGCTGAGACAGTGGCATTAAGTTCTTGTCCTGGCAGTGACGGTGATGCGCCGAGTTGACCTGCTGACACTTGGGCATTTTGTTCTTTAATTGCTGCGATAACATCAATACTAGTGAGGTTATATTTAGTCAGTTTGAGCGGATCTAACCATATACGCATCGCGTACTGAGCACCAAAGGTGGTGATTTCACCTACTCCCGGCACGCGACTCATTGGATCTGCAACATTCGAACTGATGTAGTCCGAAATATCATTTTTATCCATAGAGCCATCTTCGGAATAGAATCCGACCACCATTAAGAAGCTTGAGCTGGCTTTATTAACCTTAACTCCTTGTTGTTGCACTTCCATTGGTAGTAAAGGTAAAGCAGATTGTAATTTATTTTGAACTTGTACCTGAGCAATATCAGGATCGGCTTCAGCATTAAAGGTCAGGGTTATTTGGGTATTACCAAAGCTATCACTGGTTGACGACAGATAGCGCAGGTTATCAATCCCCGTCATTCGCTGTTCGATAACTTGAGTAACGGTATCTTCCATGGTTTTGGCGTTAGCACCGGGGTAACTAGCACTAATAACAACCGTTGGTGGTGCAATGCTAGGGTACTGAGAAACTGGTAATTTAAGAATGGACAGTACGCCAGCCAGCATAACGATAATCGCGATCACCCAAGCAAAGATAGGGCGATCGATAAAGAAACGAGCCATAGTTTATTCCCTATTATTGTGAGTGAGTAACCGTAATAAGTGTTGGATCAACCACCACCCCTGGACGGATTTTTTGTAAGCCGTCAATAATTACTTGATCGCCATTTTTAAGACCGCGAATGATCCGCCATTGATTATTAATCGCTTCAGCTGTGGTTACTGTGCGTGATTCAACTTTGTTATCGGCACCTACAATCATAACGATGGCTTGGCCTTTACTGTTGCGAGTCACCGCTTTTTGCGGGATCATTATTGCTTTAGGATCGGTCCCTGTATTGAGTATTGCACGCACATACATTCCCGGTAATAAGATCCCTTCTGGGTTCGGGAATTCGGCGCGTAAGATAACTGAGCCAGTATTGGGATCAACATTTACTTCAGTAAACTGGAGTGTGCCGTGGTGTGAGTAAACACTGCCATCTTCAAGAATCAATTCGACATCAGCATTGTTACTGGCTTGAAGTTGACCTTGTTTAAGATCTGATTTAAGGCGTAGTAATTGGGTGCTTGATTGAGCGATATCGATATTAATCGGATCCAATTGTTGGATAGTGGCTAATACTTGTGGTTGACCGGCACTGACTAACGCACCCGGTGTGACGGATGATTGACCAATTCGTCCCGCAATTGGGGCGTTAACTTTGGTATAATCGAGATCTATTTTAGCTTTATGGACACTGGCTTTTGCGACTTCAATTCCGGCGAGAGCTACTTTGTATTTCGCTTGATTATCGTCATAGGTTTGTTTACTGATAGCACCACGGTTAACCAAGATTTTACTGCGTTGAGCAAGTGCTTTGGCTGAATCGAGGTTCGCTTGTGCTTGGGCTAAACTGGCTTTTGCACTGAGGTAAGTGGCGTTATACGTTGCTGAGTCAATGCTATACAATGATTGACCTTTGTGAACATCGCTGCCTTCTTTAAAGCTACGTTCAGTGATAATACCTGAGACTTGTGGGCGAACTTCGGCTTCAAGATAGGCTTTACTACGGCCAGGAAGTTCTACGTGAATAGCTTGCGGATGAGAAGCGACAGTAAGGGTACCGACAGCTACACTTTTTGTTGTCTGTTGAGTTTGATTTTTAGATGTGTTTTGCTCACAAGCTGATATCCCTAGTGTCAAGCTGACAATAGTAGCAATGGCTGCGATTTTCCGCATGAAATCTCCTAAATTTAAGCAATATAATCAAAGTTAAATAATTATTCTATTATTTAACAGTAATGTAACCGTTATTTACTTTTTTGTAATTAATATTTAATCCAGTTTAGGATTGGATTCAATTTTCTTTGATTTATTTTAGTCTCTATTAGAAGGATCTAATGGAAAGATGATATTTAAGTTATTTTATATGATGAAATTAGAATAAATAGTAATGAATGGTGAAGCTGTCATTCATCAAAAAGTGAATAGACTTGTAATTAAAGCGCGTTAAAATGCGCTCAATTTTTAATGACGTCAGGATAACTAATGAAACTGAACCCAAGGCAAACAGAAGCAGTTAAATACGTTTCCGGACCATGTTTAGTCTTAGCTGGAGCTGGATCGGGTAAAACACGTGTTATTACTAATAAAATCGCTTACTTGGTTCAGCAGTGTGACTATAAGGCGCGTAATATTGCTGCTTTAACCTTTACCAATAAAGCGGCACGTGAAATGAAAGAACGTGTTGGTCAAACATTAGGTCGTCAAGAGTCCAAGGGGTTAATGGTGTCAACCTTTCACACTTTGGGGCTTAATATTGTGCGTCGAGAATGTAAATATTTAGGTTTAAAAGCCAATTTTTCATTGTTTGACGATCAAGATCAGATGGCGTTATTAAAAGAATTGACCGAAGAAGAACTCGACGGTGATAAAGATTTATTAAAGCAATTGCAGTCAACAATTTCGAATTGGAAAAATGACATGTTATCGCCGACTGATGCTGCTGGTCGGTCGCAAACTGAACGTGATCAATTGTTTGCACATTGCTATGAAATGTACCAGCGTCAAATGAAAGCCTATAACGCGCTTGATTTTGATGACTTGATTTTAATGCCGGTATTGTTGCTACGTGATAATCAAGAAGTGCGTCAACGGTGGCAAAATCGGATTCGTTATTTGCTGGTGGATGAATATCAAGATACCAACACCAGTCAGTACTTATTCGTAAAGTTATTGGTGGGTGAACGGGCGCGATTGACGGTAGTGGGCGATGATGATCAGTCTATTTATTCGTGGCGTGGTGCTCAGCCAGAAAATTTAGCCTTACTGAATAAAGATTTTCCCAACCTTAAAGTGGTTAAACTTGAGCAAAATTACCGTTCGACCAGTCGTATTCTGAGAACCGCAAATATTCTTATTGCTAATAACCCGCACTTGTTTGAAAAAGCATTGTTTTCGGCGATCCCTGATGGGGCAATGATAAAAGTATTAACGGCTAAAAATGAAGAACATGAAGCTGAAAAAGTGGTTGGCGAATTAATTGCGCATCGGTTTATGAATAATACTGCTTATAAAGATTATGCAATTTTATACCGTGGTAATCACCAGTCGCGATTATTTGAAAAAGCGCTGATGCAAAACCGAATACCATATAAAATTTCCGGTGGTACATCGTTTTTCTCACGGGTTGAAATCAAAGATATGATGGCCTATCTACGAGTATTAACTAATCCTGATGACGATAATGCTTTTTTACGCATCGTGAATACGCCACGACGTGAAATTGGTCCAGTTACCCTCGAAAAGTTGGGAACTTACGCCAATATGCGTGGTAAAAGCTTATTTGCTGCCAGTTTTGAAATGGGGCTTGAGCACCATCTTTCTGGGCGTGGTTTAGAGTCATTGCAACGTTTTACCCATTGGATTAATCAGTTAACTGATAACGCGGAACGTGGTGATACCGTTGCGGCTGTACGCCAATTGGTGCGTGATATTCATTATGAAGATTGGCTTTACGAAACATCAGCCAGTCCTAAAGCGGCTGAAATGAGAATGAAAAATGTCTCAGATCTTTATAGTTGGATCACCGCTGATTTAGAAGGTGATAACTACGATAACGAAGTTAAAACCCTTAAAGAAGTGGTACAACGGTTAACATTGCGCGACATGATGGAGCGTGGTGAAGATGATAGTGATGCTGATCAAGTACAGCTAATGACGTTACACGCATCAAAAGGGTTGGAATTTCCTTATGTGTTCTTAATCGGTGCAGAAGAAGGTATTTTGCCGCATCAAACCAGTATTGATGAAGATAATGTCGATGAAGAGCGTCGACTAGCCTACGTTGGGATCACCCGCGCGCAACGAGAGCTGACGTTCACGCTGTGTAAAGAGCGTCGTCAATATGGTGAGTTAATCAAACCAGAGCCGAGCCGTTTCTTGTATGAATTACCGCAAGATGATTTGGAATGGGAAAGTGAGCGCAAACCTGTTACTGCTGAAGAGCGGATGCAAAAAGGCCAAGCCCATATTGCCAATATTCGTAATTTATTTAAAAAATAGCGAGTAGCAGCGGCGATTACATAAGATTTATGGCACAAGGGGGGAGTAATCCCCCTTACTGAGATTAAAGATAATCAAAAAGTTACTTTAGCGTAATAGTGTCGTTTTAGTTCGGTTTGATCATATAGTTAATTACCGCAACAATTTCCTCATCGCTACAATCCATACAGGTTCCTTTAGCAGGCATGGCATTAAAGCCCTTAATTGCATGCTCAGCGAGAACCGCATCACCTTGGCTTACTCTGGCTGCCCAGTCATCAGCATCGCCTTTTTTTGGCGCTCCCATTAAGCCACTGTTATGACAAGAAGCACAATATTGATCATAAATGGCCTGACTGGTTCGGGAGGGCACTGCTACTGCAACGATAGGTGGTGTTGTTCCTTCGATATGTACATTTCCGATGGGTTTTATTCGATCATTGATAGCGCTGGCTGTCATGTCGGCTGCTATCGTCGCGGTTGAGAAACAAAGACTGCTACAAATAGCGATTAGCCATGGTCGTAAACATAAATCCATTTTGGGCACCTTTATACATCCAGTTATTAAGGGAGAATAATAAAATACTGTTATAGAACACGTTGATTTAAACCTACAGCAGATGTTGCAATGTTGTAAGTATAGCAATAATGATGAATGTTCAAGGCTGATGTTGTGCTGTGTATGATACGAATCAACATCGATTTGTTGATAAAATCAGCGAGCGGAATAAAAACAAAAAAAAACACTTGCCGAGTCGCGTTCTGATCCGTAATATTCACCCCGTCGATAGGGCAAGGCGCCCGTAGCTCAGCTGGATAGAGCGTTGGCCTCCGGAGCCAAAGGCCGAAGGTTCGAATCCTTTCGGGCGCACCATCATCCGGTCGTATTGGCAAAGGTTACAAACATTGGTGGCTATAGCTCAGTTGGTAGAGTCCCGGATTGTGATTCCGGTTGTCGCGAG
>CAMQXY010000083.1 GCA_947039005.1 uncultured Photobacterium sp.
TATCAGTGCAGTTTTGAGTACATGCGATGCCCATGATGTAGCGTGGGCGACGGATCAAAATACCTGATTGCAACCAGAAGCGAAACCCTTAGTTAGCTTTAGGCGTAGTGGTCAGCTGTGTTGATGTTTCACGTGGAACAAGTGAATTTAAGAGATAAAAAAACCACGCCGCAGCGTGGTTAGTTATTATCAGCCAGTTTAATAATACTTACTTTTGTAGTAATGAAATATCAGCTACTTGTAAGAACTGGTTACGCAATAGGTTAAGTAATGCTAGACGGTTAACTTTAAGTTGTTCGTCATCAGCCATCACCATTACGTTATCAAAGAAAGCATCGACAGGTTCGCGTAGTGATGCTAGCTCTGTCAGTGCTTGCTGGTAATCACCAGCAGCAAATACTGGCGCTAGGGTTGCGACAACTGTCTCAACTTTTGCTGCCAGATCTTTCTCTGCGGTTTCAACTAACAAGCTGTTATCAACCGTTGTTGGTAGCTCACCGTCAAACTTAGCTAGAATGTTACCCACACGCTTATTGGCTGCGGCTAGTGATTCTGCTGCATCCAATTCACGGAAGTGACTTACCGCTTTTACACGCTTATCAAAGTCAGCTGGTTGGGTTGGGTGCATTGCTAGCACAGCTTGAATAACATCAATGCTGAAACCTGCGTCTTGATACCATGCACGGAAACGACCCAGCATAAATTCAATCACGTCTGAATCAACGTTAGCGTTAGTTAGCTTATCACCAAACAGTGAGTGCGCTTTCGCAACAAGATCGATCAGATCAAGCTCGTAACCGTTTTCAACGATGATACGCAGTACACCTAAAGAAGCACGACGTAATGCAAATGGGTCGCTACCTTTTGGTGCTTGGCCAATACCAAAGATACCAACGATAGTATCTAGTTTATCAGCCATTGCCACTGCAGAAGAAACACCAGTGCTTGGCAATTGGTCGCCAGCAAAACGAGGCATGTATTGCTCGTTCAGTGCCAGTGCCACATCTTCAGCTTCGCCATCATGACGTGCATAGTGCATGCCCATCACGCCTTGGGTCTCAGTGAACTCAAATACCATTGAGGTCATTAAGTCACATTTAGCCAGTAGGCCGGCACGTTTAGCGTTAGTGACATCTGCACCAATCTTGTCTGCAATGTAGCCAGCAAGCTCAGTGATGCGATCTGTTTTATCTTTAATAGTACCTAATTGCTTTTGGAAGATAGCTGTCTCAAGTTGAGGCAGACGATCAACTAACTTGCTTTTAAGGTCAGTATTAAAGAAGAATTCAGCATCGGCTAAACGGGGACGAACCACTTTCTCATTACCTGAGATAACTTGGCTTGGATCATTAGAGATGATGTTAGATACGAAGATGAACTTAGGGATTAGCTTGCCTTCAGCGTCGTAAACCGGGAAGTACTTTTGGTCACCTTTCATGGTGTAAACCAAGGCTTCAGAAGGTACCTTTAGGAATTCTTCTTCAAATGAAGCGGTTAGTACAACTGGCCATTCAACTAGTGAAGTCACTTCTTCAACTAATTCATCATCAAGATCTGCAATTCCGCCAACAGCATCAGCTGCTAGCTTAGCATCAGTAAGGATGATTGCTTTACGTGCTTCGTAATCTGCCATTACCTTGCCGCGTTCTTCTAAGATCGCAGGGTATTGGTCAGCATTATCGATAGTAAATTCAGCTTCACCCATAAAGCGGTGACCGCGAATAGTACGTGCCGAAGCCACACCTAAAATAGTGCCTTCGATAAGCTCGTCACCCAATAACATTGTCAGTGTTTTCACTGGACGAATAAATTGAGTGTCTTTATCACCCCAACGCATTGGGCGTGGAATAGGCAGCTTAGCCAATGCTGCAGCGGCAAGTTCTGGCAGTAATGTTTGGGCTGGTTGGCCTTTTACTTCTTGCTTGAACAGTAGCCATTCGCCTTTGTCGGTAACCATGCGCTCAGCTTGATCAACCGTAATACCGTTACCACGTGCCCAACCTTGAGCCGCTTTAGTGGCATTACCCTCAGCATCAAAAGCAGCAGCGATAGCAGGGCCGCGTTTTTCGACTACTTTATCAGGTTGATTTTCAGCAAGCGCTGTCACTTTAAGTGCGAGGCGACGTGGTGCTGCATACCACTTAATACCTTGGTGAGGTAAATCTGCCGCTTTTAATTCCGCTTCAAAGTTGGCTGCGAACGCTTCAGCTAGAGTGCGAAGTGCCTTGGGTGGCAATTCTTCAGTACCTAGCTCAATTAAGAAATTCTTATCTGTCATGGCTATCCCTTACTTATCTTTTTTACACATTGGGAAGCCAAGTGCTTCACGTGATGCATAGTAAGCTTCAGCGACTTGTTTGGTTACATTACGAATACGTAGAATGTAACGTTGACGTTCAGTTACTGAAATTGCTTTACGGGCATCAAGAAGGTTGAAAGCATGTGCTGCTTTCAAAATACGCTCGTAAGCAGGTAATGGCAGTGGCTGCTCAAGGGCTAATAGCTTCAGTGATTCTTTCTCGCACTGGTCAAAGAAAGTAAATAGGAAATCAACATCGGCGTGTTCAAAGTTGTAAGTTGATTGCTCAACTTCGTTTTGATGGAAGATATCACCGTAGGTTACTTTACCTAATGGGCCATCTGTCCAAACTAAGTCATAGACTGAATCAACGTTTTGAATGTACATCGCTAGACGTTCGATACCGTAAGTGATTTCACCTGTAACAGGTTTGCACTCAAGGCCACCAACTTGTTGGAAGTAAGTGAACTGCGTTACTTCCATACCGTTAAGCCAAACTTCCCAGCCAAGACCCCAAGCACCCAAGGTTGGGTTTTCCCAGTTGTCTTCTACAAAACGGATGTCATGTACTTTTGTATCTACACCTAGCACTTCTAATGAGCCTAAGTACAGTTCCTGAATGTTATCTGGAGACGGCTTAAGCATTACCTGGAACTGATAGTAGTGCTGAAGACGGTTAGGGTTTTCACCGTAACGACCGTCGGTTGGACGGCGAGATGGTTGTACATACGCTGCTGCAATTGGTTCTGGACCTAGAGCTCGTAGACATGTCATTGGGTGCGAGGTACCTGCGCCCACTTCCATGTCAAGAGGTTGCACAATAGTACAGCCTTGTTGGCCCCAGTAATCCTGCAGCGCGAGGATCATGCCCTGAAAGGTTTTAATATCGTATTTCTGCATTGTCAGCTTCGCGAGATTAGTGGATGAAATGATTAATTATCCAGTATACATTGCCAGCCAAGAGGCGAGTAGGGTCCGTGGCTGTTTTTTATCCATCTGGGGCTTGTTTTGAGATAATTCCCGTTATTGATGCTGATTTTTCGTCAATCTTTAATATTATTTTGATGGCGTAAATAGAATGGTTGATTACAATAACTATAAGAGATACTACGTCGAAAGTCTTTCGATGTGATTTTTATCATATCCTCGATGATTTGATCGAGCACATGGGTCTTGAAATAAGATGGTAAATAAACAAGTAATAACGTCAAAAACGTGGGTTCGTACAGCTGTAATTTCAGTTGTGGTAGCAATTACGATGACAGGTTGTTCTACTGTTAACCCTTATACTGGTGAAAGCCAAACTGCGAAAGGTACCGGTGGTTCAATCATTGGTGCATTAGCGGGTGCTGCAATTGGTATCGCTTCTTCGAGCAAGCATGATCGTGGTAAAGGTGCATTAATTGGTGCAGCATCCGGTGCGGCATTAGGTGGTGGTATTGGTTATTATATGGATGTTCAAGAGGCGAAACTACGTCAGCAATTGTCATCTTCAGGTATCACTGTTACGCGCAACGGCAATAATATCATTTTGAATATGCCAAATGAAATTACCTTTGGTGTGGACCAGTCTTCATTAAATAGCCGTGCGATGGAAGCGTTGCATGATGTTGCGTTGGTAGCTAAGGAATACCCTAAAACCCAACTTAATGTATTAGGTTTTACTGATAGTTCTGGTGCTGCCGCTTATAATCAACGTTTATCACAAGTACGTGCTGGCGAAGTGGGTAACTACCTTATTCGTCAAGGTGTAAACGCGAACCGTGTTGTTTCTCAGGGCCGTGGTGAAAATAGCCCTGTTGCAACAAACAGTACCACACAAGGTCGTGCACAAAACCGTCGTGTTGAGATTATTCTATCTCCATTAGGCTAATCTTCTCGTTTGAGAATGATATTGTCGTGTAACGATATATAAAAAACCATGGGCTTAGGCGCATGGTTTTTTTTATTCTTAAAAAGAAGATGATGGCTAGTTTCATGTGAAACCATGGTGATCTTAGGGAGGTGTTAACGCATTATAACCGTGGCTTTAATTAAGCTGTAACTGTGATTTCGGCGCAAGATAATCACTTATTAGCATGCTAAAGTAAGTATTATATTTAACGCGTTATTTGTTATATATGAAGCTGATTCAGTTACAGTAGGAGGCTTGAATGACACGATTTTTAGCAATCTCTTCCCAAAGTCAGTGTTGGTTATTTCATACTGCATTAGCACTGAATATTATCGGTATGATGTTGACTGATCTGTGGTTGCCGATGGTGGTAGGTACTGTTATTAGTACATATTTATCTGTCGATGCATGGGTACGTTTACGCTATGTATTACCGTTAAAAAAAGAATTACGCCTGTTGCAACATGAACTCGAGACGTTGCGTCAGCAGCAATATAATCAAAATAGTAACTAAAAAGCAGCGTTGATTAGCGCTGCTTTGTATTTGATTAGTTATTAACGCCTTTTTGAATCAGAAAACGATAGGGAAGTGTTTCTGTTTCTGCGGCAATGAGCGTGTGATCCATAAAGCGACAAAAGCTAGGAATGTCGCGGGTGGTTGATGGATCATCAGCAATAACTAATAAGGTTTCATTGGCTGCCATTTTCCTGACAGTTTTGCGTACCATCATTACTGGCTCTGGGCAACGTAGGCCTTGTGCATCGAGGTTGTGGGTCGGATTTTCAAAAATTGCAGTCATAATTTACACGTATTATTGTAGACATTGCGATCATACTGATGGATAAGAATTAATCAATAAGACTTGGCAAATCAAGATAAACTGTGTAACGTTGTTAACAATACATTAACTTTTCTTTCTAATGGATTAGGGGGATATTATGTTGACATCAATCGACCGCATAATGATTTATGCCGTGTTGTGCATTATTTCATTCAGTACCATTATGCTAACCAGTCATCATTCGACAGGTCTATTTGCCATCGGTGGATTACTTGCTGCAATTCTTGGCTTATGGGTTGAACTCAGCAATAAAAATGAATTGGAACAACAAAAAAACCAGCGTTAGTACTGGTTTATGATGCAAAATATAGATGTTCCCGCTTTAAAAATGCGGGATTTTTTTTATCTATCCCGCCATACTGTCGCCATAGAGGATTAATTTTAAGCGTTAGAGAAGTAAACCATGGAGCTTGAAGACGTTTATCGTCGTGACTTAAATTTGCTGGTTGCGTTAAAAGTGTTATTGGATGAATGCAGTGTTAGCCGCGCAGCAATCAGGCTTAACCTCAGCCAATCAGCGATGAGTCGAGTGCTTGGGCGGTTACGTGATTTGCTTGGGGATCCATTATTTACCCGTCAAGGGCAATCATTGTTACCCACTCAGCGGGCGTTAGAATTAAATGAACAATTAAATGAGCCGCTGGAATCTCTGCGACGGTTGTTGACACCGAGTGATTTTGAACCTGCCGCTTGTGAACAAACGTTTAAGATCGCGACTACTGATTACGCAATACAAACTATTTTGCCATTTGCATTACCGCGCATTTATCAAGAAGCGCCCCATATTTCATTAGCGTTTAGTCCGTTGCAGCATGATAACTTGTTGTCACAGTTAACCTCTGGTGGCTGTGATTTAGCAATTTGTCGTCCGGGTGCCGATGTTGAACCGTTATGCCATCAGTTATTAGGGTTGGTGAGTGTGTTTTGTTTAGTAAGCCAAAATCACCCATTAGCCAATAAAACCCTCACATTACCCGATTACCTTACCTATCCGCATGCGATGATTGCTGTCAGTGATGGGGTTAAGGCGTTAATTGATGAACAGTTACGTGGATATCCACAACCAAAAATGGTGTTACGGGCTTCCCATTTAGAGGCAGCACTAGCGATCATTGAACAGATGCCATTAATTATTACGGTACCTGCTGATTTGGCTTATTTAGTCGCAGAGCGTTATCAATTAATTGTTAAACCATTGCCATTTGAGTTTAAGCCGTTTGATTATTCATTATTGTGGCATGCACGCTGTGAGCATTCGGCATCACAAATATGGTTGCGTAATATTATCAAAGAGGAATGTGGTCGGCTGATTAATTCACGCATCCATGATATTGGCTTGTTGTAGTGGATGGGTGAGTGTGGGCAAATAAAAAGGCCAGCTCATGGCTGACCTTAATCGTTACTTATAACAATCATGCGTTATAGCATTACAGTTTAATCACGACTCGACCTGTGATCTGACCATGGGTGATCGCTTCTGCACATTCTGCCACTTGTTCAAGAGTCACTTCACGGCAGGCTTGTTCAAAGTAGCTTGCTGGTAGTAATTCCGTTAGACGTTGCCATGCTTGTTGACGCTTTTCAAACGGACACATGACAGAATCGATACCTTGTAAACGTACGTTACGTAGAATGAAAGGCATGACTGTTGTGGGTAAATCAAAGCCGCCAGCAAGGCCACAAATTGCCACTGCGCCGTTATAGTTAATTTGGCTTAGTACTTTTGCTAAAACTTTGCTGCCTACAGTATCAATCGCACCAGCCCATAATTGCTTATCAAGTGGGCGAGCAGGCTCTTCAAACACACTACGGTCGATAATAGTGGTTGCGCCTAGTTGTTGCAGTAATGGACCGTTAGTTTCAGCGCGGCCTGTTACTGCCGCTACTTTATAACCTAGCTGTGCCAGTAATGTAATGGCAACAGAGCCGACACCACCGCTCGCACCTGTTACTAAAATTTCACCATCTTCTGGTTTTACATTGGCATCAACAATCGCTTGTACACATAGCATCGCAGTTAAGCCAGCAGTACCGACCATCATCGCTTGTTTGCCATTCAGGTTGGTGGGTAGTGGCACTAACCAATCAGCATTTAGGCGTGCTTTTTCTGCCATACCACCCCAATGACCTTCACCGACGCCCCAGCCAGTAAGCACGACTTTATCGCCAATCTGGTAGCGATCATCACTTGATTCAGCAACCGTACCGGCTAAATCGACCCCTGGCACCATAGGGAATTGACGTACGATACGACCTTTACCGGTAATTGCTAAGCCATCTTTGTAGTTTAATGAAGAGTAATCAACATCAATTAATACATCACCTTCAGGTAATTCAGATGTTGCCACTTGGCGAATAGTTGCTAGTGTTTTTTTATCTTCTTGTTCTAGTATTAGTGCTTTAAACATTGCAATACTCCGGAAAAATCATGGTTAGCAATTTAAGATAGAATTGAGTGTAGACGGCTTATCTCGATGAAGAAAATGAAACTTACTCATTGTATCTATGTGTAAGTTGCATGTTGTTTGTTCCATGATATGGCTAGCCGCAACCCCTTGGCATTGAGTGTAATTATTCTATTCGTTCAAAGATAGTGGCAATGCCTTGTCCTAAACCGATACACATAGTGGCTAAACCAAAGTGGGCATGTTGTTGTTCCATAATATTGATTAGGGTGGTTGAAATACGTGCGCCCGAACACCCCAACGGATGACCCAGTGCGATAGCGCCGCCATTAAGGTTTATTTTTTCATCGAGTTGATCCATTAATCCCAACGCTGTAATGCAGGGTAACGTTTGGGCGGCAAAGGCTTCATTGAGTTCGATAACGTCGATATCATTTAAGCTTAAGCCTGCCCGTTGTAATGCTTTTTGAGTCGCAGGTACTGGACCAAAGCCCATTAATGAGGGCTCACAACCTGCAATTGCCATGGCTTTTATACGCGCTCGAATAGGTAAACCTAATATGCGTGCTTGGCGTTCATCCATTAATAACATTGCCGCTGCGCCATCTGATAACGCTGATGATGTACCTGCTGTAACAGTACCGTTGGTGGGATCAAAAATAGGCCGTAATTGGCTTAATCCAGCGAGGGTTGTTTCGGGGCGAATAACCTCATCGGTAGTATATCTTTTCAAAATACCGTCGCTATCATGACCTTCGGTAGCTAAAATTTCATTGCTAAATCGACCTTCGATTGTGGCGGCATGGGCGCATTGGTGCGAGCGTACGCCAAATTGGTCTTGCAGTTCACGGCTAATAGCATATTTTCGAGCCAGCATTTCCGCGGTGAGTCCCATCATTCCTGCTGCTTTGGCGACTGTTTTTGTCAGTCCTGGGTGGAAATCAACTCCGTGAGTCATCGGCACATGGCCCATGTGCTCAACCCCGCCAATTAAACAGCTTTGAGCATCGCCGACCATAATTGCCCGGGTAGCATCATGCAGTGCTTGCATTGATGATCCACATAAGCGGTTTACGGTTGTTGCACCTACTGTGGTTGGGACCCCTGCGAGTAGGGCCGAGTTACGACCGATATTAAATCCTTGCTCTAAGGTTTGTTGCACACAGCCCCAATAAATATCGTCTAGATCGGCTGGGTCTAACTGAGGATTGCGGGTTAATAATCCTTTCATTAAATGTGCCGATAAATCTTCAGCGCGAACATGACGAAATGCGCCACCTTTTGAGCGCCCCATTGGGGTACGGATGCAGTCAACAATCACAACGTTATTCATAATAAGCTCCTTAGTGGGTCATCGTGACCGCTGTTGCTGCAGGGTAATAGCGCTCATTCGCTATTGCCTTCGCTCTTAATCCGTCGGGCACGTGATATAACGGCCCAAGTGATTGGTAGCTATCGGCTAACGCGACGTAGTTGGCTAGCCCTAAATGATCTAAATAACGGAACACACCGCCTCTAAATGGTGGAAAGCCTAAACCGTAGACTAACGCCATATCGGCTTCAGCTGGCGTCGCAATAATGTTTTCTTCTAAGCAGCGCACGACTTCATTAATCATTGGGATCATCATGCGGTCAATAATGGTGGCGTTATCAAATGAGGTCGGTGTTGCTGCTATGGGGGCGAGTAAGGTTGCGGTTTGTGGGTCGACGGCTTTTTGGGGTTTACCTTTTTTATCGAGGTGGTAATTGAAAAAGCCAGCTCCCGTTTTTTGCCCAAAGCGTTGCTGTTGGTATAACACATCAATAGCATCGGTATCGTGTTTTGCCATACGTTGCGGAAAGCCTTGCGCCATCACTTTTTGAGCGTGATGGGCAGTATCAATACCTACCACATCCAGCAGATAAGCCGGTCCCATTGGCCATCCAAAATCCTGCTCCATGACATTATCAATCTGGAGATAATCACCACCATCACGCAGCAATAAACTAAATGCGGCTAAATAAGGAAATAAAACCCGATTAACAAAAAATCCCGGACAGTCATTGACGACAATTGGTTTTTTTTCCATTTGAGAGGCGTAAGTCATCACGCGATCAATGGTTTCATTTGAGGTGTGTTGGCCGCGAATGATCTCAACTAATGGCATTTTGTGAACTGGATTAAAAAAATGCATCCCACAAAAATTTTGAGGACGTTGTAATGAGGCTGCTAATAAATTAATGGGGATGGTTGAGGTATTAGAGGTGATCACCGTGGTGTCGGTAACGTGTTGTTCCACCTCAGCGAGCACTGCTGCTTTTATAGATGGGTTTTCAATCACTGCTTCAATAACAACATCGACTGGGTTGGGATCTGCATAGGTCAGGGTTGGAGTGATAGTGGCTAACGTTGCCGCCATTTGTAAGCCATCAATGCGTCCTCGAATGAGTTTTTTATTGAGTAACTTCGCTGCTTGCTGCATCCCAAGTGTTAAGGCGTCACGAGTAATATCTTTCATAATGACGGGAACATGATGAGTTACAGATTGGTAGGCAATGCCACCGCCCATGATCCCTGCGCCCAATACCATCGCTTGTTGGGTTGGTTTTGCAGTTTTTAGTGCTTGTTTGGCTTGGCTTTTAAGGTATTGGTCATTGAGAAAAATACCGACCAGCGCTTGAGCGACATCAGTTTTAGCGAGGGTAACAAAATGGGTATTTTCGATAGCCAGCGCTTGTTGACGTTTGTAGGTTGCGGCAGCTTCTATCGCTTTCACCGCAGCCATTGGTGCAGGATAGTGTTTACCTGCAATACTCGCCACCATTGCTTTAGCAGTCGTAAAACTCATTAAGGCTTCAGTAGCGCTTAAGCGTAATGGGGTTTGCTTTTGATTGCGACGTTGCTGCCAATCTAAACCACCCGCAATGGCTTGTTTAATCATGCTCAATGCTGCTGTCGGTAACGTATCTGTGGCAACCACGGCATCGACTAGCCCTATTTTTAAAGCGGCATCCGCTGTTTTATCTTTGCCTGCGGTGATCATTTCGATTGCGTTATCTGCACCAATTAAGCGCGGTAAACGGACGGTGCCACCAAAGCCAGGCATGATCCCTAGTTTGGTTTCTGGTAGTCCAATATGAGCTTGATGATCAGCAACTCTAAAATCAGTGGCGAGTACACATTCGCAGCCACCGCCAAGGGCATAACCATTAATGGCTGAGATGGTTGGAACTGGCAAATCTTCTAATTTATTAAAAATAGTATTGGCGTGATGAAGCCATTGCGAAAGTTGATCTGTGGGGAGTGCGAATAACCCTAGAAACTCGGTGATATCTGCACCGACAATAAAAGCCGTTTTGGTTGAACGTAAAATGAGACCGTTAAGATTGGGTTGTTGATACAGTGCATCAAGGGCAAGGTTAAAACTTTCAAGGGTGGCTAAGTCGAATTTATTGACTGAAGATGGCGCATCGAAAAGAAGTTCAGCAATGCCATCTTCAAGGTAGCGAACTGAGAGTGTTTCACCGTGGTAAATCATGTTCTATCTCCATATATTCCATTCTATGACGGATCAGGCGTGATCTAACTGGTTTGACCTGTAGTGGTTAATATTTAGTCTGAACCGCAATGCGCACAAATTCAATAATTAATTTAAACATTTATGTAACATTGTCAGTTGGTGCATCATCTTCAATACAATTATTTGTATACTAAGACTTGTTACAAGCGAGCATTCGCATTGCTTGGGTCGTGATAGGAATATGTTATCCTGCCCCTCTTTTTTTGATGATGGGATATGTGTTATGTCAACTTCTGAGCCTTATTTGATCCCACTGCAGTCGGTAGTTTTCGAAGAAGAAATCAAGAAAAGCCATTTTCTTACCTATTTAGCACACACAGCTTCAATTGAGGCTGCTAAACAGTTTATTGGGGAAGTGAAATTAGCCCATTCAAACGCCAATCATCATTGCTGGGGTTTTGTTGCTGGTCGACCAACCGATTCAATGTTATGGGGCTTTAGTGATGACGGTGAGCCATCGGGTACCGCGGGTAAACCAATATTAGCCCAATTAAGTGGTAGTGGTGTTGGTGAGTTAACAGCGGTTGTTGTACGTTACTTTGGTGGTATTCACTTGGGTACAGGGGGGTTAGTTAAGGCTTATGGTGGAGGTGTACAACAGGCATTAACGTTATTAACCACACAACAAAAGATTATCATTAGTGAGTTGTTTTTATGTTGTGATTATAATCAAATTTCATTAGTTGAAGCATTATTAAGTGAATATAACGGCACTCAACTTAACGCTGATTATGGTCAACAAGTGAGTATGTGTTTAGCACTAGATAGTCGAATTGTGGCTGAGTTTAGCACCAAACTAATTAATCGTAGTGGTGGGCGGATCGTTGCAACATCAACCCCTGATAGTTAACCACTCTTCTTTATTATGTATTTTCAGATGAGGGCCGATTAAGGCCATGCAGTTTCGTTCAATTATTCGTATCGTCGGGCTGTTGCTCGCTTTATTTAGTGTCACTATGTTAATTCCCGCATTGGTTGCTTTGATTTACCGTGATGGTGCGGGATTTCCGTTTGTGGTGACTTTCTTTTTACTGTTAGCTGGAGGGTCATCATTATGGTTTCCTAACCGTTACCAACGGCACGAATTAAAAGCCCGTGATGGTTTTTTAATTGTGGTGTTATTTTGGAGCGTCATTGGTAGCGCAGGGGCTGTACCTTTTCTTTTATCTAAAAATCCAGATTTGTCGGTTGCTGACTCCTTTTTTGAATCATTTTCTGCACTGACAACAACGGGCGCAACGGTAATTGTAGGGCTTGATCATTTACCGAAAGCGATCTTATTTTATCGCCAGTTACTGCAGTGGTTTGGCGGTATGGGGATCATCGTGTTAGCGGTGGCGATATTACCGGTATTGGGTATCGGTGGCATGCAGCTATACCGTGCGGAAACACCAGGTCCGGTAAAAGACAGTAAAATGACACCACGTATTGCTGAAACCGCAAAAACGTTGTGGTACATCTATCTGGTATTAACGATTGCTTGTGCGTTAGCGTTTTGGCTTGCTGGTATGAGTGGCTTTGATGCAATATCCCATAGCTTTTCAACGATTGCGATTGGCGGGTTTTCAACCCATGATGCCAGTATCGGCTATTTTAATAGTCCAATGATTAATATGATCACGGTGGTTTTCCTCTTAATCTCAGCTTGTAATTTTTCACTTCACTTTGCAGCATTTGGTAATGGTAAAATAAATCTTCAAACGTACTGGCGAGATCCTGAGTTTAGAGCGTTCTTTGTGGTGCAGTTTATTTTATTTGCGATTTGCTTTGGGTTGTTATTAAAGCACCATTCTTATGACCAAACTTTTGATGCTTTTGATCAAGCATTGTTTCAAACCGTCTCTATTTCCACTACTGCGGGCTTTACCACCACCGGATTCTCTGATTGGCCATTG
The DNA here is from genome assembly GCA_947039005.1 of uncultured Photobacterium sp. GTDB lineage: Bacteria > Pseudomonadota > Gammaproteobacteria > Enterobacterales > Vibrionaceae > Photobacterium. The sequence continues at coordinate 12,896 of CAMQXY010000083.1, forward strand.
TTTTTACCTGTTTTACTGTTGTTCTCCTCTTTTATTGGTGGTTGTGCTGGTTCAACAGGAGGTGGGATGAAAGTTATTCGAATGCTATTACTTTCACTTCAGGGGGTGCGAGAGCTAAAACGTTTAGTGCATCCTCGAGCGGTGTATACCATTAAACTTGGTCATAAAGCGTTACCTCAACGGGTCGTGGATGCGGTATGGGGTTTTTTCTCTGCTTATGCACTGGTGTTTGTGGTGTGTATGCTGGCACTTATCGCAACCGGTATTGATGAGTTAACCGCATTTTCTGCAGTAGCCGCAACGCTTAATAATTTAGGTCCAGGCTTAGGGGAAGTTGCCGTCCATTTTGGTCAGGTAAATGACTCCGCGAAATGGATCCTCATTATCGCTATGCTATTTGGGCGTTTAGAAGTGTTTACATTATTAGTTTTATTTACGCCGACCTTTTGGCGTAACTAAAGGAGCAATCATGGAAAAGGTGTTATTTCTACATTCCAGCAGTGAAGGACAAACAATTAAAATCCTTAATCATATAGAGAGGGATTTAGGTGATCAGTATTGTTGTGAATATAGCGATATTCACTTAGAGCCAAAAATTGATTTTAGTGATTACGATCGAATACTGGTCGGGGCTTCTGTACGCTATGGACATTTAAACAAAAAGCTTTATCAATTTATCGATCGTAATCTTACGGATCTTGAGCAAGCTAAAGTCGCTTTCTTTTGTGTTAACTTAACTGCACGTAAAGAAGGTAAAGATACGCCAGCTACCAGTGCTTATATAAAGAAGTTTTTATTGAAGTCGCCATGGCATCCTAAAATGATGGCAGTCTTTGCTGGAGCATTACGTTATCCGCGTTATAACTTTTTTGATCGCACTATGATTAAGCTGATAATGAAGTTAACTGATGGTGAAACAGATACAACTAAAGAAGTTGAATATACCGATTGGCAACAAGTGTCGAATTTTAGCCAACAGTTTAAGGCGTTATAATCGTATTATTGATCGCTTTGTTTGCTTTTTGATCTAACGAACCCTTTTTATTGATAAAAAGCATAAAGTAGTTGCGATGGCAGCAGTTGTCTCTATACTGCTGCTCTATCGAGACGCTGAGCAGCTTTATAAAGAAGGTGTTATGCTTCAATCGATTGGATAATGTGTCAGATGGAATAATTTAAAAAGTGGTTGACACTTTACGTTATTCCGTTAGAATGACCGTCCACTTCAACGAAACGATTAAACAGTTAAATGTTTGGTTATTCGAAGAAGAATGTTCTTTAACAATTTGACCATGCAATCTGTGTGGGCACTCACTGAATAGTTAA
>CAMQXY010000084.1 GCA_947039005.1 uncultured Photobacterium sp.
TTTCTTCATTTCTTCATTTTTTATTACAATCACAATATAGTATCGGTTGATGTGGTTTAATTTTACTTGCACCATTATTGTTTTTTCTATAGTTTTAACTAGATATCTAGACGGCTAAAGCTATTTTGGGGTAAGGAGAAAACCAAAGTGCCAATTAAAATACCGGATCGTTTACCGGCAACAGATATTTTAAGAAGTGAGAATATCTTCGTAATGACAGAGGCACGTGCTGCCAGTCAGGGAATTCGGCCACTGAAAGTGTTATTACTCAACTTGATGCCAAAGAAGATTGAAACTGAAACCCAGTTTCTACGCTTGCTTTCTAATAGCCCATTACAAGTGGATGTTGAGTTATTACGGATTGATAACCGACCTACAAAAAATACCCCTCAAGAACACCTAGATACCTTTTATCGTCAATTTGAAATGGTTAAAGATCGTAATTTTGATGGTTTGATTGTGACGGGAGCGCCACTAGGATTAGTGCAATTTGAAGATGTGCTGTATTGGGAAGAAATTCAGTTAATCATGAATTGGGCGAAGGATCATGTGACGTCGACATTATTTGTTTGCTGGGCTGCCCAAGCTGGTTTGAAGTTACTGTATGATTTACCTAAACGTACACGTAAAGAAAAGCTTTCTGGGGTTTACCACCATCGTATTCATGATTGTCATCACCCTGTTTTACGTGGTTTTGATGATACTTTTTTTGCACCCCATTCCCGTTATGCTGATTTTTCTGCTGATTATCTTAATAAACATACTGACTTAGATATTTTGGCGACATCTGATCAAGCAGGAGTTTATTTAGCCGCAACTAAAGATAAGCGTAATGTGTTTGTTACTGGTCATCCTGAATATGATGTCGATACGTTGCACAATGAATTTTTGCGAGATCGTGAACAAGGGATGGAACCAATAATCCCGGTTAATTATTATCCCAATGATGATGTTAACTGTGATCCTGTTGCTAGTTGGCGTAGTCATGGTCATTTATTATTCAGTAATTGGCTTAATTATTGTGTATATCAACAGACACCTTATGACTTGGCGCATTTCTCAGAAGCTAGCTTTACTAAAGATAATTAATAAAAAGGCCTGCTTAGTTAGCAGGCCTTGTTGTTATCTGTGGGTTAGATAGATATTAATGTTTATTTTGGTTTTCCCATCGTTTGGCTTTTTCAATTAATGAAGTGATGGTTGAACCTTGAATCAAGATTGAAAACACCACTACTGAATAAGTCATGACGAGGATTATTTCTCTAACATCAATGTCTTTGGCTGGAATAACGATCACGCCAGCGGGTACTGCCATCGCCATTGCTAGTGCAAGACCACCACGTAAGCCGCCCCAAGTAAGAATTTTAACTGACATCGGGTTATATTGACGATAACGGCTAAAACCAAGGTAAGGTAATTTGACGCTTAAGTAACGACTTAACAATACCAGTGGAATCGCAATCGCCATTAGGATCCAGTCTTCTTGGTGGAAACTGAATTCAAGCATGGTCATACCGATTAATAAGAATAATAAGCCGTTAAGGAATTCATCGACCAATTCCCAGAAGTGATCAAGGTGCTCTTCACTTTCTTTTGAGAAACCAATGTAGCGGGTCCAGTTACCAATCATAATGCCAGAGACAACCATAGCAAGTGGGCCTGATACATGAATGATTTCAGCAAAAGCATAGCCTGCGGTTGGAATACCAATCGTTAGTAATAATTCCATTGAGTGATCATCGGTTGAGCAGATGAGGTAATGGAAAATTAAACCTAGAATAAAACCGTAAACAATACCGCCAATGGCTTCTTGTAGGAATAATTGGCTTACGCTTAAAACGGTTGGACTTTGATTGCCAAAAGCGATGGTAAATAAAGTCACAAAAATAACTAAACCAAAGCCATCATTAAAGAGTGACTCCCCTTCTATTTGCGTCGAGATTCGACGAGGAGCATTCATTTTTTTTACGATAGCGAGTACTGCAATGGGATCGGTTGGCGAGATCAGCGAACCAAACAGTAAGCAGTAAATAAGATCAAGTTGGATCCCAATTAACTGACAAATACCCCATAAGCTAAAGCCAATAAAAAAGGTCGAAAACAGGGTTGAGCCTAAGGCTAATGTGGTGATTTCCCATTTTTGCTCTTTGAGGTGTGGCAGTTTAATGCCAAGCCCACCTGCAAAGAGCAAAAATCCTAAAATCCCTTTTAACAAAAAGTCTTCAAAGTTGATTTTTCCCATTTGAGTTGAGGCAATATCTTCGAGATGAAACCAACCATTATGCCCTGCAAAAATAATCAGTAGCGATAAGATGAGCGAACCTGCCGTAATGGCAATGGTGGTTTGCATCTTACCTATCTTACTGTTAATAAAAGCTATTAGCATTGCTGCTGCAGCTAGGAAGCAGAGGGTATTGTAAACCGACATGCAAAACCTCTAGATTAAGTTATTGATTAGATTTAATTATTTGAAATAGTAAAACCATCAGTTCGCAATGGCTACCGTTAATTAGCTTATTTTGTCATTCTACCTGTTTAGACGTCTAGATTCCTATTTGAATTGTGCTAGGATGTTATCAGGCTGTAATGGATTATAAGGATATAATGTAGTGTTAAAAGATAAGGATGTACTGCATAAGCGACTCGAACAGCAAATTTTGATCATCGATGGTGGCATGGGTACCATGATCCAAGGTTATAAACTGGATGAGCAAGATTATCGAGGCCAACGTTTTAGTGACTGGCATGCTGATCTTAAAGGTAATAACGATCTATTAGTTTTAACTCAGCCGCAATTAATTAAAGATATTCACCTTGAGTACCTTGAAGCTGGTGCTGATATTTTAGAAACCAATACCTTTAATGCGACCACCATTGCGATGGCTGACTATGATATGGAAAGCCTCAGTGCCGAAATTAATTTTGCCGCTGCCACGCTTGCCCGTGAAGCTGCAGATGAATGGACGGCACAAACACCGAATAAACCCCGTTTTGTAGCCGGCGTTTTAGGCCCAACTAATCGCACTTGCTCAATCTCTCCTGATGTTAATGATCCTGGGTTTCGAAATGTCACTTTTGATGAGTTGGTGATTGCTTATAGCGAGTCTACCCACGCGCTAATCAAAGGTGGCGTCGATATTATTTTGATCGAAACTATTTTTGATACGTTGAATGCCAAAGCCTGTGCTTTTGCGGTAACGGGAGTATTTGAAGAGCTTGGCTATGAATTGCCCGTGATGATTTCGGGGACGATTACAGATGCTTCAGGTCGTACGCTTTCAGGTCAAACCACCGAAGCTTTCTATAATTCTTTGCGTCATGTGAAGCCGATTTCCTTTGGCTTAAATTGTGCTTTAGGACCAGATGAATTACGCCAATATGTGGCTGAGCTATCGCGTATTTCTGAATGTGCAGTATCAGCCCACCCGAATGCGGGTTTGCCTAACGCATTTGGTGAGTATGATCTTGAAGCCGATGAAATGGCTGAGCATATTAAAGAATGGGCTCAGCAAGGCTTTTTAAATTTAGTTGGCGGATGTTGTGGTACGACGCCTGAACATATTCGACAGATGTATCAAGTTACCAAAAATATTAAACCTCGGGTGTTACCTGAGATTAAAATTGCCTGTCGATTATCGGGGTTAGAACCGCTGACTATTGAGGCTGAAAGTTTATTTGTTAATGTGGGTGAGCGGACCAATGTTACCGGCTCGGCACGTTTTAAGCGCTTAATTAAAGATGAACTTTATGATGAAGCATTAGACGTTGCCCGTCAGCAAGTAGAATCGGGTGCGCAAATTATCGATATCAACATGGATGAAGGCATGTTGGATGCGCAGGCTGCAATGGTGCGTTTTCTTAATTTGTGTGCAACAGAGCCAGATATTGCCAAAGTGCCGATCATGGTTGATTCATCGAAGTGGGAAATTATTGAAGCTGGACTCAAATGTGTTCAGGGTAAACCGATTGTTAACTCTATTTCACTTAAAGAAGGCAAAGAGAACTTTATTGCTCAAGCTAAGTTGTTACGTCGTTATGGCGCAGCGGTGATAGTGATGGCATTTGATGAAGTTGGTCAGGCTGATACTCGCGAGCGTAAAATTGAAATTTGTACCAATGCTTATCATATTTTAGTCGATGAAGTAGGTTTTCCAGCGGAAGATATTATTTTTGATCCTAATATTTTTGCTATCGCCACTGGCATCGAAGAGCACAATAATTATGCGGTTGATTTTATTGAAGCGGTTGCTGATATTAAGCGCACTTTACCCCATGCGATGATTTCTGGCGGCGTGTCTAATGTGTCGTTTTCATTTCGAGGCAATAATCCGGTTCGAGAAGCGATCCATGCGGTGTTTCTATATTACTGTTTTAAAAATGGCATGGATATGGGGATCGTCAATGCAGGTCAGTTAGCGATTTATGATGATCTGTCTGATGAATTACGTAATGCCGTTGAAGATGTCGTGCTTAATCGTCGTGATGATAGTACTGATCGCCTACTCGATATCGCCGCGAATTATCGTGATAGTGGTGCGGTTGAAGAAGATCGCACTTTACAAGAATGGCGCAGTTGGCCAGTTGAAAAACGGTTAGAACATGCACTTGTTAAAGGCATTACTGAGTTCATTGTCGAGGATACTGAACTTGCTCGAGTCAATGCGGATAAGCCATTAGAAGTGATTGAAGGCCCATTGATGGCGGGGATGAATGTCGTTGGTGACTTGTTTGGTGAAGGTAAGATGTTTTTACCTCAAGTCGTTAAATCTGCACGGGTTATGAAACAAGCCGTTGCTCATTTAGAGCCGTACATTAATGCGGAAAAACAAGCAGGATATACCAACGGTAAGATTTTATTAGCCACGGTAAAAGGTGATGTACACGATATTGGTAAGAATATCGTTGGGGTGGTACTTCAATGTAATAACTATGAAATTATTGATCTTGGTGTAATGGTGTCATGCGATAAAATTTTGCAGGTCGCTCAAGAACAGAATGTCGATATTATTGGTTTGAGTGGTTTGATCACCCCTTCGCTTGATGAAATGGTATATGTCGCTAAAGAAATGCAGCGCCGAGGTTTTGAGGTGCCGTTATTGATTGGTGGTGCTACTACCTCAAAAGCACATACCGCGGTTAAAATTGAACAAAACTATCAACAGCCAGTGGTGTATGTATCCAATGCCTCACGGGCGGTAGGTGTCTGTTCCGCGTTATTGTCTGAACAACAAAAACCGGCCTTTGTCGAGCGGTTAGCGGCAGAGTATGACATTGTGCGTGAACAACATGCGCGTAAAAAGCCACGAACGCCACCAGTCTCCCTTGATCAGGCTCGAGCGAATGCTGTCGTCCTTGATTGGGATAATTACACGCCGCCAGTTCCTAGAAAAGCGGGTGTACATACTTTTACTGATTTTCCGGTTGCTAAATTACGCCAATATATCGATTGGACGCCATTTTTTATGACTTGGTCATTAAGTGGAAAATATCCAACGATTTTACGCCATGAAGTGGTGGGGGTTGAAGCGACTAAGTTGTTTGCAGATGCAAATCAGATCCTCGATGATATTGAACGGACAGGGATGATCAAAGCCAATGGAGTGTGTGGCTTATTCCCTGCTAATAATATTGGTGATGATATTGAGGTTTACACTGATGAAACCCGCACAGAAGTATTAACGGTACTGCATGGCTTACGTCAACAAACCAAGAAGCCGAAAGGCCCTAATTATTGTTTGTCTGATTACATAGCCCCTAAAGAAAGTGGTAAAGCTGACTGGATTGGTGCGTTCGCTGTAACTGGCGGTATTGGTGAATATGACATTGCTGATCAGTTTAAAGCGCAGGGTGATGATTATAACGCGATCATGGTTCAAGCGGTGGCGGATCGATTAGCAGAAGCGTTTGCTGAATGTATGCACCAAATGGTACGTAAACAAATTTGGGGCTATGCAGCGGATGAAGATCTCAGTAATGATGATTTGATCCGTGAAAAATATCAGGGTATTCGTCCGGCTCCTGGTTATGCAGCTTGTCCTGAACATACTGAAAAAGGGGCTATTTGGCAGTTATTGGATGCTGAAGCCAATACAGGGATGGTGCTGACCGAGAGCTATGCGATGTGGCCGGGTGCGGCGGTATCTGGGTGGTATTTTTCACATCCAGATGCACGTTATTTTGCGGTAGCGCAGATCCAACAAGATCAGTTGGAAAGTTATGCTGATCGCAAAGGTTGGGATTTGATTGAAGCTGAAAAGTGGTTAGGGCCTAATTTGTCATAAAAACATTGGGTTGAAATAAAAAAGGCGCAAATATTGCGCCTTTTTTGGGTCTTTTTTCTTGTTGGTGCTGATAGTGATTATTCTAATAGTTGCTGATGAAGTGTTGTAACCACTGATTTTGCATCGGCTTCATTGACTAAGAAGCACAGATTATGCGGACTAGCACCATAGCAAATGAGACGTAAATTATACGCATCAAGCGCACCAAAAATATGTTTGGCCGAGCCTTTACTGTCACTCATATGATTCCCTATCAATGCCACTAACGACAAACCTTGTTCAATATCGACGCGGCATAATTGATTGAGCTGTTCAACGGCGGCTAAGGGTAAGGTCGGTGCACCGCCGCCAGTATCGGTTTGATCAAGGGTTAATGAAACGCTAACTTCTGAGGTGGTAATTAAATCGACCGATATTTTATGTTCAGCTAAAATACGAAACACTTCGGCTAAAAATCCATAAGCCTGAAACATATTGAGACTGGTTAAGGTCACCATAGTTTGGTTACCACGCAGTGCCAATGCTCGAAATAGTGGCGCTTGATCAACGGTTTTTCGAATCCAAGTTCCGCCTTGTTGGGGATCTTTTGATGAGCCGACAAAGACTGGGATTTGGTGGCGAACCGCAGGCACCAATGTTGATGGGTGGAGGATTTTGGCACCAAAGTTAGCCATTTCAGAGGCTTCACTAAAGCTGATTTCTTTAATTGGTTTAGCTGCGGCGGTAATACGTGGATCGGTGGTGTACATGCCGGGGACATCAGTCCAGATCTCTAACGTGGTCGCATCAACGGCTTCTGCAATTAATGCGGCGCTGTAATCACTCCCTCCTCGACCTAGAGTGGTGGTATTACCTTGGCCATCTCTGCCGATAAAACCTTGTGAGACCACAATCTGGGTTGTCAGTTGTGGAATTAAATGTTGTTGAGCTAATTGACGAATAAGCTCTGGCTGTGGAATCGCTTTGCCGTATTGATCATCGGTACGCATGACATCACGAATATCAAATCGAATCGCAGCGGCATTCATTTCGATTAAAATTTGATTAAACAGATGGGTTGATAATAGCTCGCCATGACTGACCAGTTGATCGGTGAGTTGGGGTGATGATGCAATTGCTGCTTGTGCAGAAGCTGATGCAATATCATCGAATAATGCGTAAATAGCACCACTAACTGTGTGTGGGTGCTGTAGTTGATTCAGTATTTGTTGGTGAGTATCTGTTAATTGCTGTAAATGCTGCTGGCGTAATGTGGTATCGGTGATGCCATTGGCTAATGCGACCAGTAAATTAGTCACCCCAGAACAGGCACTAATAAGCACTATTTTGGTGTTTGGATTCGCGATAACGATCTCGGCACTGCGGCACATTGCTGGATAGTCAGCGACACTGGTGCCGCCGAATTTAGCCACAACCAATGGGGTTGCTGTAGGGGGTGGAATCATGCTCATTACGGTGTTCTCCCTTTCTTGTAAATAGTGCAAGGTAAATGCTTTGCTTCGGAAGAATTCCCGACGTCCATTGTCGAGGAGGTAATAGGCAGTAACGCAGGTTGCGGCTACCCAGAAGCTCCCCATCATAGTCAACCTGACTTAGATGACAGCCAGAAAGATTCAACTTTCATGGCCGATACAATGTGCCCCAAACACCTTGTATCTCGGCGTTACTCCCCCTCTCAATATTGTATAAGGGTTGGGCCCTACAACATTGATACCTGGGTAACGCACCTCTTCTGTAGTGAATAATCACTGTTGTTATTGAATAGGAAATCGCCCTTAGTTGTCAATTGTTAAATGATGATTTCTCAATGGTTAATAAAAAGTATGCGTAACTAGCAGGATTTTGGTTGGTTACTTGCAGCTTTAGCGTTGCTCTAATACTCTGTAATAACAATTAACTTTCCATCACCGTATTGATAATAATCATGATTTAATGGAGTTGAATCTATGCCTATCACCAGTTTTATACCGCCTCAAAGAACACTTATGGGACCAGGACCTTCTGATATTTATCCGCAAGTATTGCAAGCGTTGAGCCGACCGACAATTGGTCACCTTGATCCGTTATTTATTAAAATGATGGATGAACTCAAACAGTTGCTGCAATACGCCTTTCAAACCAACAATGCATTTACCATTGCAGTATCAGCGCCTGGTAGTGCAGGGATGGAAGCGTGTTTTGTTAATTTGGTTGAAGCGGGTGATAAGGTATTAGTTTGCCGTAATGGTGTCTTTGGCGACCGCATGCGAGAGAACGTTGAACGCTGTGGTGGCATCGCAATCATGGTTGATAATGCATGGGGTGAGCCCGTCTCGCCAGTTTTAGTTGAGCAGGCATTGCATGCCGATCCTGAAATTAAAATTGTCGCGTTTGTACATGCAGAAACCTCAACGGGCGCGTTATCTGATGCTAAAACCTTGGCTGAAATTGCGCGTAGATATGGCTGTTTAACCATTGTCGATGCGGTGACTTCATTGGGTGGCGTACCTTTGCTGGTGGATGAATGGCAACTGGATGCGGTTTATTCGGGCAGTCAAAAATGTTTATCTTGTGTGCCAGGATTGTCTCCATTAACGTTTTCCGAGCAAGCAATTGCTAAAATTCAGCAACGTAAAACACCTGTACAAAGTTGGTTTTTAGATCAAAGTTTAGTGCTGGGTTATTGGAGTGGTGAAGGTAAGCGTAGCTATCATCATACCGCGCCAGTGAACAGTTTATATGCATTACATGAAGCATTAGTGTTGTTACACAATGAAGGTTTAGAGCAAGCATGGCAGCGTCATCAGCGGGCCCATCTTGAATTAAAAACTGGACTTGAAGCGCTAGGAATTAGCTTTGTGGTTGAAGAGGCGTATCGCTTACCACAACTTAATGCGGTTTATATTCCTGATGGTGTCGATGATGCTGCAGTAAGATCAACCTTATTAGAACGCTATAATCTTGAGATCGGTGCTGGGTTGGGGACACTCGCAGGTAAAGCATGGCGGATTGGATTGATGGGTTATGCTGCCCGTAGTGAAAATGTTGCTTTGTGCCTTAAAGCCCTTGAAAGTACGTTAAAATAAACCTGATGATAACCATCAATGGTGATCGTTCGCCATTGATGGTTATCCGTCATTATTTCGCAGCAGAGACTGTCGCGCTTGAAGTTGTAATCCCCGGAAATAATTGTTGTGCTTCTGCGGCTACTTGCTCAGCTTGGGCTGTGTTACCTTGATCGTTATATGCTAAGACTAAGTTTTGATATAACGCCGGTCGTGGCCATGTTTGTGCTTTTTGGTTAGCCCAACGAATATAATCAGCAACCAGCTGTGGTTTATCGGTGGCGATGCCAAGTTGTAATTGGGTGAGGTGCAAATCCCATTCAAACCGATGCTGCCATGCCCATGGATTATTCACTTTGACTAAATAGTCGATATTAACCGGACGGGTGGTTTCAAACTTAGTTAGTAACCAACCCGAATATAAAGTGGTGATCATAAAACTGCTGATCATAATCGGTAGTGTGATCGCGCTAACTTTAAGGGCGAGTACGTACTGATTTTGGTAGCGATGATACTTGGTGGTGAGGTTATCAACCCAGAAGATCAAAATAATAAAAATGATCCAATGCGCTAGTGAGTGATAAAACGGGTATTCAAGTTGAGTATGTAACACGATAGGCAAAAATAATCCTACTAATGCTAATTGAGTACCATTGGGGGCTTTTTTAATACTAATCAGTACAGCCAAAGCTGCCAGTATTAACCCGAGTAACGGTATAATCCCACCTTCTACAGCCCAATAAAGTAACTCATTATGGGGATGATCTAAACTTGCGATACCTGCAGGATGTTGTGGGTTTTGTTGATGCCATAATGCGGTTTGGGTGATGTAAGCGACTTCAAATTTGCCATAGCCATAACCGGTTAACGGCTTAGTAGTAAACATGTCATAAGCTTGTGGCATCATAACTGATCGTTGACTTTCTAGTGTGACACGCGCTTGCTGAGAGAATGAGCTGTCGGTGGTGCTACTGACTTGCCAAGCTAGTGTTAGTGCTAATAGCAGCATCAAGCCCCACATTCGCTGCTGATATTTAGCCGCAAAGCGATACAAATAAGGCAGCATTAATAATGAGCCAATGCTTGCGCCCAACCAACCCGTGCGTGAGTTAAGTACTACCAGGAGTGGAATGGTTAATACCGGAACAGCGAGTAAGATCAGGTGTTGCCATGCCCATTTACCACGATAACGCGGTAAGCGAGCTAATAGATAAGCGGCGATAACCAGCCCTGTTGCTAAGAAACTCGCCATTACATTCGGTTGTTGGAAAATACCATAGGGGCGGTTGGCAATAGTGTCATAACCAAAACTATTATTGGTTGGTAAGTATAAAAATTGATACCAGCCAAACATCGCTTCAATTAATACCGCGATGGTAATAAACCACAGTAATCGTTGGCGTTGGCTATGCGTAAAAACAAATTGTTGTAAGCTGATGAAAAATAAAAAACCAGCCCAGAGAGTAAGTAAGCGGTTTAAAACAGCAAAGCCATCAGCGTTAGCGTAAAACACCGGTAACGACAATAAGACACAGCTACTGAATAAAATTAGCGTCATACGAGAATAACGCCATACTTTTTGACGACAAATTTCTAATAGACCACAACTGATCGCAAAACTAAATGGGATCCATGCACTGGCATTAAAAGATAATTCAAGCCCTGAACCTCCAGGGTTATGCTGGAAATAATGCATTGCAACGATAAAAAACACGCCAACACTGGCTAAGAAAAAACGCACTAAAGGTAAAGGCTTAGAAATCCGTTTCTGTTCTAATTTCGTACCTTGAAGTTGTAACACTGTCATGGTGAGTCCTGAGTAAAAAAGCAAACAGGCTGACGACGTCAACCTGTTTGATAGGGCTTAATTAGGCTTTACAATTAAATGTTGAGTAATGGTTTCAGAAATCTTGCTGTATGGGAACCCGCAACAAGCGCTACTTGCTCAGGCGTACCTGTCGCGATAATTTCACCACCACCATTACCGCCTTCAGGGCCAAGATCAATCACCCAATCAGCGGTTTTAATGACATCGAGATTATGTTCGATAACCACAATGGTATTGCCGCGATCGCGTAGCTTATGCAATACCGTTAGCAATTGCTGAATATCGTGGAAGTGTAAGCCTGTCGTTGGTTCATCTAAAATATATAAGGTTTTACCCGTATCACGTTTAGATAATTCTTTAGCGAGTTTAACCCGCTGAGCTTCACCGCCCGATAAGGTTGTCGCTGCTTGACCGAGGCGAATATACGATAAGCCGACATCGATTAATGTCTGCAACTTTCTTGCAATTGCTGGAACAGGTTCAAAAAATTGATGGGCATCTTCAACCGTGAGTTGTAATACTTCATCAATACTTTTGCCTTTGTAGTGAACTTCTAAGGTTTCACGGTTATAGCGCTTACCTTTACAGGCATCACACGGCACATAAACATCAGGTAAAAAGTGCATTTCAACTTTTATGACCCCATCACCTTGGCATGCTTCACAGCGACCGCCACGAACGTTAAAGCTAAAACGACCCGGTTTATAACCTCGAGATCGAGACTCTTGAGTGCCTGCAAATAATTCACGAATAGGCGTAAAAATACCCGTATAAGTCGCAGGGTTTGAGCGAGGTGTACGACCAATCGGGCTTTGATCAATATCGATCACTTTATCAAAATGCTCTAAATCTTGAATTTCTTTATAAGGCGCTGGTGTACCCGTCGTCGCACCATTGAGTCGCTGGTGGGCAATCTTAAAGAAAGTGTCATTGATCAAGGTCGATTTACCTGATCCAGAAACTCCGGTAATACAGGTCAGTAACCCTACTGGAATTTCGACATTAACGTCTTTAAGGTTATTACCACTGGCACCAAGCAGTTTCACTGTTTTAGCTGCGTCAAATGGGACGCGTTGTGCAGGAATAGCGATTGATTTTTTACCGCTAAGATATTGACCAGTTAACGATTTTTTGGACTTTAAAATATCTTTAATCGTGCCCTCTGCAATAATTTCACCGCCATGGACACCTGCGCCAGGGCCGATATCAATCACATAATCGGCGGCGCGAATCGCGTCTTCATCATGTTCTACCACAATCACTGTATTCCCTAGATCACGGAGGTGGATCAGGGTTTTGAGTAACCGTTCGTTGTCACGCTGATGGAGGCCAATCGATGGTTCATCAAGCACATACATCACCCCCATTAAACCTGCACCAATTTGGCTTGCAAGTCGAATACGCTGCGCTTCACCACCTGAAAGAGTGTCAGCACTGCGAGATAGGCTGAGATAATTGAGCCCAACATTGATCAAGAAGCTTAAACGTTCATTAATTTCTTTTAATATTTTTGCAGCAATTTGCGCTCGTTGACCGGTTAATGTTAATTGATCAAAGAAAGTAAACGCGTCATTGATACTCATATCACAGATATGGGGTAGGTTAGTTTCCCCGATAAAGACGTGGCGTGCTTCTTGGCGTAACCGTGACCCATGGCAGCTAGCGCAAGGTTTGGTCGAGACAAATTTAGCTAATTCTTCACGGACAGAATTTGATTCTGTTTCGTGATAACGGCGCTCCATATTATTTAAAATGCCTTCAAATGGATGCCGACGAACGGTAATGTCACCGCGATCATTAATATATTTAAATTCAATATCTGTTGTTCCAGAGCCACTGAGGATCACGGTTTTAATTTTTTTAGGTAGCGTATCGAAAGGGGCTTCAATATCAAATTTAAAATGCTCAGCCAGTGATTTGAGCATTTGAAAGTAGTAAAAATTACGTTTATCCCAGCCGCGAATAGCCCCACCCGCTAAGCTAAGTTCGCCATTTTGTAGCACGCGTTCAGGATCAAAATATTGTTGAACCCCTAATCCATCACAGGTGCCACATGCGCCAGCGGGATTATTGAACGAGAACAACCGCGGCTCAAGCTCTTGCATGCTATAGCCACACTGCGGGCAAGCAAAGTTAGCTGAAAAAACCTGCTCTGGTAATTCATCAGCTATCATTGGGGCAATAATCACCGTACCACCCGATAACTCAAGCGCAGTTTCAAATGATTCAGCTAAGCGTAGCTGGAGATCATCGCGGACTTTAATACGATCAACGACCACTTCAATGGTGTGTTTTTTATGGAGTTCTAATGTTGGTGGATCGGAAAGATCACACACTTCACCGTCAATACGAGCGCGAATGTAACCTTGAGCGGCAAGGTTGGCGAGGGTTTTTACATGTTCGCCTTTGCGCTCTTTGACTATTGGCGCGAGCAACATTAATTTGCAGCCTTCATCCATGGCGAGTACTTGATCAACCATTTGACTAACCGTTTGGGCTGCAAGAGGCGCGTTATGAGTTGGGCAACGAGGTTCACCTACACGAGCATAGAGTAAGCGTAAATAGTCATAAATTTCAGTGATGGTGCCGACAGTAGAGCGAGGATTATGCGAGGTTGATTTTTGTTCAATTGAAATGGCGGGTGATAAGCCTTCAATATGATCAACATCGGGCTTTTCCATTAATGATAGAAATTGACGAGCATAAGCCGATAGTGATTCGACATAGCGGCGTTGACCTTCGGCATATAAGGTATCAAAGGCTAAAGATGATTTTCCTGAACCCGATAAGCCGGTGATAACAACGAGCTTGTCGCGAGGAATGGAAATATTGATGTTTTTGAGATTATGGGTGCGGGCGCCCTGTACTTCGATGTAATCCATACCAATCACTATTCTTTTACTAGATTGTAAGTGAGTAGTATTTCATAGCCGCTTTTAATGAGCAAAAGATACTGAATAAAAA
>CAMQXY010000085.1 GCA_947039005.1 uncultured Photobacterium sp.
AAAAAGAAGCCTTCATGGCTTCTTTTTTTATGGACTCAATAAACAGAAAGTACTCTTTTTTGTAAGCTAATCGCGATAAAAATAAGATATATATTAAAATATCCTATAAAAACAAACCTTGTTTAACTTTATTTCTCGTACAAGTGTACGCTCAAATATTAATTTCCGCCCATTAGTGAACAAACTATACCCGATAAAAAACTACCATTTCAAACAAACGCAGTATAAAGCATTTATTCAAATCATTTTATAAGATAGCTTTTAACGCAATTTATTGCTGCGGTTATGATTTGCAGCATTATTTCGAACAACAATAAGCTTTTTTCTAACATGAATAAAAATAACATCACTTTAGCGTTAGCTATCACTGCCGCGATGGGTATTAGCAGTCACGCTGCTGCGGCAGGTTTTCAATTAGCTGAATATTCAGCAACAGGTCTCGGACGTGCTTTTGCAGGTGAAGCCGCAATGGCAGATAACGCCAGCGCCCAATTTCGTAACCCTGCAATGCTAACCTATTTAAAAGGTATTCAGGTTTCCACTGGTGCTATTTATGTTGATCCTAATATTGATATTGCAGGTACCCACTCTGGTATTACTGGTGGAATACCAAGCCTAGGAGCCACAAACTCCTCTGATTTTGCTAATAGTGCTGTTATCCCCAATTTTTATTTCTCTCGCCCATTAACGGATAAAGCCACCATCGGTATTGCCTTTGGTACTCACTTTGGTATGCGTACAGACCTTGGTACTGACTTCAAAGCAGCAATGTTTGGTAACCAAGCAGAAGTTCATACAGTTGAAATTAACCCCAACCTTGGTTACAAAATTAATGACCAATTAAGTGTAGGTGCAGGTGTTCGCTATGTGATGGCAAGCGGTCATTTTGGTGCAGCCTTACCTAATCAATTAGGCGGTAGCAACTTAAAATACATGGAAGGCGAAGATAATGCATGGGGCTGGCAAGTAGGTACTGCATGGCAGATTAATGCCAATAACCGCATCGGTTTCAGCTACCAATCAGCGGTTAAATTAAACCTTGAAGGTCATGCTAATGGTATCGGTTTTGATGGTACAGGTAAGGGTTCATACGCAGGATCATTACCAATAGAACTACCCGCATCTGCTGAAATTGCCAGTTTCCACCAGTTAAATGATCAATGGGCTGTGCATGCGAGTGTTAACTGGACTGATTGGAGTGCATTTGAAAAGCTAGAAGCCAATATTCCAGATCTTAATGGTCCCGTAGATATCAAGCAAGAAAATTGGAAAGATAACTACCGCTTTGCCATTGGTACGACCTACCAAGCAACTAACAAGCTAGTACTGCGTTCTGGTATTGCCTATGATACATCAGCAGTTGATGAAGCAAACCGTACCCAAACTATTCCTGAAACCGACCGTACATGGTTAAGTGTTGGCGCTGGATATGCTTGGTCTGAAAATCTAACTTTAGATGCTGGCTTTACCTATATTTTAGCAAAAGAAGCTAATATGCTTGAGCAAGAAAAAGAATTGCCTATTTTAGGTGAATTTAATGGTCAAACATCTGGGCATATTTGGTTAGCTGGCGTCCAAGCAAGCTACCGTTTCTAATCTTGCTGTAATTAATTTTAATAAGGCCTTTTTATAGAGGCCTTTGTTTTTTTTATCAAAAAAAATTCTAATCGTAGAATTAATGATGATCCAATAATAAAATACACAGAATAAACTGGAATTTTTTTAATATATAAACTACCATCCGCCAGAATTAATAATAATAGCTCTTAACTACATGATTTATTAGCACTGATTATTTGTATTTAAAATCCAACTTAATACACTAACAATTAAGACAGTGCGTGTTAAATATAAACATGTCATCTAAGTAATATGTCTAATATAAAATACACCGCTACCTATTATTAATTACAAAAACTATAACTAACTAATTTATTAATGCTTCTTTTTTGAAGTAGATATCTTCTGTCTGTGACTAAATATTATGTCTAATAAAAAGTACTTTTTAAGTATTACTTTACTGTTTTCAATAAATGCATTTGCAATAACTAATGGTCAACCTGTTACAAGAAATACTCACCAATCTATTATACATTCTCAAGATTGTTCTGGCACAATCCTCGGTGGGAAGTGGGTATTAACCGCTGAGCATTGCAGTACAAAAAATAACACCTACCCACCAATCATTACCAGTTATGATAATAAAAGAACAACGGTGAGCCAACAAATAAACTATAGTGACTGGAACAATAATGGTACCCCTATCGATGCGGCATTATGGTTACTGCCGCATAACATTGCTACAAATAACATTACAATCATCATGCCAAGTCCGGTTAAAGCAGGGGAAAATGTTACTATTTTTGGTTATGGTGGTACAGGTGATCAATTAAATAAAACGATACATAGCATCATTAATAGATCAGATTTTCCAGCTAACTACGCTATATCTCTAGAAAATTATGGTCAGGGTCAAACTGTGGGTGGTGATTCAGGTGCACCTTATTTGGATAGCAATAATCATTTAGTGGCGATTCATAAAGGTCGTCAATATGATTTACAACCTAACTTAGCTATTGGAACTAAGGTATCAGCATTTAAAGATTTTATTCTTGATACTATTAATGGCTGGAATTACCCTACTGACATTAATAATGTCACTGGTAGTAAAACAATTACCGTACAAAGTTTACATAATGATAATGTACAAGATCAGGCAACAGCAACCGGTGATGTTAATATTGATTTTAATAAATCAACCTGTAGTAGTAATAGCTTAATATCACCTTATGAAACCTGTACTTATGTTATAACCAGCAGTGGACATCGTGGAACATTAGATTTATCACCGACTGAAAGTATTGTTATTAATGATACATCTCATAGTGATACTAATGATGACAAAAATAAACCAATAATAACCTCTGATAAAAAAGGGGGTGGTTGTATAGGAATATTTATTTTCACGCTACTGACACTCATTGCTTTTAAGCGTCAAAAATAAATAAAGACCGCAATGACAAAAAAGCCCTCTATAAATAGAGGGCTTTATTATTAATCGCTATCAATTTCATCAAGATAGCTATTATCAAATGTCTCAGCTTGAGGCTGATCATTCACTTTACCGTCACTCGCTGTAAAGTTCTTATATTGAATATAAGCATCACGAGTAAATAGATACGGATCAGGTGAATTATTCAGCATGGCTTCTTGATTCACTAATGCAGCACGATCAGCCATACCTTCAAAGATCCATTTCCCTAACCCTTCCCAGAAGTTTAATAAACTGAGTGGCAGATACAGATCATCAACAGAATCAGTAAAACCACGGAAAGTAATAGGACCATAAACAGGTAACATTAAGTAAGGTCCATTACCAACACCGTAATGACCTAATGTATCACCAAAGTCTCGATCTTGAACTTTAGTAATATCAGCCGCTGATGCAATATCAATTAAACCCGCTAAACCAAAAACAGTATTAATCCAAAAGCGGTTAAAATGGGTTAACGCATCTTTGCCATGTAATGTCAGTAGGCTATTCACCATACCCGCTGGCTCATCAAGGTTTGATAAAAAATTCGCAATACCAGTACGTGCAAATGAAGGCGTATAATTCACGTAAGCCAATGACACAGGCCGAGCAACATATGGATCTAAATAATTAAAATTCAAATTCCACATAGCACGGTTAAAGCCTTCAAACGGGTCATACACAGCATTCGCTGTCGCGTTATCACCATCAATATGATCGGTAACATTGGTGGATACCGCTTGCTCGGTGGCTTCATCGGGTGATTGAGCACAACCAATAAGACCGACACTTAAAAAAATTACCAGTAATAGCTTTTTATTCAAAACATACACCTAATAAAAAACAGGCTGAATATGAGAATTCAGCCTGCTTTATTCACTTTAGCAATAAATTAATTAATATTGCTTATTAATGACAAACGCTGTTTCTCCGCCCAAAGGAGTTTGGTTACTTTGACCGTACCAATCACCTTGTTTGGTCATTACATTACCATCGCTATCCACACGTGCTTTAATGATCATCTCAGATAATGATGATAGCTGGCGCTGTGGGATCATGCTGTCTTTATCCGTTAACGTGATCGTTAATGGAAATTTAGTCGACAATGGCAGTTTCACTGCTGCGATTGGCATTGGTGAACCATCAGCATCATGCACAGAAATAACAATATTCCCCTGCTTTGGCAACACAACGTTTTTACCTAGCGCTATAGTAGCAGTAACTTGCTTAGCTGTATCGGCATTTTGTGTTTCAGACTGTGGCGTTGTTTCATCAATGGCAGTTGGATCAGGTGCTACTTTTGAACCATCGCCATCATCAATACGCATCTGGGCACGCTCGATACTGCGGGTTAGCATTGGTGTACGAGAATCATTAGGACCGATAAGTGTTTTCATCATTGTCCAATAATCAACCGCTTGCTGATAGTTTTTCTGCTCAAAAGCATCAAATGCTAATAGCGACAAGGCTTGAACGTTAGTGTGATCGCTCTTAATTACTTGACGTAACAGTTGGCGTGCTAACTCACTGTGACCAGGCTTACCACTTAGCATCAATGTTTGTGCATAACCCAAGCGGATATCAGTATCTACCGGATTAAGATCATAAGCACGTCTCATTGCCATTTCAGCCGTAGCACCATCACGATTAGCAATAGCAATTCGACCTAACAGTAACCATCCCATAGGATCATCGCCGTCTTTGTGCAATTTAGTCCGCAATGCTAGCGTTAGATCCGACATATCTTGATCAGACAGTGGTTCGTTAGCGGCATTATCACCCATTAATCGCTGAGTCAGTTCAGGTAAGCGATTTATAGCTTGATGCCATGCTTCTACTTTAGCACTGCTACCGACTGCGCCATAGACACCGTAACAAATACCCACAATCAAAATCAGACCAGGTACAACCATTGCTGGGCTAACATAAACTGCCTGTTTCTTTTGAGTAACAGGCAAGTCATCCAATAATGTTTGTTGTAAGTCAGCAACCATATCTTGTTGGCTATCGACTAAACCTTCTTGTGATTCTTCTTCAAGCTCATGAATACGATCTTTAAAAAAGGCTTTATTGAGTTCATCTCGGCTTGCTTCATCGTCATACTCTTTACCGACATACATCGGGATCACAAAGATGGCAATAGAAATTAAAACCAAAACAGCGGTTAAAATCCAAAACAGCGTCATTTATTTACCTTTGTCTGATTATTGGTAGCTTCAGTATCTTGCTGCGCCATTTCAGCCAACAATCCCTCTAAACGTTCTGACTCAACATCATCAAGTGGCTCATCTTTGGTTAGATCACTTTTTTTGCGTGAGCGATAAACCAAGACAGTAAAACCAATCACAATAAAGCCAATAGGACCTGCCCATAAGATCACTGTTGATGCGGTCACTGCTGGATCATACGTTACGAAATTACCGTAACGTGCAATCATATAATCAATGACTTGCTGCTTGGTTTTGCCTTCTTTTAACAGCTCGTAGCTTTTCAGGCGCATATCTTCTGCTAACGTTGCATTAGAATCGGCGATGCTGTTATTTTGACATTTAGGACAACGTAAAGTCTCAGTTAGCTCTTGAAATTCTTTTTCTTGTGCTGGATTTTTAAAATCGTACACATCAATCGCAGCCAATGCAGGCGCAACCATCGAAAAAGTCAGTCCAAGTGCAAAGATTAAAGCAAAGAAGCGTTTCATTGTGCTTTTGCCTCCACTTGCTTGTTGTTAACGTTAGCCTCTGCTAGTAATTTCTTATAGATAGGCTCAAGGGTCTTATTCCAATTTTCTGGATTAACATCACCTACATGGCGATAACGAATAATACCATTAGCATCAATTAAGAAAGTTTCAGGAGCGCCATAAACGCCAAGATCCATCCCTAGCATACCATTGCCATCAAACAACGAAATCATGTAAGGATTGCCCAACTCTTTGAGCCATCGAATCGCTTTAGGACGCTGATCTTTGTAGTTTAAACCAATGATCTTCACCCCTTCGCCGGCAAGGACATTTAAATATTGGTGCTCTGCTTGACACGTTGGACACCACGTCGCCCATACATTCAATAACAGCGGCTGACCTTTAAAAATCGTTTGCTGATATTCTTTACCGGGTTCAAATAAATCTTCCAACTTAAATTGAGGTACAGGCTTACCCACCAATACCGATTCAAGTTTAGTTGGATCATCACCAGCGGCATTTCGAGTTAGCTGGACCATAAACATCACAACTAACGCCAAAAACAGCACTAAAGGAATAAATAATAACTTTTTATTCATTAGTTAGCTTCGCCTCCGATTTCTTGTCATTCGCGGCAATATTAGCAGGCTTACGGAATCGATAACGCTTATCACTAACAGCAAAAGCACCACCAAGCGCCATTAAGAACGCTCCCATCCACATCCAGTTAACAAATGGCTTGTAGTACATACGAACAGCCCATGCACCGTCATTGCCTAAACGCTCACCCATCGCAACATATAAGTCACGGGTAAAGCCGCTATCAATAGCTGCTTCTGTCATCATAGAACCCGCAACGGTATAGTAACGTTTTTCAGCGTGTAGGGTTGTAATATTGATACCATTACGACTAATTTCAAAATCAGCCACATAGCCATCATAGTTAGGACCATCTGCGTCACGTAGACCCGCAAAATGGAAGTCATAACCTTTAACGTTCACTGATTGCCCAGGTGACAAACGTAAGTCACGCTCAACACCGTAATTAGACACTAACGTCATACCAATAATGGCAATAGCTAAGCCAAGGTGACCTAACATCATCGCCCAATGACTACGTCCAAGTTTTCCTAAACCTTCAAGGAAAGGATGACGGTGAGTCGCACGACGGTAGATTTCAACCAAGTGCATCACAATGATCCACACCGCCATCATCATACCCACAACCGCTAATGGCGCAACAACGCTGGCTGTTAAGTAAATAACGAGGAATGAGAACGGTACGGTAAATAATCCACACCACAACATTGGTTTAGCAATCGAAGCAAAGTTATCACGCTTCCAACGTACCAGTGGACCGATACCCATTAAGAATGAGAACGGCACCATTAACCATGTAAACAAGGTATTAAAGAACGGTTCACCAATAGATACTGAACCTAAACCTAATTGCTTATGAACTAACGGTAACAAAGTACCAATTAATACCACTAATAACGCTGAAACTAATAATAGGTTATTGGCTAGTAAGAAGTTTTCACGTGAGAACAAGGCATAGTTACCACGAGAACGGATTTGGCCACCACGGAGTGCGTAAAGCAGTAATGAACCACCAATAACCACCACTAAGAAACCAAGAATAAACATACCGCGAGATGGATCAGATGCAAACGCATGCACAGAAACCAACACCCCAGAACGTACTAAGAATGTACCTAATAAGCTTAATGAGAATGCAGAAATTGCCAGTAAAACTGTCCACGCTTTGAATGTGCCACGTTTTTCAGTCACTGATAATGAGTGCATTAACGCTGTGCCCGCAAGCCAAGGCATTAATGATGCGTTTTCGACTGGATCCCAGAACCACCAGCCACCCCAGCCAAGTTCGTAATAAGCCCACCATGAACCTAGTGCGATACCTACTGTTAGGAATGACCATGCAGCGATTGTCCAAGGACGCGACCAACGAGCCCAAGCCGTATCTAAACGACCCGTCATTAGCGAAGCAATAGCAAAAGAGAATGCTACAGAGAAACCCACATAACCCATGTACAACATAGGAGGGTGAACAATTAAACCTGGATCTTGAAGCAATGGGTTTAAGTCACGACCTTGTACTGGGAAAGCAGGTAATGTGCGCAAAAATGGATTCGATGTTACGATGATAAACAGTAAGAAACCCACTGCAATCATACCCATAACAGAAAGTACACGCGCCACTGCTTCTATCGGCATACCACGGCTAAATCGTGCAACAGCTGCTGCCCAACCCGCTTGGATAAGTACCCATAGCATCAATGAACCTTCATGCCCGCCCCATACTGCGGTTAAACGGTAATACCATGGCAGTAAACTGGTTGAGTTACTGGCAACATACGCTACCGTAAAATCATTGCTATAGAACGACCAGCTTAAAATACCAAACGACACTGCAAGCATGCCGAATATTCCGTATGACAGTGGGCGTGCCATACGCATCATTGCTTGGTTACCAACAGTGGCACCATACAATGGATAAATACTGGCCAGCACTGATAGCGCAAGTGCGGCTATAAGAGCAAATAGGCCTAATTCAGGGATCATTGATCACTTACCTTGTAGTTGTTCTTCAGTGTACTGAAGTCGTTTATGGTTTATCTTCATTGCATCTGCCACTTCTGGTGGCATATAGTTTTCATCATGCTTTGCAAGCACTTCACTGGCTTTAACTGTAGTTGGGTTAATTAATACACCCTGTGCCACAATACCTTGCCCTTCACGGAAAAGATCCGGCAGAATACCATCATAAATGACCGTAACTGATGGACCAATATCTGCCACTTTAAAACTAATACGTAATGATTTAGGATCACGTTCAACCGAACCTTTCACCACCATGCCACCAATACGCAACCGTTGACCAACGGTCGGTTTTGCACCATCGGGCTTACCATTAATTAACTCTGAAGGCGTATAAAATAGATTCATATTTTGGTTTAGCGCATATAACACCAATCCAACCGTTGCACCAAGTCCAAGCACTAACGCCAGTACAATCACTAAACGTTTTTGACGTCTTGGGGTCATAGCGTGTTCTCCAATGTTTTAGCTTCTTTCATGCGTTGTTCACGCGCCATTTTATTTTTTATTTCGCGTAACAAACGACGTTTCGTTGTCAAGCTCGAAAATAAAATCCATAACATCGATAGAAAAGAAATAGCGTAGGCACTCCAAACGTAGCCTGCATAACCGCCCATCGCAAAAAAATCATTTATAGAATCAAAATACATAACCATCTCACTTCACCAACTTCTGCACCCAAGGGCGATGGCTCTCACGTAATAGAATTTCATTGCGTAACCGCACCAAAGTGACAGCAGCAAAGAAACAACCAAAACCAAGTAGCATCACCAGCAATGGCCATAACATACTGTCAGACATTGATGGCTTACCAAATTTAGAAATTGTTGCACCTTGGTGGAGGGTATTCCACCATTCAACGGAGTAGTGAATAATCGGAATATTAATCACGCCTACAATTGATAAAATACCCGCAGCTTTCGCCGCTGTTTTATGATCATCAAACGCGTTATACAATGCAATAACGCCAAGGTATAAGAATAATAGAATCAATTCAGAGGTTAAGCGAGCATCCCAAACCCACCAAGCGCCCCACATCGGTTTACCCCAAATAGCACCAGTAATTAATGCGATAAAAGTAAACACTGCGCCAATAGGTGCCATTGCAGACGCTGCCATATCTGACATTCGAATCTGCCATACAAGGCCTATAAAAGAAGAAATAGCCATCGTCACATAAATACTCATCGACCAAATTGCAGCAGGTACGTGAATATAGATGATCCTAAAGCTATCGCCTTGTTGGTAATCTGCTGGTACAAATAATAGCCCCCATACAGATCCCACTAAAATAGAAATCAAAGCGATAATAGAAAACCAAGGCAACAGCTTACCGCATAATCGGTAGGTGTTTTCTGCTTTAGCGTAGGGGTGTAGCCACTTCCACATAATGCTCTCAACTTATAATAAATAATAAATACGTCACTGAGAGTAAAGTCATCACTCTCGCTTTCTTCACCGTTAAACCGTTCAAATCAAGGCCAACGTCAAAGAAAAAATTCAGTCATTAATTAACACTGATCCTTAGTGATGCCGCTACGGCAAACGGCGCTAAGGTCAACGATCCAACTAACATCGCGCCCATAATGGCTAATTGACCATCATAAGCCATACCTAAACTTGCCGCCTCAATCGCAGAGGTCGCAAATATAAGCACAGGTATATATAAGGGTAAGATGAGCAAACTTAATAAAACCCCACCTTTTCGTAATCCAACCGTTAACGCCATACCTATCGCGCCTAGAAAGCTTAATGTTGGCGTACCAATTAATAACGTTAATAACACTGCGATCCAAGTATGCCAATTTAATGACAATAGAATCGCCAATAGCGGACTGATTAGAATCAACGGTAATCCGGTTAATAACCAGTGCGCAATCATTTTGGCAAATGCAGCCACCGATAACGGGGTCGGCATTAACAACATTTGTTCTAATGACCCATCAAGGTAGTCATCCCTAAACAAACGTTCCATCGACAATAACGCCGCTAATAACGCTGCTACCCAAATAATACCGGGAGCTATACGGGCTAATAAATTTGGCTCAGGTCCAATCCCCAATGGGAACAACGTGATAACAATAATAAAAAACCATAGCGGATTAAATATATCCGCCTGTCGACGATAAGCTATCAGTAACTCACGGCGAATAATTTGAATAAGGGTGTTAAGCATTGTTATTATTGCCCTAGCTTAATTTTTCGTAACCGATCACTGTCAACAAACATATCTTGGTGAGTGGTCAATAACACCATTCCCCCACGCTCTGCATGGGATAAAAACAGTGCTTCAAGTACCTTTACACCTTGCTTATCTATCGCGGTTAATGGCTCATCTAGCACCCATAATTTATGATTACTTAACCATAAACGTGCCAACGCAACACGACGCTGCTGACCAGCAGATAACTGCCCAGCGCTAATATCTTCACGCCCAGCTAAACCTACATGTGCTAATGCTTGCCACAACGCATCATCACCACTTACTTTAGGTATTCCTTTGAGATCGGAGCCTTGCTCACAGGTATGCATTGCCTGAAAAAAAGCCAAGTTCTCAAAGGCCGTAAGCTCACGCTTTACGCCAGTTTGATGACCTAAAAATAATAATGATTGATGGTAATCTTCACGGGCCGCAGTAATATTTTCATTGCACCACAACACTTCACCACTATCAGGCAGCCCTAACCCAGCAATAATCCGTAATAAGGTTGTCTTACCCGCCCCATTATGACCTTCAATCTGGACTAACTCTCCACTTGAAATAGTGAAATTTAATTCATCAAATAATATGCGCTCATCACGAACGCAGCTCAAATTTGCTACTGACAACATAAAATGATGTATCCTAGATGTCAAAAAATAGCCGCATAGTACCACAATGGCTAACAAATTAGCTAAACTGCTCAGCAGTCTTAGCTATTAACTAACGTAAATAAATGTGAAATAAATGCAGACTAAATTCTTACTGAATCCTCCCCTTGCCATAGAAAAATTTTCGACAATTGGACGCGTTTCTGCAATATCTAATACCTCACGTTTACCCTTAACAATAATCACTCCCGCCAATCAATCTAATTTGATCTCTCAGCTGCCGCAATTATTATTATCTATGAATAGCTTGCAACGATTAGTTACAACTTTATTGATTCCATTAAACTTAGGTACAGCTAAATCACCTAAATCTGTCTCATCCTCGCTACAACAGTTATTTAATCAATTATTACTGCCTAATAACCAACCCACATTAATTCATTGGCTACAACATAATACCGACCATAAAACCTTAGCAAAGCTATTAGTACAACTATCACAACCTTCAAGTCAGCTTAATCAATGGCTACAACAAATTAGCTCAGAGCAACAACAACAATTCACAGCATTATTACGCCTTGCAAGTGAGCAAAGAGGTCCAGAAAACCAACGTTCACCTGAAAATAACAACATCCACTTACAATGGGTGCAGGACAATGGTCAAACTATTCAACTGCAAATTGATAACAAACAGCAAAAGAAAACAAATACTGATAAGGATAACAATAAACAATGGACCGTCAAATTGAGTTTACCTATTGGTGCAATAGATAGTATGAATGTTATCGCTCGCTGGCATCAACAACAGCTAAGCACTCAATTTGAGTGCGCTAATCGCCAATTGTTACATCATATTGAACGGGTAACGCCTTATTTAATTTCACGGTTACAACAATTAGGCATTACTAGTACGCCACCACAGTATAAACTACTCACCCACCAGCAAGAAAACAGCTCACCAACACCAACGGGACTATCAATAAAGGTGTAATAACAAAAGGGATAATATGACAAGCAAATCAACCTCAAACGCACAACAAGCAATTGCGCTACGCTATGATGGTGAGCAAAGCCCTTATATTGCAGCTAAAGGTTATGATAAATTAGCCCAGCACATTATTGAACAAGTAAAACAACAAGGTGGATTGATTCATCAAGACCCGGTATTGGCACAGTATCTTAATAGTTTTGATCTCGGTGATCACATACCTGAGGAACTGTATCTTATTATTGCCGAATTAATTGCATTTTCATGGTATCTAAACGGAAAAACCCCTCCAGGTTGGGAAGGGTTTGAAAAGATCGATGTCACCGCATAGCTTTAATGTATTTATGTACATACTAGCGCCGATAATGTTGCGGCATGCTTTTTTGTAAACTGAGTAATAATTCAGCTTCCGCTTTCGGCAAATCGCATTCTTTCATTAACTCGTTAACATCCGCCCCAAGTTCAACCATCTTACTAGCACGACTGTATAAACGCCCACCAGAATCATTCATCGCTATTTCATTTTGGCGCTCTTCAATGCGTTCAATCTGCTCAATCACATCCATTAACTTATCACTCATACCGATACTACCAGTACGTAATTCATTAAACTGCTTAGTTAAGCTTTCATGCTGCAAGCGCGCATTTTTTAATACTTTTTCGATCGCTGAAAATTTGATTTCTAATGCTTTACGGGCGTGACGTTCACGGTTAATCAACAGCACTGCTGTTATCGCTATAATCACCGAGATTGAAACAGGTAACCATTGTTGAATGAGTGTATCCATTACAAATACGCCACTTCATCCCACTCGTCATCAGACAGCAGTTTATTTAAATCAACCAAGATCAATAATTGTCCATCTCGGTTACTCACTCCCTGAATAAACTTGGCACTTTCTTCAGTGCCGACACATGGGGTGCTATCAATTTCAGAGCTACGCAAATAAACCACTTCAGCCACGCTATCAACCAAAATACCAATCACTTGCGTCTCAGCTTCAATGATCACAATCCGCGTACTATCTGAAATCTCACCATGTTGTAAACCAAAACGGGCACGAGTATCAATAACGGTAACAACATTGCCACGTAAATTAATAATACCAATCACATAATCAGGCGCACCTGGTACTGGTGCAATCTCCGAATAACGTAATACTTCTCGCACCTGCATAACATTAATGCCATAAGTTTCATTTTCTAATTGAAAAG
This sequence comes from uncultured Photobacterium sp., assembly GCA_947039005.1. Lineage (GTDB taxonomy): Bacteria > Pseudomonadota > Gammaproteobacteria > Enterobacterales > Vibrionaceae > Photobacterium. The sequence continues at coordinate 13,348 of CAMQXY010000085.1, forward strand.
TAACCCATTGCAATACGTGATCGTTAACGCCATCTTTTTGTATTTCCGTTATCTTTACTTGGGACATATTATTTCCTCTTTAATGTCTCAACACGCGCCACTATTAACATCTAATCCTTTATTTAACATTCGAATCAGCTCATCAACATGGATCAGGGCACACATTTTTTGTTTTACCATCCCCGCCAACCATGGCCGCTTACCTGCTTGCTCACGCCAACGAATATCCGTGGTCATCAACGTCTGAGTGCCATGTAACTTATCGCAGGCTAATCCCCATTGGCTATTACCTAATATCACCATATAACGATAATTGTCACGATAGTGATCATTGGTTAATTTATCAGCCATTACCCAACGAGCGGTATCGACTACATCAACATGATACTGTACTAAAGGAGCCAACCCTAAATACCAAGCCGGCCGACCAATAATATGGTTCAGTTCCCCAAGTTGATAAATCGCGCCCAGCTCTGTTAATGCGACGGCAAACATCATGCCATTCACTTCAAAAAATAACGCCTGAAATGGTTGCTGCTGACCGTGATGTTGCCATGTGACAAACGCTGGTTCTGGTTCTGGTTCTGGTTCTGGTTCTGGTTCTGGTTCTGGTTCTGGTTCTG
>CAMQXY010000086.1 GCA_947039005.1 uncultured Photobacterium sp.
CTATCAAGCGGAGCATTATCGTCACTGAGCGCTTGTAAGCCCATGTCCTGAATTTTATTTAATAGATCATACATTTGAATTAAACGTTGACCAAAGCGTGTCAGTGTTGCACCGCCACCACCTTTCCCGCCTTTTTCACTACTAACAAGTGGTTGTTCACTATTACTATTCATATCCTTAATCGCATCAAAAGCTGCTTTATAACTAATGCCTGCTAATTTTGCACCTTGACTGATTGAGCCTGTGGTATCGATGGCTTTTAATAGCGCGATACGACGAGGATTAGCAAACATTTTATTATCAATTTGTAGTGTCGCAATGGCGGTAAGATTCATGGTCTTATTCTCATTCTTATTAGGTGTTTTTTCTATGTTATCGCATTTTGTGAAAGATTTTAAATCTAATAATAGGGATTGTTAGTTGTAACGATAATAATGGACAAGTATTTGAGTTGGCGCAAAAAAAAACCTTACTGATGAAAAACATCAATAAGGTTTAATTTAGCTAAATTGTATTATTTCCCTGCAATATTCAAGCGAGAGAAGCGGATCTTCGGAGCATAAAAGCTACGATTGTAATCATTTTCTAATTGACTACTTACCGCATCAATTTCTTTGATCATTTGATAGAAGTTGCCTGCAACAGTAATACCGCGTACCGCTTGCAGACGCTGACCATCACGACAGAGAAAACCACTAGCCCCAAATGAGAAATCACCACTTACTGCATCAGCACCGGAATGGACACCTTGTAGCTCAACCAATTCAAGGTATTCACCTGCCGTGATCTCAGCCTCAGAGCTTGCACCAGCACTGATAACTGTATGATGAGCGCTAACGCCTAACCCTCCTTTGGCTGAGCGTGATCCATTCGCAGTATTTTCAATCCCAAAGTAACTCGCTGTATGGCTATTGTGTAATAAGCTTTGCAGTTTGCCGTCACCGATTAATAAGGTGTCACGTGTTGCAAAACCTTCGCTATCAAATGCTTTAATGGCAAAACCACCATTTATATAAGCGGTATCTGTGATTGTTAGCAATGGATTGGCAACTTGAGTGTAAAGCGAATCACGCCAAGGATTGATGCCTTTCATTGCCGCTTGCCCTGACATGCACATCCCAAAGGCTGAAAATAAACTACTTAATGCACTGAGTGTAAAGATCACTGAATAGTGTTTACTTGCAATCGGAGCGCCGTCCAACAATGCTTGTGCCATGTCATAACCGTGGTTAATACAGTAACTTGAATCTAACTGATTAAATACACGTCCTGATGACATGCCACCATGCATTGCTTGTTTACCGTCTTTTTCATAAAGCGTATAAGCATAACAATATGTTGAGCGTTCACTGTGGCTGCACAATGTTCCTTGAGTGTTCGCTAAAATGACATGGCTATCAGATTCAGCAAAACCATTGTAAGGCGCACTGGTTGCGTGAGGTTTGCTAACGACACCTTGCTCTAGGGACAATGCAAGCGCAATCTTTTCATCAACGGTTGCGGTTTCGATTTGATAAACTTCAGGGTCTATTGTCGCTAATCGGCTATCAAGGCAACTGATGTTCTGATGAGGATCTTGTTGAGAGTATTGTGTATTGGTTAGGGCATTATCAACCATAAGATCAAGGCTGGCGAGATCCAGTGATTCAGAATAACTGGTTGCGGTGCGTTGATCTTTAATCACACGCACACCAATGACTTGACCTGAAGTCACTTTATATTCGTCTAACTCACCTTGGTTGGCCTTCAATGAAAAATTATTACTGCGGTTTGCAATGACATCGGCAGCGGCATTTTTTGCTTGAACACGATCAAGGACGTAATCGATAGCCTGTTGTAGTGCGTTTTGATCTGCCATTAGTTGCCACCTCCCACAAGAATATTATCCACTTTTAATGCCGCTTGACCCACGGTTGTTGGTACTGAGCCACTAACCGAACCACACATACCCGCAGCAAGGGCAAAATCATTGCCTATCATGCTGATTTCTTTTAATACTTTAGGACCTGTACTGATCAAAGTTGCGGATTTTAGTGGTTTAGTAATTTTACCGTTTTCAACTAAATATGCTTCTTGAACCGCAAAGTTAAATTCACCGGTTCCTGGTTGAACTGAGCCACCGCCCATTTTTTTAGCATAAATTCCGCGTTCAACCCCAGCGAGCATATCATCGAGCGTGCTTGTACCTGGTTCAATAAAGGTATTACGCATACGTGAGGTTGGGGCAAACTTATAAGACTCACGACGACCTGATCCTGTTCGCGCAAAACCTGTTTTTAAGCCACCCATACGATCAACCATAAAACTGGTTAGTTGACCGTCTTTAATCAGTTGAGTGCGTTGAGTTTCCATGCCTTCATCATCAATGTTAATTGAACCCCATTGATTGGTCATAGTGCCATCATCAACAGCACTGACAACGGAATTGGCAATCATTTCGCCCATCTTATCGTAAAAAACCGAGGCTTTCTTAGCGACAGAAGTGGTTTCAAGTAAGTGACCACAGGCTTCGTGGAAGATCACCCCACCAAAGCCATTACCAATAATGACCGGCATTTCACCTGATGGACAAGCTTCTGCAAACAGTTTAACCATGGCTTGTTGAGCGACATCATGGCCGAGTTTCTGCGCGTCAACATGAGTATTAAACTCCCAACCGGTAAACGCACCAGGTGCTTCATAACCTGTCGATTGTTCACTGCCATTCTGTGCGACAGCATTAGCAGAAATGCGGGTATAGTGGCGAGTGTCACCAATATGAAGACCATCAGAGTTGAAAATTTCGATTTGCTGTTCACGTTGAGCAACGCTGCCAATAAACTGGGCTATTTTTTCATTTTCAGCGCGAGCAGCTTGATCCGCTTGGCGTAAAAAGGCAATTTTAGCCGCCATATTGGTATCTTGGCTAAGGGGTAATTGACAGCTATGTTTATTGTTATAACGGCTTAAATCTAAAGAGCCAGCAGTTAATATTTGGTCGCGTTTATCTTTTGCAGCCAGTAAAGAAGTAACACGTTTTAATTCTTCTTCATCAGTGCTATTGGTGTAACCGTAGAGGACTTTATGCCCAAAGAATAGGCGGATACCAATACCAAAATCAATGCCTGAATTGACTTTATCAATCTCAGCAGAGATAAGTTGGACTGAACTTGATTGATGGTGCTCGACAAATAACTCAGCAAAGTCAGCCCCAAGAAATAGCGCGTGATCAATGACTGTTTTAGCAGTATTAGGGTTTAGCATCTGTGCTCCCTTCTTTTTATGAGCTCTATTTTATAACCTAGCAGTAAAGTGATAAAAATTCTCACTATTACTGCAATCGGTATGAGCAATGGATCGATTAGTACCAATAAATAGGATTATTTAGCAATAGTATTCGCTGTAATCGAACACAGAATTTTCTCTAGTTCATCCCACGGTAGGATCTCGTTATCAATCACTTCAATGCGTGATTCAAAGCCTTCAAGTGAGAGTTCGTTAACGGAGACCACTTGATTGACAACGTTAAAGGCAAAGCAGCCATTTTCAGTATTAACTACCGCTTTAATACGGTTAGCACTGAGGTTAGTAAATAGGCTAAATAATTTTGAAAATTCGAATAATTGATCAGCTGCGAAGAACCAACCGCAACTGTGATAACCCTGACCGTGGTTTTCTTTACGAATAAATTGCTGACCTGGGGCTAACTCTAACTCAGGTAATGGCTCTGTTTGGTCATGCCCATGATGATGGTGACTATGTTGCGCTTGGCGTTCAGTGCGTTCAATATCTAACCATTCAAGCTCAAGGCGACCATGTTCCACTTCTGCAATTAATGCTTTTTTAGGTTCGGCTTTTTCCATTGCGGTTTGGAAGGTGTACAAATCAAAATCGTCACATTGATCGATTTTATTGGCAACGACCACATCGGCGAGTGCGAGTTGATCTTGAAAGTTGACGTTATCGGTATAAACGCTATCGGCAAAATGGCGCGGATCAACCACGGTAATGGTTGCACGAAGATCAACATAGTTACGGTAGCTTTCTGAGGTTAATTTGTGGATCACTTCTTTAGGGTGACCTAGGCCTGTTGGTTCAAGCAATAGACGATCAGGTTTTTGTGCCAGCAGGGCGTTAATGCCAACAGACATGGGTAAGCCTGCAACACAGCACATACAGCCGCCAGGGACTTCTTTAATGATAGCCCCTTGTTGCTCTAAAATAGCACCATCAACGCCGACATTACCAAATTCATTAATTAATATCGCCCATTTCTCGTGTTCAGGCTTACGTGCGAGCAAAGAAAGAATTGAGGTGGTTTTACCTGCACCTAAGAAACCAGTAATAATATTTGTTGGAATGCGTTTCATGTTGTTACCAAATCCCTAAACGATTAAGCACAAAAATAATGTTGCCAGTTTACGTGAGCATCCTGAAAGTGACTAGTATAACTAGATGAAGCGTTACTCAAGTGCCGTTTTTGAATGCAAAAATACTGCAAATCAAAAAAAGGTAGGTATGTTATAGCTCTTTGGGCATGATTAATTATTCAATGATAAATAAGGTAAAAAAGATGATAAATTGGTTTGTTGTTAGTTCTGATACGATAAAAAAAATAGGTCATGATGCGACGAATGATTATCTTTATATCGATTTTTTTCATCGTAGTGAATATGAAGTGTATATGAGTGTTTCATTATATGCCTTTTCTCATTTTTCATTAGCGGAATCGGTTGACGATTATTATCAGCGTGTGATTAAAACAAGTTACTCAATAATGCTCTAATTTTATTTGTGGTAACTTTGTTATCATTTTAAATGGCGTATTAAGTTGAAATATATAGATAAAAAGAATAATTTAACTCATTCATTAAAATAACGAACAATGTAATATTAAATTTGTCGTTAGTATTTATATGTAAATGTTATTTATTAATAAGTGAGCCAGAATGAGTATTGCCTTTTTGACAGAAGATGAGTTTCTGCACAATAACCGGATCAGTCAACAACAGTGGCAAGCTAGCCAAATTACGTGGCCGACATTAAGAGCAATAGGCTTATGCCATGAACAACGAACTGAAGCCTTAAACCTAACGGCAGAAGCATATGCACGGATTATTCAACAATGTTCGCATGTTCATTCCGTTCGCTGGCGAGTGAAAAACCCGCAGCATCTTATGGAAAAAATTGTCAGAAAAACGCAGCCTCATAGTGCTACATTTAAAGCTAAATATATTGGTATTAATCAATATAATTACGATGCGATAGTGACGGATCTTATTGGGGTGCGAGCATTACATTTATTTAAAGATGATGGATTAGCTATTCATGATTATTTAATGAGTAAGTGGCAATATGAAGAAGCGCCTGTTTTTTATGTGAGAAGTGGCGATGATGAAGTTTTTGCTAAATTACCCAAAGATATTAAAGTAAAAATACATCCAGCGGGCTATCGATCATTACATTATGTTTTTGGTAGTGAATTACAGCAACGCCGTATTTTTACCGAAGTACAAGTACGGACTATTTTTGAAGAAGCTTGGACAGAAATCGATCATAAGATACGTTATCCGAATTTTTCTACAGATGCAGAAATTTGTTCTTTTTTATTGATATTCAATCGTCTGGTTGGATCTGCCGATGAAATGGGTTCGTTTGTAAAACAGCTTGCGATTGAGGCTGAACAGCGACAACACACATTAATAGCATCGCAAAATATAACTGAAACGCATATTGTTGATGTGGAAGAACTGTTTCAAGAATTAGAACAAAAATCAAAAAAACAGCATGATTCTCAATTGGTTATAGAACAATTGCGCCAGCGAGTTATGCAACTACAAGCTGATAAAGAAGTGTTACAAAAATCAATGTATTCAAATATGTTGGCATCGACAACTGCGGTGGCTCCACGTTGTTATAAGGCCTATGAATTGTTAGACAAATAGTTAATCTATCTGTTTTTCGGATAGAGTCTAGCTTGTTAAGAGCAAAAAAACATTTATAGTGATATGCAGAAAAACTATTTATTATAAAAAACAAATGTACTGAGGAAATTTTAATGAGAACGCGGTTGGATCGTATTCGCCATGCGGTTTGTTTTGAAATTATTGGCTTAATTTTATTGGTGGGTGTGTTAAGTCAGTTAGGGTTTGATGGCAGTCATGTTGGCGTTGTCGGGATTGCTTTTTCAATTTTAGCGACAGGTTGGAACTATATTTATAATATATGGTTTGATCGTATGCTTTATCGTCGTTATAAAACAGCAGTAAAAACAACTGTTATCCGTATTATTCATAGTCTTGGATTTGAAGCTGGACTTCTTTTTGTCACTATTCCTATTTTGTCATGGGTACTAAAAGTTACCTTATGGCAGGCTTTTGTTCTTGATATAGGTATGGTGCTTTTTTATCTTATTTATGCATATGTTTATAACATTGCTTATGACCGCTTATTTCCAATACCAGAAGTGCAACAAGATTAAAAGATAACCATTTGATAAAGGCTCCTAATGCTAATAACATTAGGGGCTTTTTTAATGGTTAATATAAAAGCTATAACAATTTTTTCCTTTTTTCTTACTATCATATACGGCTTTATCGGCATTAATTATTAATTGGTTAATATTTCGGGTTTCTTGATTTGTGAGTGCAACACCAATTGAGGCTGAAAATGGAATTGTTATACTGTTATTACTTATTGAACCATTGAGATTGTCAGTTAATTTTTTAAGTTTATTTATTAAGTTTATTTTGCCGTTAAAATTATTGGTTAAGATAATGAATTCATCCCCGCCAAATCGCCCAATTAAGTCTACAGGGTGGTTAAAGAATGATTGTACATATTGGGCGAAAATCGAAATAACATCATCGCCATAATGATGACCTAAAGTGTCATTGATTGCTTTCAGGTTATCTAGATCGATAAATAAGAGTGCGAAATCTTGATGATGATATTGAAGGTTGATATCCGCATTTTGAATGAAATATTTACGATTAAGTAAGTTCGTACGAGAACAATAAATACCATCTTTAGTTGTGCTAATAATATTGTCAAAGTGTTTGTTAATGTCGGCGTTTGTGTTTGTTAGTTGGGTTCTAATAGGTACAATCGAGGTGCTTTCTTTAATGAAATCATCAACGGGTGACGTAATAATAGATATTTTTTTCATTAAATAGTACCCAATTAGTACCGATGCCATTATTGAAATGAAAATATTAAGAGTAATGAAGAAAAACTCACTTTTTAAATATTGATTATAATTAAGCGTTGTTATTAAATACCACGGGGTGTTTTTTAATGGACGTAATGTTAACCGTTCGAATTGGTTGTTATCATTAATAGCATAATAATGGAATGTCTTTTTATTTTCAATGTTAGATAATATTTTTTCATTATTTAATGATGAATAAATATTTTTATTATTTTTCGTTTTAATGTTTTCACATATTTCATTATCATATATACAATCATTTAAAATGGCATTCTTAATATTAGTATTTTTTTTGTAATCGAGAGCATTTTCAATTTCAGAATATGAGATAGACGCAAAAATATTTTCGCTATGAGCAGAGTTGCTAAATGATTTGTATAAGACATAGATATGGCTATTAGAAATAGGGGAGTGAATTAAATTACTTATGGTTAGTTTATTCTCTATTCTTGCTTGTTGAAAATACTTACGATCACTGATATTTTCGATATTATCACTGTATGTTGTCGCGGCATTACCTTTATTATCACTAATACCTAATATTTCAATATTAAATGCCTTCTGATAAGGACGGATAATATCAATACGTTTTGACAATGATAATGACTGATTTTTTATATTATCGTCATTAGATAGAGCAGTAAGTAAATTAGTATTTTTATTAATAATATTTACAATATTATTTTCAGTAACAACATGGTTTCGTCCAAGTAAGTTTTGTATATTAACGTATTGATTATACGCCCAGTAGCTGAGATTAAAGGTAATTAATAAACTTAGGCATAGTAAAATGTACTGGGTTATTTTATTTCTAATACTATGGCTAATATTCATGTTGTTGGGATCTTTTTGATCATAAAATGTACGTATACAAAAAGTGGTATTTTACTTTTTTTTAAATGTGTGAGTAGTCTTTATTTGTAACAATTTATCATGTTTATGCGTAAAGCTAGTTTTAAAAAAGGGTAAAGCCAGATGGGGTCGTATTTTTGAGTAAGAGAATGGTGGTTCATTGGACGGCGATTCTTTATGAAAAACTATTGTGATAGTGCACTATGTGGTGATGGTAATAGAACATAAGAAGTTATCAAATCTAATGCAGTATTGAGTAAGAATACTGCTATAATGCATACCGTTCAAAATAAGGCATTATAAGGAAATGATGCAGGGAAAGAGTACATAATAGAAACATGGAAATATTATTTTAATGATTACTTTTGTTAATGTCATTAGTGATGAGTGTTGATAATATTTTGTTTTTTTATGTTTTATTTTTCATGAGTCAACAGAAATTCAGAATGATAAATAATTTTATATGGCATGTAATAATATTCAAACATATAAATTATTGATGTAAGAAATAAAGTTTTTTTGGGTTAGTCTGCTTTTGGTAAGTTGGACATTTATCTGGTTTTTGAAAATGATTTTTAGCATGTTAGTAAGCTATACTATCAGATTTGTTTGTCATAGGTTTTGTCATAGGTGATGTACGTTGATTAAAGATATTAAGCTCGCACAAAAGGCGGTTAACGTGCAGCAGTCGATGATGATTGCATGTGAAGAATGTGGATTAGTTGTTGATATCCCAAGTTTAAAGGAGGGTGAAAAAGCAGCGTGCCCCCGTTGTAGTCATACTTTAATTAAATCGGTTAGTCTGCCTTTTCAACGGCCAGTTGCTTACGGTATCGCTTGTTTAATTATGTTGGTATTGAGTCTTTCATTTCCATTTTTGTCTTTTACTGTTAATGGTATGGGGCATCAAATTACATTATTAAATGCAGCAGAGACACTACAACATTTTGAAAATAGTGTATTAGCTATTTTATTAATGACAACCGTGCTTATTTTCCCTGCTCTTTATGTGATGTTAGTTTTATATCTCTATTATCGAGCAAAAAAAGTGAAGCAAATAGGGCATGTTATTGATGCTCATAGTTTGATTAAATTTTTATGCAGAATATTATTTAAAATCCAACCTTGGTTGATGGTCGATGTGTTTTTAATTGGGGTTTTGGTGAGTCTTGTCAAAATTTCTGCCTTAGCACATATCGGTTTAGGATATTCATTTTGGGCTTTTTGTCTTTATAGCGTATTAGTTATTAAATGTGTGTCATTAGTTGATAGAACGTGGTTGTGGGATCAATTTTTTGCGATGAAGTCGATAGACGGCGTCCATAATGGTGATACCCATATGGATAATAACCATGTCGGATGTCATGCTTGTAATCAAATAAACCCCATGCCGACAACACATCATGCCCGTTGCTTACGCTGTGATAGTCGATTGCATGTTTTTAATGCCAATCATTCATTGCAGTATTCATGGGCGTATTTATTAGCATCAATAGTGTTTTATATCCCGGCTAATTTATATCCAATGATGTATACCGTGAGTTTGGGACAAACGGAAGGTTCAACTATTCTTGGTGGTGTTGTATTACTTTGGAAGATGGGCTCGTGGCCTATAGCATTAGTAATATTTATTGCGAGTGTATTTATACCAATAGCAAAAATGTTTACCTTAGGATGGTTGTATTTCTGTGCAGGTAAGCGATCGGATGATTCAACGCTTGTCGCTATTAAACGTTTAAAATTATACCGCTTAACAGAATTTATTGGTCGATGGTCGATGGTTGATATTTTCGTGGTTGCCATTTTGGTAGCTTTAGTACAATTGCAAAATTTAATGGCAATTTCACCAGGACCCGCAGCATTATGCTTTGCGATTGTGGTGATATTTACGATGTTATCAGCCATGAGTTTTGATCCGCGAGTATTTTGGACTTCAAAATATAATCCATGTAAGCAAGATTCAGAGTTAGACGCAGCTGAATCTAATTCAGTAGTGCCTAGTGTACATAAATGAGAAAGCAGATTATGAGTGATAACCAGCCGACAGAGGCTAAAGTGCAACGTTTGAAGCAAGTGTCACCAATATGGATTGTTCCATTGGTTGCATTAGCTATTGGTATTTGGATGTTTGTTCAATATCTCAATAGCCAAGGACCCGTGATTACTCTTCGGTTGCCAAATGCATCAGGGATTGAGGTCGGAAAAACAGCGATTAAATCGTTGAATGTTAAAGTTGGTGTTGTAACAAAAGTCCAATTAAGTAAAGACTATAGTTATATTACCGTAACGGCTCAGATGGACAACGATACTGGGCGTATGCTTAAAAATGACACCTTATTCTGGGTAGTTAAGCCACGTATAGGTAAAGGTGGGGTTTCAGGTTTAGATACATTGCTTTCTGGCTCATATATTGAAATGCAGCCGGGTGAAGGTAAAGAAGATAAGCACCATTTTGTTGCTTTAGATGTACCACCTGTTGCGGCAGCTGATGCGAAAGGTTTACGGGTTATTTTAACCAGTCGTCAAGCGGGAAAATTAGGTGTGGGTGATCCCGTGCTTTATGATGGTTTTACCGTTGGTCGTGTTGAACAAGTAAGTTTTGATATCAACAGTAAACGTGCTAACTACCAATTATTTATTTTTGAACCTTATGATAGTTTGGTGCGAACAACCAGTAACTTTATTTTAGCCTCAGGTGTTCAAGTTAAGGTGGGCGCTGAAGGTTTCAATATTAAAATTGGTTCATTAGAATCATTAATTACTGGTGGTGTGACATTTACAACACCGGTTGATGAGCAAGGTAGTTCACAATTAAAACAAAAAGCGTATTACCGTTTATATGATAATCCGGCTGAAGTTCGTGAGAAAATGTTTGAACAACATCTTGATTTTGTGATGTTATTTAGTGAATCGATTCGTGGTTTAAAAGCGGGCGCTCCCATTGAATATCGTGGTATTCAAATTGGTACGGTGCAAAAAGTGCCGTTACGTTTGCCTACAAGCCAAGAAGGTTTTACCAGTAAGCAAATTCCAGTATTAGTTCGTATTGATCTTGGACGTGTTTATGATCATACCGATGAAGGTACATTAGCGTCATTGCATAAAAATCTTGAAAAAGAATTTAAGCAAGGTTTACGGGCAACCTTGAAAACAGGTAATTTGCTGACTGGCGCATTATATGTTGGTACTGATGTCCATAAAGGTGAAAAACCAATGCAAGCGTTGAAATATGATGGTTATGATATATTTCCAACCAAAGCGGGTGATTTAGCTGAAGTACAAAAGCAGCTAACAAACTTATTGGATAAATTTAATAAGTTGCCTGTTGAAGATACATTAAATTCAATGACAGCGACGTTAAAAGCGTCTGAAAAAACCATGGCAACAATGCAAACAACGATCAACGATTTGGATCGTTTATTAAAGCAAAAAGATACTCAGGCACTGCCTGGTGATGTGCGTGCGAGCTTAAAACAGATTCAAACTACACTCAGTGGTTTTGGTCCTGATGCTGCACCGTATCAGAACCTTGAAGGCGCTTTAACACGCTTTGAAGGAGTAATGACAGAGTTACAACCAGTGTTACGTCAACTGAATGAAAAGCCAAATTCACTTGTATTTGGTGATGAGCAAACAAAAGATCCAGTACCTGTTGGAGGTCGTTAATAATGAGAAAATGGTTCATCATCGCTGCTGTTACTTTAGCCGCAAGCGGTTGTAGCAGTGCGCCTGAAGGGGTTAATACCTTCTTGTTACCAGCAGGCAAGACGTTAACGGTATCACATGTTAATAATCAACCATTATTGATTGTACGCCCAGTTGAAGTTGCCGCACATTTAGCTGGGACTGGTTTAGTTTATCAAACGTCAGCGACTGAAATAGTTGAAGCTCAGCAAAACTTATGGGGTGAGGCATTAGCTAAGCAGTTAACGCGTCGGATTACTCATGATTTACGTCAAAAGCAGCATCAATTATGGGCAACACAGTTAACACCAACATTGTCCACGACAGGTGCAGAGAGGTTACAAGTCCGTATTAACCAATTTAATGGTGCATATACCGGTGTAGCTAATGTTGCGGGAGAGTGGATGATCATTGGTGCCAGTGGTGATTTGCAAACAGTGCATCCGTTTGAGTTTAGCGTGCCATTAGCCAAAGACGGTTACAGCGCTCAAGTGGAAGCATTATCAACAGCAGTTGGTGAGTTAACCACTCAAATAGCGAATGCAGTGAAGTAAGTCTATTCACTTAAAAAAAGCCCACAGGTTAATAGCCTGTGGGCTTTTTGTTGTTCAAAGAACCCATGTGCTTTCTAATCAGTTAGACGGCTTTTAAAAACGTTAATGCTTCATCCATGGTATTGAATATATGATGCCCCAATGCACGAGTGTCAATATCTGGTTCAACTAAGTCGATAATTTGGAATGTTGTCATCGTGGCAGAAATGGCTGATTTTACGCCATTATTAGAATCTTCAAAGGCAAGACATTGTTCAGGATGAATGTGTAAACGTTGTGCTGCGAGAAGATAGATTTCAGGCGCTGGCTTGCCATTAATAACTTCATCACCACTGGTTATGTGTGAAAAATATTTAGCTAACCCTGCTAACTGAAGTTTTTTATGTGCTAATGCGTTATGGGTCGAGGTTGCGACTACCATAGGAATATTTTGTGATTGTAGCCATTCTAATAACGCGATAACGCCGCTTTTTACTGGAATTGCTTGATGTTCAACAACGGCAAGGTAACGCTGCATCCAACGTGGGTGAAACACACTATAATCTAATAGTTCACCATAGCCTTGTTCAATAATAGGTTTAATTCCGGCTTGGTTGCGACCAATGATAGAGAGATAGATGTCTTGTTTAAATGGGATATTCATTTCAATACAGGTTTGTTGAAATGCTGTCATACATACTTGTTCAGTATCAAGCAATAATCCATCCATATCAAAAATTGCGGCATTATATTTCATAATATTCTTAGTATGATTATTTTTATGTAGTTTCTCATAATATTAAATTTCAGAATAGATTGTTTATTATACCAGCCATTTTTTTACTATATCTAATGAACCTGAATAACATCATAACCTGCTTTTTTTAATAAAATATCAGAATATAAACGTAATGAACTATTGCCATCAAAAATCATGATTGTTGTTTTATTTGTATTTATTGTTAACCATAAATATTTTCGAAAGGCTCTGTTTGTCGCTTTTAAAGTGTTATTGTGATCTTTTAAAGTTGTGGATTGTTTTATGTCTTTTTTTAGCGCTTTATTTTATGACAAAGTAATGAAATATACCGAAGAAGCTTGTTTGATTGAATGGCGTAGAACATTGCTTGAAAACGTTGACGGTAATGTGCTGGAGATAGGGGCGGGTACTGGAGCGAGTTTAGGTCTGTATCCTAAAAAATCATCATTAGCACTTTATTTAGCAGAGCCTGACCAACATATGCGGATGCAGTTAGAGCAAAAATTACATTCGCAACCGAATATTAAAGCGACAGTGTTATCTTGTTCAACAGAGAATATTGAAACGGATGATAACTTTTTTGATTATGTGTTTGTGTCGTTAGTGTGTTGTTCCGTTAAAGATGTTGCTGCGTCATTACAAGAAATTAAGCGGGTATTAAAGCCTACGGGACGGTTTATTTTCCTAGAGCATGTTGCAGCCGAGCCTGGTTCCAGTTGTTATCATTGGCAACAGCGACTTAATTTTATATGGCGTCACGTAGCGGATAATTGTCATTTAAATCGAACCACCGAACAATCTATTATTGATGCTGGTTTTGTGATTGAAGATATTCAATATGAAAAGATGCGAAAAATGATAGCGGTTGTGCAGCCGACGATTCGAGGTATCGCTAGAATTGCACCCTAGTATTATTGATATTGTATGCT
>CAMQXY010000087.1 GCA_947039005.1 uncultured Photobacterium sp.
GCCACGAGATCGCATCTGCACCGATTAAATACAAAAATCCTTATCTTAAAAAAAAGAGAACCGAAGTTCTCTTTTAATGCCATCAATTGATCCAGCGATTAACTTTTATTCTTATTCCCTAATTGGCTCAATAAATCACGACGAATTTCACTTAATTTTGGCTGTTCGCCTGCCATCCACGGTAATGGACGCATCAGATTAATAGCTTTAAGACCTAATCGTCCCGTTAATAGACCAACCCCAACACCTTGTGCTACGCGGGTTGACATTCTCCCGGCAAGATCCATCGAAAGCATATCCATGCCTAAGTCAGCAACCACTTCAGATGCCCCAGCAAATGCCATATTAGCGAGCACTAATTTTACTAATTTAATCCGTGACCAATAACTGAGTTCAATGCCATACACCGCAGAAATTTGCTCAATTAAACGAAAGTTACGCCAAGCGACTAACAACATATCAGCAGCAGCTAACGGGCTCAATGCAACCATCAACGCGGCTTCACTTGAATATTTGGCGACTAGCTGTCGTGCTAATTTATCTTGCTGACTCACTACCATCTGATCATAAAGAGCTAACACTTCTCGATCGTTATGCGTTGCAGCTAAAGCATGTAACCAACGATCATAGCCATGATTATCGGTTGGAATTTGACTTAGTTTTGCTAATTTAACGCAAAATGCTTTACCTGCACCAATACCATCAACAGCCAATAATTGATGCGCTTGCTCACGTTCGGTTTGACGCTGTTTTAAGCGGCGTAAATTAATAAACTCACGTCCTAGCGCACTGATACCCACTACAGCAATACCCGCAACAATGGCACTCCATCCTAATGATAACCAATTGCCCGTTTGATAAGCTGTCGTGACATGATCCACCGTTTGCCAACCAACCATCGTAGCACCAGCCACTAACAACCCCTTAAACCAACGATATCGACGTTTAGGTTTAGAGGCTAAAATTTGCTCTAAGGCTTGATCACTCTCAGCTTCTGCCACCTCAACAGTATCTGGCAAAAAAGCACTTTGTTGTTCAAAGTTCATTTTAACCGTCAAGTCAGGCTGCTGTTGGCTTAATGGCTGTTCTGTCTCATCAAACACCATTTTGGCTTTTAAAGGCTCTGTCATTGCAATTTATCTCCCAGTAGATATTCCAATGCTTTATCCATTCGAATATGCGGTAGAGGCTCATCCATTTGCTGTGGTAATGGACGTAAATTAATAAAATCAAATCCCTTTTCATCCCAAAAATCTTGATTGGGTAGTCGTCGTGGAACATCGCCAGGAAAGAAAGTTTGCGCGTTACCTACCATATCAGTACCACGCAATGCTGGCACTTGTTGACCTTGATAATTCACAAAACCAGGCTCACTGGCTTGAATCGATGCCAAGCTAACACAATCCATTGTGATACCTTCAAATGAGGCAGTTTGCCATGCTTCATTAACTAATTGTTGTAATAATCCCACTAAGTTTGGATGTTGCTCTGGCGTAATATGATCTGCTTTTGTCGCTGCAAACAACACCTTATCAATACGCGGGGCAAATAATCTGCGCAATATAGAACTGCGACCATATTTAAAACTTTGCATCAGTTGATCTAACGCTTGGCGCATATCATTAAAGGACTCATAACCTGCATTCAAAGGCTGCAAGCAATCAACTAATACAATTTGTCGATCAAACTTAGAAAAATGATCATTATAAAAAGCTTTAACAACATGCTGTTGATAATATTTATAACGTTTTTTCAGCATCCCAAAGTTACTGTCATCTGTCGCTGTAGCTAATTGTTGCTCGGTATATTTATTGGTCCATATCATCGGGAAGAACTGCAATACAGGTGCGCCTGCTAATTCGCCAGGCAAAACAAACCGCCCCGGTTGAACCCAATGCAAACCTGCTTCAGCTTTACATTGATGTAGATAATCAGTAAAAGCCACTGAAATCGTTTCAATCAAGGCTTCATCGGCAGGTGCAAAGGGATCAAACTGCTCCCCCATTGCAAGCCATGATTGCGCTAATGCTAAACGTTGACCTTTTAATGCTTGTGCTTGTTGCTTCGACCAACTAATAAAATCAAGATCAAGTAACGGTAAATCTAATAGCCACTCACCAGGGTAATCAATAATATCGAGATACAAGGTTGCTGTATCTTGAAATAATTTCAGTGCCCCTTTTTGTGGTTTAAAACGTAATGCTAATCGTGTTTGGCTGACATCACTTGTAGGCTGAGGCCACGCTGGCGGCGTTGATAGCAACGCATTCATACCATCATCATAGCCAAATTTAGGCACATGCATATCCAGCTGAGGCACTCTTTTAGAACCTAATAAATAGCCTTCTCTCACGGCTGAAAACATCGGTAATCGAGGGTTAGTACTCACATGCAACAACTGGTTAATCAATGACGTAATAAAAGCCGTTTTTCCTGCTCGCGATAAACCCGTTACCGCAAGACGCACATGGCGATCAAGGCTGCGGTTAACCCATTTATTCACTTCATCGCTAATTCGATTCATTACGGTTCCTTATTCCTCTATATAGTTTTATCACCGCCCATAAAAAAGCAGGCCTGATCGCATCAGTACCTGCTTCATGTTGATAGTATTTATAGACGTAATCTGCGTAAATAATATCAAGTACTTTAGATCTATACGCTAAAGTTTATTAAATTCACGATCAACTTTAAAGGCAGATGACGTTACATAAGCTTCCATTTTTTGAATGCTTGCTTCACTGCGTGCAAGTTCAGTTTCTACATTATGTAAAATTTGTTGCGCTGACTGCCCTGTTTGCCATGGTTTTTGCTTTACATTATGTTCAGTATACTGATGCTGTTGCTCTTTTCGTTGCGGTGGCATTTTATCTAAAATTAACCAAGCAGCGATATAAGCCACCGTTGCAAAAAAACCGACCCCTAACAAAAAAGCAGTCACGGCTAAAATACGCATCAACCAAATTTCAACGCCAAAATACTCAGCTAAACCCGCACAAACACCACCTAATTTACCGTTTTTAGGATCGCGATATAATGTTTTACGCATTATTTTTGCCTCCATAGTGGTGCTTCAGCATCTAAAATTCGCTCAAGTGTGACAATCCGCTCTTGCATCACCTCTGCGCGTGCGACTAAGGTTTCTAACTTTTGATGATCCTCACCAGATAATCCCTCACCTGATTTACGCTTACTGCGGTAATGAAGAATTAACCACAATGGCGCAACAACGATCATAAACACCACTAACGGAACACTAATAAAACCCATAGACATTTGTTGTTCTCCTTTCACGCAAAGGTAATAGCAATATTATTGTTTTTCTATTATTGAAAATAATACCTTACGATTATTGTTGTTTATCGTTCATGCTTGCTTTTAGACGCTCAAGCTCTTTTTCAATATCATCTTGGGCTTGAAGATCAGCAAATTCTGACTCTAAGCTTTTTCCACGACCAAAACTATAACTATCCGCTTCAGCTTCCATTTCATCAATACGGCGTTCATATTGTTCAAACTTCGACATTGCTTCATCGACTTTACTGGTATCTAGCTGACGACGTACATCACGACGCGTTCCTGCCGCTTTGTGGCGAGTCACTAACGCTTGCTGACGAGCACGAGTTTCTTGCAATTTACGCTCAAGTTCAGCGACTTCTAACGATAATTTTTCAATCGTTTCATCTACTAACTTATATTCTTCATTTAACGTTAACGCAACATCAACCAGTTTTTGTTTTTCAATTAATGCGGCACGAGCAAGATCTTCACGGCCTTTTTGAATAGCTAAACTGGCTTTTTGTTGCCAATCTGTCGATTGTGTTTCAATAGCAGTAATACGACGACGCAATTCTTTTTTATCCGCCAGCGCACGTGCTGACGAAGTACGCACTTCTACCAGTGTATCTTCCATTTCTTGAATGATAAGACGAATTAACTTTTGCGGATCTTCTGCTTTGTCTAATAATGAATTGACATTAGCATTTACGATATCAGCAAAACGAGAAAAAATACCCATAATAAAACTCCTTGGTCAACCGTATTGAATGACGCTCAATGAACGGTTTATATCATCAGACTAACGTTATGTTGTCATGTACAGTGTAATTCTTTTATATACATATCAACTTACGTGCCAACTTTTAAGTTATTGTTTTTACTATACTAAAATAATAACACTCTATTTCAATAAACAATGATATAGTGAATATAACCATATTTTAGTGAGATTTACCAATGAGAAAGACCGAAAATTTAATCGGTGAGTCAGACGCTTTTTTAGCCGTACTTGATCAAGCATCACGTCTTGCAACACTTAACCGTCCGGTGCTTATTTTAGGTGAACGCGGTACAGGTAAGGAACTGATTGCACAGCGTATTCACTATCTATCAACCCGATGGGATCAACCGCTTGTTAGCTTAAATTGCGCAGCACTAAGTGAAGGCGTTATTGATTCTGAATTATTCGGTCATGAAGCAGGATCGTTTACCGGTGCAAAAAGCCGTCATCAAGGAAGGTTTGAACGCGCTGAAAATGGCTCGCTTTTTTTAGATGAACTGGCAACCGCTCCGATGGGGGTTCAAGAAAAACTATTACGTGTGATTGAGTATAGCGAATATGAACGTGTGGGCGGTAATAAAAGCTGTCAAGCCAATGTCCGATTAATTTGTGCCACTAATCAAAACTTGCCACAACTAGCCGCAGACGGAAAATTTCGAGCAGATTTATTAGATAGATTAGCCTTTGAGGTGATTCATTTACCGCCACTAAGAGCACGTATCGAGGATATTTTACCACTTGCCGAACACTATGCTGTACGTATGTGCCGTGAAATGAATTTCGGTTACTTTGCTGGTTTTAGTTACCAAGCCCAACAGCAATTATTGAGCTATTCATGGCCAGGCAATGTGAGAGAGTTAAAGAATGTGGTTGAACGTTCGGTATTTCGTCATGCAATAGAAGATGAAATTATTGACACTATTATTATCGACCCTTTTATCACCCCATGGGACATTCCCACAGAAACACTTCCCCAGCAATCTCAACCATTAACGGATAAGCCACTGACAAATCAAGATACGACGACATTGACATTCCCTATCGACCTACGCCAGCAACTACAACAACAAGAAATTATTTGGATTAAACAATCTTTAGCATTCGCTAAATTTAACCAAACAAAAACTGCTGAGTTATTAAGCCTTAGCTACCATCAACTAAGGGGATTAATTCGTAAATATGACATCAAAGTTAATGGTGATTAATCAACCAAATTAACGCTAAAACTCAACATAATTGACGCTTTTTCGCTAATTTAATTCAAAACGGGCGGGATAACTTGGTGAGCGAGAGGGAAAATGTTAAATTTAAAAACTTAATTTCAAATAACGCCTATTAAATATGAGCGCTTACTATCGTCTTTTTATTGTTAGTTTGGTTTTATTTACCCTTAATGGGTGTAATCCACTAACAAAAGATTCTATTACTCAACGTCGCGGTTTTGTCTATTGTGGTCAAGATACGCCGACAACACTCAATCCCCAATTAACTGATGGCGGACTAACAGCAGAGACCCTTTCGGCACAAATTTTTGACCGTCTGCTTTTACTCGATCCTGTTAGTCATAAACCGTTACCTGATCTGGCTAAAAGCTGGACCATCAGTGACGATGGTTTAGTGTATACCTTTACCCTGCGCCAAGGTGTTAAATTTCAAACCACAGCATGGTTTACACCAACACGAACTCTGAATGCTAATGATGTGGTATTTAGCTTTGATCGAGTAATCAATCCTGATAATCCTTTCCACCATCTTTCAGGTGGTCGTTACCCTTGGTTTGAAAGCTTAGGTTTTGCCAATGATATTGACAGTATTACAGCGCTTAACCCTCACACGGTTCAATTTACCTTAAACCGTCCTGATAATTCTTTTCTATCAACTTTAGCTACCAGTTATGCGGTTGTTTATTCAGCTGAATATGGTAAGCAGTTATTAAAATCAGGCCAAATAGGTAATATTGATAGTCGCCCTATTGGTACCGGACCTTTTTATGTGGATCAATTTATTCCTAACGATCTCATTCGGTTAAAACACCATACCGGCTATTGGCAAGGTGTCGCACCAATGGAACAAATTGTGTTTGATATATCATCACGTGGTATGGGTAATTTAACCAAACTATTAAGTACAGAATGTGATGTTTTAGCTTCGCCCGTGGCAAGTCAAATCCCTGTAATTACTGATAATAATAACTATGAATTATTAGCACAAACAGGCATGAACGTGTCATTTTTAGCCTTAAATACAAGTATCGCGCCCTTAAATAATCTCAAAGTCCGTGAAGCTATTAGCTATGCAATAAACCGAAACACATTACTCAATTCAGTTTATTACGGTACTGCAACTAAGGCAAAAAGCTTATTACCACCAACATCATGGGCTTATAATAATGACAGTAAGGCCATTAATTATAATCCTAAAAAAGCCAAAGCATTATTGAAACAAGCAGGCTATAACAACAAACAAGTATTAACCATGTGGGTGCCTTTAGAATCCCGACCTTATAACCCTAGCCCCAAAAAAACCGCTGAGCTGATTCAAGCTAATCTCAAGGCTATTGGGATCAATGTTATTATTTATCATCAAGATAATATAGGAAGACTTGGTGTAAATAACATGAATAAATACGATATGATGTTAGCGGGTTGGATTGCAGATAACGGTGATCCTGATAACTTTTTACGCCCCTTATTATCTTGTAATGCTAAACAAGCAGGGCTTAATGTCGCTAATTGGTGCGATGTTCAATTTGATAACTTACTTGAACTTGCCTTACGTACCAATAAAACCCAACAACGGGTTAACTACTATCGACATGCACAAGATATTCTCGATCAACAAGTGCCGCTTATTCCACTTGCTCATGGCGTGCATTTTCAAGCGCATAACAAAACACTCGGCGGGCTACAAATGAGTCCTTTCGGCTCGCGTTCATTTTCCAGTGTCTATCGGACTGAGTAAAATATGTTTATTTACATTATGCGTCGTTTAAATCTGTTTGTTATCACATTACTCATTCTAAGCATCGTCAGTTTTAGCATTTTAAGACTTGATACCCAATTACAGTGGACCTATGAACCATTTTGGCAAGGTTGGTTTATTTATCTACAAAATTTACTCGCTGGAAATTTAGGTATTAGCTCTACAGGGATCCCCATGAGTACCGAAATACTCAAAGTCTTCCCTGCAACATTAGAACTGTGCTTTTTTGCGTTTATTCTATCGTTAGTTATTGGTATTCCTTTAGGTACTATTGCGGGTGTTCGCCGTGGTCGCCCTATCGATACCATCATCAGTTCAATTACATTACTGGGCTATTCCATCCCCCTCTTTTGGCTAGCAATGTTACTTATACTATTGTTTTCACTACATTTAGGCTGGCTCCCTGTTTCAGGTCGCTATAATTTATTATACCAATTTAAACATGTTACTGGTTTTGCTCTAGTTGATATTCTGTTGTCTGATAAGCCATACCGTATGGAAGCATTCGTTGATGCGATTAAGCACCTTATCTTGCCGACTATCGTGCTTGCGATGGCGCCAACAACAGAGGTTATTCGTTTAACACGATCCTCTATTGCTGAAGTAATGACGAAAAACTACATCAAAGTTGCACAAACTAAAGGGCTATCAACCTTTGAAATTGTACGTCGTCACGGCATGAAAAATGCCATTCCACCGATTATCCCCAAACTAGGGATGCAATTTGCTGCAATGATGACATTTGCGATGTTAACCGAATCTATATTTAACTGGCCGGGCATTGGGCGCTGGTTGCTCAACGCAATTGCTGCTCAAAATTATGTTGCGATCCAAGCTGGCGTTATTACTGTCGGTGGATTTATTTTATTAGCCAATATTCTATCCGATCTTGTTGGCGCAATGGTTAACCCACTGGTAAGGAAGGAATGGTATGCCATCAAATAGCGTTTACCAAGAAGCCACTATCCCGACCCAATGGGAACGGTCATGGCAAAATTTTCGGGCCAATTCATTAGCCATGTTTGGTTTATGGTGCTTATTAGCACTACTATTAATTACCATTAATGCACGCTGGCTAGCCCCCTACTCTGCGATAGAGCAAGTAGGAGAATTACTAATGCCACCGTCATGGGATAATTCAGGTCATGTATCATTCTTTTTTGGTACTGACGATCTTGGACGTGATATTTTGTCGCGGTTATTGATTGGTAGCCAATTAACCTTCGGCTATGCTTTGCTTGTCGCATTTGCATCAAGCACAATTGGTCTGTTAATTGGGATTTTAGCAGGCATGAGTAGCGGCCTTAAGTCTAGCTTTCTTAATCATATTTTAGATACAGTATTATCAATACCATCATTACTACTTGCAATAATTGTCGTAGCATATATGGGACCTGGAGAAACACATATCTTGATTGCTATTTGGCTAGCATTAATTCCACGTTTCATTCGCGCAGTATATACCGCTGTCCATGAAGAAGTTGCCAAAGACTACATTATTGCTGCACGACTTGATGGTGCTAACAACTTTTATCTACTTTATAACTCTATATTACCTAATATATTAACCACTATTAGCACTGAAATGACTCGCGCTATCTCAGTCGCTATTATGGATATTGCAGCACTTGGTTTTCTGGGTTTAGGCGCCCAAGCACCACTACCAGAATGGGGCGCAATGCTTGGGGATTCAATTGATCTTATTTATCTCGCACCATGGACAGTAACATTACCAGGGCTTGCGATTATGTTTAGCGTATTAGTTATCAACCTTGTTGGTGATGGTATGCGTCAAGCACTTAACGCGGGAATTGATTAATATGCCATTACTTGATATACGAAACCTAACCATAGAAATCGATACACCTCAAGGCATGGTAAAAGCCGTTGATCGCATGAGCATCACCATTAACGAAAGCGAAATTCGTGGCTTAGTCGGTGAATCAGGATCAGGTAAAAGCTTAGTTGCAAAAGCCATTGCTGGTGTATGTAAAGATAACTGGCGAGTCAACGCTGACCGTATGCGCTTAGGTGATGTTGACCTACTAGCATTGTCACCTCGCCAACGCCGTAAAATTGTTAGCCGTGAAATAGCGATGATTTTTCAAGAACCATCAACCTGCCTTGATCCTTCAGAGCGGATTGGTGAGCAGCTAGAAGAAGCAATCCCGTCATCATCGTTTAACGGTCGAATTTGGCAGCGTTTTAATTGGCGTCAAAAACAAGCCATTGCGTTATTACATAAAGTGGGAATTAAAGAACATAAACGAGTAATGCGCAGTTATCCATATGAACTAACAGATGGTGAATGTCAAAAAGTAATGATCGCAATGGCGATTGCTAACCGCCCACGATTACTGATTGCTGATGAGCCGACGAATGATCTTGATCCGATCACTCAAGCGCAAATTTTTCGTCTATTAAGTCGTATGAACCAATTGGGTAATACAACGATCCTCTTGGTAAGCCACGATTTAAATACCGTAACTCAGTGGGCGGATAGGATCACAGTGATGTACTGTGGACAATCGGTTGAATCAGGTACATCAAAGGAATTACTTGAACTTCCTCATCATCCTTATACTGCAGCACTAATGCGCGCAATGCCTGACTTTTCACTGGGTGTTAACCATAAATGTAAACTAGAAACACTGCCAGGTTCTATTCCACCACTGCAGCATTTACCGATTGGTTGTCGTTTAGGACCTCGTTGCCCTTACGCCCAACGAAAATGTGTTGAAGTACCACAGCGCCAAAAAATAAAAGGCCATAAATTTAGCTGCCATTTCCCGCTAAATATGAAGGATGACAACAAATGAGCTCATTACTTGAAGTTGAGAATCTAAAAAAAGATTACCATTATCGTTCTGGCTTATTTCGACGTCGTACTATTGAAGCGGTAAAACCAGTATCATTTCAATTAAATGCTGGCGAAACGATTGCACTACTCGGTGAAAATGGTTCGGGTAAATCAACCCTCGCAAAAATGCTTGCAGGCGTGATCACCCCAACCGAAGGTATCGTGAGAGTGAATGGTGAGCAACTACATCACCACGATTACCAGACCCGCTGTAAGCTGATTCGGATGATTTTCCAAGATCCTAATACCTCCTTGAATCCACGAATTCAAATTGGACGTATTCTTGAGGGACCATTAAAGCGTAATACCAATATGACCCCACAAGCACGTGAGCGGCGTATTATGGACACACTTAAACGTGTCGGCTTATTACCAGAACATGCCTATTTTTACCCTCAGATGCTCGCAACAGGGCAAAAACAACGTGTTTCTCTTGCTCGAGCACTTATTTTACAACCTTGTATTATTGTCGCTGATGAAGCACTCAATGGCTTAGATATGTCGATGCGTTCACAGATGATAAACCTGTTACTTGAATTGCAAGAAGAGATGGGCTTGTCTTATGTCTATGTATCACAACATATGGGGGTGATAAAACACTTCAGTGATAAAGTTATGGTAATGCAAGATGGTGAAGTGGTAGAAAAAGGACGTACTGCTAACGTATTTGCTAATCCCAAGCATTCGTTAACGCAAAAACTACTCGATAGTCACTTTAGCTCACCAATGCGAGAAAAAAGTACTCGAATACTGAACAGCACCCCTAAAATTAGCTATTAGTAACCCAAAATAAACGCCAATATTATTACGTAATTAACCTAAAATATTGGCGTTATCGTTTGCTTATCTATTAAAAATTAAGCCAATGTTTTATTAATAGCAGCCAATACTGCTGCTGGATCACTAGCTTGAGTAATTGGACGACCAATAACCAAATAATCAGACCCTGCAGCCATTGCTTCCACTGGCGTCATCACTCGACGCTGATCACCAGCTTCACTGCCAACAGGGCGAATACCCGGTGTGACCAATTTAAACTGTTGCCCCAATTGCGCTTTTAACAAACTAGCTTCTTGTGCAGAACACACAACACCATCAAGCCCGCTATTTTTAGTCAATGTTGCTAAATTCAATACTTGCTGTTGTGGTGGGCACGAAATACCAATACCCGCTAAATCACTTGCTTCCATACTGGTTAATACCGTTACGCCAATTAATAATGGGCGATCTTTACCATATGGTTCTAAAATTTCACGCGACGCTGTCATCATGCGCTCACCACCACTGGCATGTACATTTACCATCCACACTCCTAATTCAGCTGCAGCTCTCACCGCTTTTGAACAAGTGTTTGGAATATCATGAAATTTCAAGTCTAGAAATACAGAATGACCCCGATCATGCAATTGACGCACGAAATCAGGGCCAAAAAAAGTAAACATTTCTTTGCCAACTTTTAAACGACAACTTCCCGGCTCAATACGATCGACAAAAGCGAGTGCCTCATTATGATTATCATAGTCAAGGGCAACGATTACTTTAGGGTCTGTTACTTTAGCGTCTAGCATTGAGGCTCCTATTATATCTAAATATATCCACGATGCGGTTGTCCCAACCGCCGGCAGGATTTTACATCAATCCAATAAATTTGATAGCTACAACTACAAAAAAACCAGTACATCACTGCACTGGTTTTAAAGAAATAAAAATATACCGAGGTAATTATTCACCATCAAGCCCTCGAATGGGTTTTATTTGACCCCAATTTTTACAAGATGGGCACTGCCAATACAAAGCATGAGTGGCAAAACCACATTGACGACAACGGTAACGTGGTTTCACTTTAAGCTGTTCACCCACTAAGTGACGCAAACTGGTTAAACTTTCTTTAGCTCGACCTTCTTCTGCTTCATCAAGATGGTATTCCATCAACTGATAAAAACCTTTCATGGTTGGATTTTTTTGAAGCTGCCGAGTCATAAAAGACTGAGCAATCACCGCACCATCATGTTTAGCAATTTCATCAGCGAGCATTAATTCAGCACTGGCTCCTGCTTTTTGTTCAACACAATATTGTAAGTACTTCAGCCATGCTGTTTGATTATGCATCGCTTCATAACACTCAAATAATAACG
Source organism: uncultured Photobacterium sp. (assembly GCA_947039005.1). Taxonomy (GTDB): domain Bacteria; phylum Pseudomonadota; class Gammaproteobacteria; order Enterobacterales; family Vibrionaceae; genus Photobacterium. The sequence goes on from CAMQXY010000087.1 coordinate 12,038, forward strand.
GTAATGCTTCACCGACAAATTCAATATCTTGCTCTGAGATCCGTTCTAAAATTTTTGCAGCTTGCTTATATTCTTGTTGCTTAACTTGTATTTTCGCCATCGCAATTGAAGCTCGCACACAGTGCTTATCCACTGATAGTGCTTTTTTCAATAGCTGAATCGCTTTATCTTGATTCTGAGCACTCAGCTCAAGCATAGAAAGTTCGCACCAATAATGGGCAATATCATGCTTTAATTTGGTTTTGCCTAATTTCACCAACTGGGTTGCCATTTCAATGGCTTTTTCCCATTCACGCGTTTGTTGATAAATGGCTAACAGCTGCTGTAATGCAGGCTTACGATAATCTGGCTCATCCAACAATTGTTCAAAAATACGCTCCGCCCGATCAAAAAAACCGGCAGCCATATAATCTTTGGCTAATTGCTGTAATGCTAAATTGCGCTGTTCAATTGATAAATTAGATCTTGCTATCAAATTTTGGTGAATTCGAATTGCACGATCAACCTCCCCTCGGCTACGGAATAAATTACCGAGAGCAAGGTGAGTATCAATAGTTTCACTATCAACCTGAAGTAACTCGATGAACAGGTCAACGGCCTTATCAGATTCATCTGATAACAGCATATTAAGACCTGTTACATATTGGCGAGATAAGTGGTCAGACTTTTCTTGCTTTTGGTTACTTGCGCTCCTGTTACCCATATACCAGCCATAAGCAGCTGCAATTGGTAAAAGTAGGAACAACAATTCAAGCATTAATTTTTATTCCTTAATAGGCTTAGCACGAAGCTGATCGAGTTCTTGTTGTTGCTTCGTTACTTTTTTCATTAAACGGTTTTTAGCAAAACGAGCTTTAAGGTATAAGGTACCACAAATAACCCAACCAATAACAAAACCAGCACCAAATGCTGTACCCAATAGCGTAGAAAGTTGGAATTCACCCTGAGCAATTAAATAATCAAAGCTAACCATTATTTGATTTTGCGCGCCAAGAGCCAGGGTGATTAAAAATGCGGCTACTAGAACAATAATTCCTAAAATCTTCATCGTGAATCCTCTCACTAAATCTAAATTATAATTACTGATTATGCAGTAATTTTACTGATCAAACCATGATCTATAGACATAAAAAAACGGCATACCGAGAGTATGCCGTTTTTTTGTTCTATTCGCGGTTAAGCAGCTATTGATGCATTAACACGGTCACGTAATTCTTTTCCTGGCTTAAAGTGAGGAACGTACTTGCCGTCCAACTCAACTTTATCACCTGTCTTTGGATTACGGCCAACGCGAGGAGCACGGTAATGCAAAGAGAAGCTACCAAAGCCACGGATCTCAATGCGATCACCTTCTGCAAGTGTGTTCGCCATATGTTCAAGGATATCCTTGATTGCATCTTCTACTTGTTTAGCAGAAAGATGTGTTTGTT
>CAMQXY010000088.1 GCA_947039005.1 uncultured Photobacterium sp.
GTGAGAGTTAATAATTAAGGATGTACAGTAAATAGGACACTATCTGTTCTTTTTATTTGTTAAGAATACTATTACTTTTCAAAGGAGTTGTTACTATTTAGTGGTACTTATTGTTTGTGGTTAATTTAAGGTAGTGTTAATTCGTCTTTCATAACTGACTAAGGAGAGGATGATGCGTAACCTAAAATGGAAGCACACTGTAAAAATGATATGGATGTGCTCTTTTTTATATGGTGCATGTTTTAATCTAGCTTATGCAGCTGATATAAATGCAACGCAATTAAGTGTGATTACGGCAACACAGGCATATATTAATAATCAAACAATAGCCCCACAGCCTGAGCAAAATATTGTTTACCACCCCACATTAGGCTATATGGATTATCAACAAATTTGGTGCAGCGAAGATCATCAATCAGCGATGGTTAAGTATCAACATTTTATTACTCATGTTTGTCTAGAGAAAGGGGGTAACTTAACCAAAAATTGGTGTAGCCTATCAGGTTCACAGCAACCACTTTTTTATACTTCTATTGCTGCTTATGATTTAAGTTGTCATGGTAATAATGCAACGATAGTACATATTATTGAAATGATGCCTAATATAAATAATGATACAACAATCGCTAAAGCGTGGATGAAAACAGCAAAAAGTTTAGGTTTTTAATCAATAATAATAGGGTTAACTATTAGCCCATTTGTTAAATAATTGTTGGCTAATAATTTGGTTTAGATTGTTTTCCATTGACATTGTATTTGGATTTTTTTGAGTCAATTTTGTTGGCGGTGATGCTAATATATTTTGGCTATTATAATTATAAGTGATGCTGTAACTATCTTTGATATCAATGACTATTTTATAGTGATGTTCCCGTATCTTAGGTAATGTAAAAGTACCATTACTCGTTATATTGAATGTTAATATTTTTGGGTATTCATTAAGTATTTTTGTCGCGTATTCATGGGTGAAGTTTTTAATTAAATTTTTATTATTATAAAGTAAAGAAAAATTAATAATTGGATCATTTATTCTACCATTAATTAATAGTGGTGATAGTTCTTTATAGAATTCAGACGTTGAAATGTTAACCTTATTATTATCATCAAGTAGGTCACTGTTCATAATAGTAGACATTTGTTGATTTAATTGTTTGAGCCTATTTAGTTGTTTTTCTATAGAGTGATAAGACTGTTGTTCATGATTGAGGGTACGTTTTATGGCTAAATTATTATTGGCAATAATTAAATCTTTTTGTAAATAGTGTTCGAAAACTTGCTTGTTATAATCTGATTCAAAATAGCCATTGAGTTGTACCATTGTATCCCATAATTTTGGTATGTATTTATTTAAAGTAACATTTATTTGTTGTTGATGTTTTGTTGGTACTTTGGCTATCAAGTCTTCTTTATTATAATAAATACAAGCGTGAGAGGATGAGGACACAAGTTGTTGATACGCACCTAAATATTTTGAGCAATAGAGCGTATTGTTTTCTGTGTATTTAAATTTAATATCTGAAATAATATCAAAAATAAGGTCATTATCATGTAGAATAGTCTGTAAGTTCTCTCTTAAAGAACGGCGTAATTTAGTATAATATTGTTGTTTTTTTCGAATGTTACTTTTTATGATAGAGATGTTTTCAATTTGCTGTTGTTCATGCGTCTGGATAATATATAAGTGTGTATTTAGTGATGCGATCGCTTGTTGATAATAATCTAATTCATAGTTAATATCAGTTTGAATTTTTCTTTTTAACATATTCACTTCAGTCATGTTTTTTTTATAGATTAAAGCACTATTATTTAGTGTTTGAATGAAAATGTCGGAATTTTTAATATTAGTATTACTAAATAGATAAACTAAATGATTAATATCTTCTAGATAATGTGGATTAGATAACCAATTAGAATTTATTAATGCTTTTGATGTGCGCTCAAGATTTTCAAATTCTATTGGTGTATAAAATGGACTACAGGTATCTGTAATGATAAAACCTTTATGTTCTTGAGATGAAATGATTTCAGGCTTGATATTAAAAGAAGAATAATCAATGTAACTTTCTCTATCACACCCTGTCAATATAGATAACAAAAGGATAAAGAAATAGCTCAAGATGGTCATATTTAAAAATGTTTTTATTCATTCAGTAGATAATGAGAATTATACGCATATTATTACCATATACAAGCGTATGCTTACATGATGTTGATAATTGATCGTATCGTGATGTGTTCATAATGTAATAAATAATAGATATATGGTTAAATGTATATAAATAGTTATATATATTTTTAAAGATTGGAGGCGTAAATGTTAGTAACGTTTAGTAGTAAAGCGCATAGTAATGTAATCATGTTTGGTGATATGGCACAGACATTAATTACTATGATGGAGTTCGCCACAGACGTACCAGGCGCGATAAAAGCAGAAGATGTTGCAAGTGCTCTGGCTAATTTAGAAAAAAATATAGCCCTTGTAAAACAACAGCAAGCTTCATGTCAGGATGTAGAGTCATCCAATGACAATGACAATGACAATGACAATGACAATGATAATAATGACAATGAACCTGAAATTAGTATTACTGTTCGCGCAATGCCGCTTATCGACTTACTCAAGAGTGCAATTTCAGTAAAAAGCTATGTAATGTGGCAGTAACTCAGTTTATCAATCGTTAGATTAATTATTTCACTAAATGTAGTGGTGCAAAAGGGTCATCATTTGGGTCATTTAGCCACAAATATTCAGTGTCAGCAGCAATACGACGAGCGATAGAGTCACCATGCTGATGACCGATAATGGCGAGTGACATATCAATGCTGGCAGAACAGCCGGATGCGGTAAAAATATTATCACTACGAACCCAACGAGCAGAGGTTTGCCATTGGATATTGCGACCGAATTGGCATACCCAGTCAAGATGCTTTTGTGTTGTGGTCGCTTTGCCATTATTAAGCAAACCTACATTAGCAAGTAATGCCGCCCCAGTAGAAGTCGAACACACAATGTTTTGCTGTGGCGCAGCTTTTTTTAACCAGGCTAAAATGTCTTTGTTATGAGTAGCGAATCGAATGCCAACGCCTCCTGGAATAATTAAGATCCCTGCCGATATAGCATCATTAAAACTGAGCATGGGTTGAATACTGATTCCTTGAGTGCTTGTAACGTGTTGACCGTCGGGCGTGATAATTTGTAATTGATAGTATTCTGGCAATAAGCCAAACATGTGCAGTGGACCTAACGCATCAAGTAGTTCAAATTGTTCAAACAATAAAACGGTGACAGTTTGCCGAACAGACATTGTTTATACCTTTTAATAATTTTGATGTTATTAGTAATAGTCTAATTAGTTATGTTCAGCTGTGTTGTAGATGATAATTTGGCTTTTATAATTGCATTATGAGGATAATGCTTGTTATTCAGCCGCGAATGATTACAATCAGCTCCCTGTTTGAAAATGGCTCAAAATATCAGCTGACACGATTATGAATAGAAAGAAAAAAATTAACGAAACGCTAAAAAAGAGAATGAAGAAGGCGAACGCTAAGCTTAATAAAAGCACTAAGCCTCGTTATATTTCTAAAGCAGAACGTGCCGAGCTCGATGCTGTTGCTGCACAATCTGCAGATAACGTCGATATGGTGTCTAACACAACTGTTGACATCGAGTCTGTCGCTAAGTAATTAGTTGAACAAACGGTAATATTATATTTAAACAGAAACATGATATTGATCGTCTTTCTGTTTTTTCGCATCATGCCTATTACTAATGTAATAGGGTGATTGCTTGCTTATCATTAGATGAGCGATCTACTACGCGATTATGCGTTTAATTTATACAAGAGAGATGCTATGAGTTTTGCCTCTTTAGGCCTATCCGCCCCAATTCTTGAAGCCGTTGCTAAGCAAGGCTACGAAACACCATCCCCAATTCAAGCGCAAGCAATTCCCGCGATTCTGGAAGGCAAGGATGTCATGGCGGCGGCACAAACGGGTACAGGCAAAACAGCAGGTTTTACATTGCCGCTACTAGAAAAATTATCTGGTGGTCAACCTGCTCGTTCACATCATATTCGTGCACTTATTCTAACGCCAACCCGTGAGCTTGCGGCTCAAGTTGGTGAGAATGTTGCAAAATATAGCAAAAATTTACCAATCAATTCAGCGGTTGTATTTGGTGGTGTAAAAGCCAATCAACAAATCAATCGTCTACGTCAAGGTGCTGATGTTTTAGTTGCAACACCTGGTCGCCTAATGGATCTACACAGCCAGAATGCGGTTAAATTCCGTGATGTTGAAATCCTTGTCTTGGATGAAGCTGACCGTATGTTAGATATGGGCTTTATTCGTGATATTCGTAAAATTTTAGCGTTATTACCAAAACAACGTCAAAACTTACTGTTTTCAGCAACATTCTCTGATGATATTCGTGCGCTTGCTAAAGGCTTAGTGAATAATCCGGTTGAGATTGATGTTAATCCACGCAACCAAACTGCACCGACGGTTAAACAGTGGATTTGCCCTGTTGATCAAAAGAAAAAAGCAAACTTATTAACGAAGCTGTTAAATGAGCGTAAATGGAAACAAGTGCTAGTGTTTACTAAAACTAAACACGGCGCTAACCGATTAGCGACTCACTTAGAAAGCCGTGGTATTTCATCTGCTGCTATTCACGGTAATAAGAGCCAAGGCGCACGTACAAAAGCACTAGCAAACTTTAAGTCAGGCGACGTTCGTGTACTTGTTGCAACGGATATTGCTGCGCGTGGTTTAGATATCGAACAATTGCCACAAGTGGTTAACTTTGAATTACCACATGTTGCTGAAGATTACGTTCACCGTATCGGTCGTACTGGCCGTGCTGGTTGTGTTGGTGAAGCAATTTCATTAGTTTGTGCTGATGAATTTGGTGATTTGATTGCAATTGAGCGTCTAACGAAGCAAATCTTAGATCGTGAAATTATTGAAGGTTTTGAACCGTCAATTAATCTACCAGTATCACGATTAGATACACGTCCTCTTCAGCCTAAAACGGCGAAGAAGCCAAATTCTAATGGCGAAAAGCGTTCTTATTCTAACAGTAAGCCAGCTTCTCGACGTAGAGCAACACCACGTAGTGATGATGCGCCACGTAGTGAAGGTGCAAAACCTGCACGTAAACCACGTCCTACTGATGCTAAAGTAACAGATGGCAAGCCACCTCGTCGTACGCCTCAGCGTAACCGCAAGCCAGCAGTAACTGCTAACTAAAATTGTTTAGCGGTTGAATCAGCAGATTTAGTTAAGCTGAGCAATAGAACCAGCGTGTAATGATGAATAATCATAACGCTGGTTTTTTTTATCTAAAATTAGCTTAACTAGCTTCTTAGTGACAACGTCACGCAGGGGATGGCATGATCGGTACTATAGCCGTCTTCATCAAAGCTACTGTTAATTAAATGCTTGTTTTCAGTATGATAATCACTGACTTCAAACAGTGAACCTAAGAATTGAGCATTAAACTCTTGTGATAATAAAATATAATCAAGCACCGAGGTTTTAGCACCAAAATAGTGAGTCGGTGGGCGAGGCAGGTTAGGTTGTTCAGTGTTTTGGGTAAATAAGTTCCAGCTATCATAAAGACGGTAATAGCCAATTAAACGCTCAATATCACTATCAGACATCCCAAAAACATTACCTGCTATCAGTTGTTCTAAACATGAACTTGATAGTTCGTCATTGAAATCGCCCATGAGTAACATTGGACGCGTGCTTGATTCACGTTGCTTTAGTATTGCTAATAATAATAAATTCGCTTCAGTACCACGTAACATCGCTGAGCCCCAACTGCCTAAACGCTGGCCAGCAAAACGTGATAATGCCGTATCTGATGGCACAATCGTATCTGGGAGTGGATCATCAAATAATGAACGTTTTGATTTTAAATGCGTGACATAACAGTCAGTTAAGCCAACGTGTGGAATATCAATCGTGGCTCGCAGTGGTTTTCGACTAAAGTTAAAATCATGTAAACCGAGTAATGTTGCGGCTTGCTGATCTGCTGTAACTGTTGCGATTTCAGTGATTGGAAATTTTGAAGCAATGGCAACAACAGGGCTACGGTAAATAAAATCATCAATCACTGTGGGAGAATCAATCACCGCATAATAAGGGTAACCCGCTTTTTCCAACAGTGATTGTAGACTCTCGCTACTGAATACTTCTTGAAAACCAATAATATCAGGTTGGTTTTTATCAAGAAACCGCGTTATCCATGTTTGCTTTTTATGCCATTGTTCCGTGGTGTAAATGTTTTGGAAATCATAATAAGCCATCGGTGGCTCAAGATAATTTAATAAGTTAAAACTGGCAATTTTAACCGTGGGTCGTGGCACTTCATAAGAAGGCTGATTAACGTTTGGCACACTACACACTCTCAGTAAATAATAAGCCGAAGTGTATAACTAGGGCTTTATGATTACGCTAAATTATTGATATGTAGCATACCAGAGTGACACGTTAATGATAGCGGTGCTTTTTATAGAATGATGTTAAGCAAATAATTTATTGATATTTGCTTTAGGGGTTTTGGCGAATTTTTGCATTAATGAAAATGGTACGTCATTAATGCCATATTGCCGTTTCATGTCGTCAATCATTGTAAGCCATAAGCGTGCTGTCATTTCGGAGTCGGCTAATGCTCGGTGAAATACACCATCATGGTGAATATGTTTATATTCCACCAAAGTACCGAGCTTGTGATTAGGGGCATGTTGATATAAACGACGTGCAATAAGCATTGAACATGCAAATTGATCACTATATTGGCGATCTATCAATGCAAGTTCAGCATTGAGAAAACGTTGATCAAAAGAGGCGTTGTGAGCAACAAGGTTAGCGTTACCAATAAAGTCAGCAAAATTGGCCATGACTTCCTCACAGCACGGGGCAGTACGTAACATATTATTACTGATACCAGTATAGTTTTCGATAAAACCACTGACACGAAAACCTGGGTTCATTAATTGTTGGAAATGAGCAACGACTTTACCATTTTCAAGTTTCACAGCACCAATCTCGATGGCTCTATCACCCTGAGTTGGCGAAAGGCCAGTAGTTTCAAAGTCGAGTACAATAACGCTATTCGCAGGCTGGGAATTAATCATTTTAAAATCTTTAGCAGTAATAAGACGAGTATTGTATCGTTATCGCATGGGTTGTAAATCGTAGCGTGTTAATTTTATAATATTATTAGTGGTTAAATAATCAGCAGTTAAAGTTGTATATGCCATCTATAAATTTTTATAGCACATTATATGCTTTATAGAAATCGATCTGATGTTATTATTTGAACGTTGGCGAATTCTCGCCCCTGATTATGAGCCAATTAAACGTTCTATGAAAAAAATACACCGCCACCAGATACGCGATCACAAGCAAGAAAAAGCCTTATTTATTCGTCGAGCGATCCAAGCTTTTATTGGTATTCTTATTTTAACCTGCGTATTAATTGCTAATCTTTATCATTTGCAAGTACAAGATTATAGTGAATATAAAGCGCGTTCTAATAATAATAGTATTAAATTGATCCCCGTTGCGCCCAATCGTGGTCGTATTTATGATCGTAATGGTGTGATACTTGCTGATAATATACCTGTCTGTTCATTAGAGATAATCCCTGATCAAGTCAAAAATCTGCCACAGGTGTTAATGCAGCTTCAACCATTATTAGGAATATCCGATCAAGATATTGCTGCGTTTAATAAAGCAAAATTACATACCCTAGCTTTCAAACCTGTAACGCTCATTGCGCATATGAATAATAAACAGGTAGCAGTATTTTCAGTTAATGAATTTGAATATCCTGGGGTTAATATTGATGCACATCTTGAGCGTTATTATCCTTATGGTGCAGCGTTAACTCACTTATTAGGTTATGTTGGGAAAATTAATGATCGCGATATTGCAGCTTTAAAAAAGAGTGGAAAATACGATAACTATAAAGCAACCCGCACTATCGGCAAGTTAGGCATTGAACATTATTATGAAGATATGCTACATGGAAAAACAGGTTATGAGACAGTAGAAGTAAACAGCCATGGTCGCGTTGTTCGGACATTATCTTATGTTCCTCCCGTTGCTGGTAAAGATTTAAAATTAACCATTGATATTAACTTGCAGCTGTATGCGCAAAAATTACTGACATTACAACAAAAAGATCCAATCACAGGATTAATGGTGACTAAAGTTCGCCGTGGTGCAATTGTTGCTATGAACCCTAAAAATGGGGCAATTTTGGCGATGGTTTCAAGCCCTAGTTATAACCCTAATTTGTTTGTTAATGGTATTTCATCGAAAGCGTATGCTCAATTGCTTAATGATCCAGCTCATCCGTTAATAAACCGAGTAACATTGGGATTATATCCACCAGGGTCAACGGTAAAACCTGAACTTGCCGCGGCAGGATTAACAACGGGTGTGATCACCGTTAATACGGTACGTAATAATCATGGATTTTGGCGTATTCCTAATAGTAAAAGCCGTAAATTCCGAGATGATAGAGTACAAGGTTTTGCCAATGTTGATATTTATAAAGCCATTGAAATGTCAGTAAATACTTATTTTTATCAAGTGGCTTATGATTTAGGTATTGATCGTTTGTCAATGTGGATGACAAAATTTGGTTATGGTCAACATTCAGGCATTGATATCGACGAAGATTCTACTGGTATTATGCCAACACGAGCATGGAAAATGTCGCGTTTCCATCGGCCTTGGATGCAAGGTGATACGGTACCATTAGGTATTGGTCAAGGTTATTGGACGGCAACTCCAATACAGATAGCGAAAGCAACATCTGTGGTTGCAGAGGATGGGGTTGAGCATCGACCACATTTATTGAAAGACATTATTGACGGTAAGGTTCAACAACCTGTTACTTTTGCTGATTTTAAGCCATTAAGCTCGGTGCCTAAAAAAGATTGGGCGATCATTAAAAAGGGTATGGAGCTGGTCGTTGAAAAAGGTACTGCTCGGCAGATGTTCCAGAATATGCCGTTTCAAGTAGCAGGTAAAACGGGTACAAGTCAGGTGTATTCATTGAAAGATACTCAGCACTACGACGCAAATGAGGTAGCTGAGCATTTTAAAGATCATGCGTTATTTACCGGTTTTGCACCTGCTAATGATCCGAGTATTTTAGTCACAGTGGTATTAGAGCACGGCGGTTGGGGTTGGCATGCGGCACCATTTGCTCGTGATATCATGGAATATGTATTGCTGAAACCGACATTAAGCCCTCAAGCGGATGAATTAGTTCAACAACCATCCCCCTCACTTGCAGGGCTGAGTAATGGAATGAGTTCAGTGGCTAAAGTACCGTAATATGGTCTTTGAGTGGCCGTGATGTCAGAGTTTGGCTCACGGCTCACGGCTCACGGCTGACTTGGACGTGGTGTTGTATTACACCATAAGTTCAACATCGCAAGTAACTCAGATGCCATATAGGGTTTACATAAAATATCATCCATACCAGCATTTATACAGGCTTCACGCTCTGCGGTTGTAGTGCCTGCGGTTAATGCAATAATCGGCTTCTTAAATTGTTGCTTACGCAGTGTTTTGGTAGCGCAATAGCCATCCATAATTGGCATTCGACAATCCATTAATACAATATCAAATGCTTGCTTAGCGATGATATCTAACGCGGCAAGCCCATTATCAACGATAGTAACGCCAATGTTATGTTTTTGAAGCATTAATTGAATGATCATTTGGTTAGTTTTAAGATCTTCAACAACCAATATTTTCAATTTTTGTAATGCTTTATGTGTAACAGGGGGATGGTTTGAAAGGGTTTCATCTAACGTACTGATAGCTAATGGCAGTGAGACTGAAAAGATAGTGCCTTTATTGGGCTCACTGCTTAAGGTAATATCACCGTGCATTTGTTCGCACAATTGTTTACAAATAGCCAGCCCTAAACCAGTGCCCTCATGACTACGTTTACTCGAAATATCAACCTGACTAAATGGTTTAAATAATTTGTGCTGTTGTTGTTTTTCAATTCCACAGCCACTATCTTGAACCGTGAAGATAAGATAATTATTGACCCAACTAAATGTGGCACGCACAAAACCTTGTTGAGTGAATTTTATCGCATTAGCAATGAGATTGACGTAGATTTGTTTAAGCCGATCTTCATCAGCACGAATTGAACGCGGAATATCTGTGTCATAATCAATACTAAAATCGAGACGTTTTTCTAAAGCACAATGTGAGAATATATCTCTTAGTTTGATGACCAACAAATGACTATCGAATGGTTTCTCTATTAACTCCAACATCCCGGCATTAATTTTACTGTAATCAAGCAGGTCATTAATAATTGCGCGTAGTAGTTCACCTGAATGGTTTAAGGTCGTTAGTAATTTATGTTGATTAGGATCTAGTTGCGTATCTTGTAATAGTTCGGCAGAGCCTAATAACCCATTGAGTGGGGTACGTAATTCATGATTGATCATTGCTAAAAAATCACGGGTAGATTGTTCTGAATCTTCAGCTCGTTGACGAGCATGAATGGCTTGGCTAAGTGTGATTTGACGCCCAATTGCAGAACGAAATAATTCACAAAATAGTGCCAAGCGTTGCTGGATAATATGAAGAGTATTTTTAGGTCTTGATATTCTTGCAGCGAAATAACCAACAAGACCGCGACTATTGATAAGCGCTATCCAATAAAGTTGAGTATTGGGTTCCCATAATGATACTTTATTAAGAAGATCTGCTGGTGGTTGCCATTGCTGTTGTCGACCGCTGCAATAATCACCACTGATGGTAATGTTTTCAATGGGCATAATAGAAATATAGCATGCACTAATATAGCGCCCATCAACAAGGCTCTCGATTAATTGTTGGATATTATTACGTGAGGGAGGTTGCTTTAAAAATAGCCGAGCATAAGTTAGCAACAAGTTTTCAATTTTAGTTTGATAAGTAAGTTGTTCTGAGTCTAATTCAGCTTGTAACCGTAGTTTTTCTAATGATGTTTCAAGTATATGATTTGTGGCGAAAAGCTCGCGACTTTTCACTTCTAATAGTTTTTCTGCCATAACTCGAGAAGCATGTTCTCGCTCTAGTTTAAGCTCTAATAACATAATATGGCGTTTAGCATCCATGTTAGTCACCAGTAAGTGTTAATGAAAATCTGACATGACTTTGAGTGGCATTCATAGGCTGCATTGTGATGGTTAGTGATTGATTAAAATAATCAGCGCAGCCTTCTAATAATCCCATACACACATAGCCCATACAGCGTGCTGAATGATAATCCATCGTCATCGTTGATTGTGTTTGATCACTAAAAATAAACTTAGGTGGAGTTGCATCTGGGTAAAGTTTTTTAACTTCAAGATGAATATACTGTTCAACTTTTTCTATAAAACGAAATGTATTATCAGTTTCAATATCTGGAATGGGCAGGGCGCGTAATAGTACTGGAAAGACCAATCGCCCATAGGTTTGTTGAAGCTGTGATGCGGGAATATTAGTAATATGGCTTAGGCTCATAATGAGCTTAATAAGTTGGTGGTGATCATAGCTACCAATAGCCGTATAAATACCACTATCGTTAGCGTTATCAAGCATTTGTTGACTGATATCTAAACCAAATTGATTTTCTACAATAGTAAGAAATTCGGTAAAAATGATTCCCTTCATATCAACCCTTATTCTATTAATTTATTGGTGATGCAATTTGCATAGCTATAAATGAATTTATATAAGTAATTATGGCAGAGTTTATTAAAGCGTCAAAAAGGAGTACTAACAAGTTTTTTGAGGATGGATAATAAAAATCAAGATGCAATATTATTACATCTTGATCATCAGTATTATTTTTGCAATACCACAGTCGTTGAGGCTTGTTGAGCAACACTTAATAAGTATTGCTCCATATCGTGCATCATTTGTGTTTGGTTAGGTAGTGGAAGAGTATGTATATCACTTACTAACGATGCTTTTTTATCTTCGATTATGTCGGTATAAATCATGCCAGTTGCTGCGGGTTTACCCTTGTAAAAACCCACATAAAGTTGTGCGTTTACATCAGCGTCAAACATGATTTGGGTGAGATATTCAATAACCGCTTGCTGTTGGTCTTCTTGTTGCCAATAGCTTGAATATACTAGAGCATAACGAATAGTGAGAGGGTGGCAATCTACGGGGTAAAAAGTTAACGATGATTCACTCGAATAGGTCATTGAGTCAACAATGTGTGTTGACAATTCTGAGTGTGCAAGTTGATACAGATGTAAACCTTTTTCACTTAATGGGGTTGGAAATTCAGCATCAGTAATATGGCTAGCCATCCACGCGTTTTTTAAAGTAATCAGTTTTTCTGTAATTAGTGGCATATCATCACTTCTTTTGTTCAATTATCGATACCATAACCTAAAAAACAATAATAAGGTATGCTATTTGATTATTTTCGATGAGATCATTAGCTATTTTGTGTTGTCATTGAATAAAATATACCCCAATAACACCTTATATATTCTTTAAGGAATAAAGTAATAGTTATTATATGTGATCTCGCTATATGATGTTGATTACTTATATTTTAATTATAAACCTAACTTTTGGGTATAAGAGTCAGAATGAAAAAATTGTGGTTAGTGGCTGCTATCAGTGTCATGTTGGTGGGGTGTAATAGCTCTCATACAGTGTCATCTCAGACAAGTGCCAATGTCGCAGCTGCGAATGCGGTTCAATCGATAGCAAGTGTTGAAAAACAACTCCCAGATTGGATCAAAGACGATACCGTGACATCACCATTAGAGGCGATTGTGATGGGTGGGCATACTTATGATGCTGTTTCTTATTGTAAGCCTCATGATTGTGCTAGTGATTTTATGATCACCTTAACTGCTGATAATAATAAAAAATATTCAATGATCGTGCATGTGAAAGATGTACCAGATGCCCTTAATACGCCAAGTATCTATGCGACATATCAATATATTGGCGAACCTGATCAACAAGTGAAAAGTGTATTTACTCAAGCATTAAGCCAAAATCCAAACTGGCAATAAATTCTCACCTCTCTGCAATAACTGAGTATTAAAGAATAGAGTATTCGGTATCGTACTGAATGCTCTGTTTACAATTTACAATACCGCAATTCCCTACAGTGATGCCCGCGAAGGCGATAGGCAATCTGTTCATCACATGTTGAATTTAAATGGCAAAAAACAATAACAAAAAAAACAAAGGACAGCCATAACATTGCATATCAACCATGAGTAACTACACTTAGACAAAACGGCAAAACGGCAAAACGGCAAAACGGCAAAACGGCAAAACGGCAAAACGGCAAAACG
>CAMQXY010000089.1 GCA_947039005.1 uncultured Photobacterium sp.
TTCAATATTCAGTTTATGGTGCAACACATTCAGTCAATAACCGTAAACAACCATAGTCCGTTAGCCAATCATATTGCTGCTGATCTTTGACTAAAAAACAACCAGAGTAATTAAGTGCATTAGCAAAAATACTACCAACATGATTGGTTAACCGAGGGATCACTAACATCCAATGTTGGGTTAATAGAATATTGTAAGGTAAGCACTCTATTGGTTCATTAATATTCAAAGTGACATTTTTAGGTGTTAATCCTAAATCATGCATAGCAGCCAAATAGCAAAAATATGCCTTTTCACTATTGATACGATCAAACGTAAATAATTTATGTTTAAACGGTAGCTTTCCTGACAAAATCATATCTTCTAACGGTACTGCGGTTTTTATTAACTGCATATGTCGATGGCGCTGACTTGCACCCGCTTCTGATGCTGAGTTAAAAAATCCAAGCACGTTGGGATAAGTAATACCTTGGATCCAAGCTGAGAAATCGTAAAGATCAAGTAAAGATGATTGACTAACAAACGCTTTACTACAAATAAGTAAATGTGGTTCACCAACAGGATATTTATTTAATAAACATACATGTTCATGGCCAACAGTATCAACAAACATTTGCTCATCGTAAGGCAAGAAGGGATTATGCGGTGTCTGCCCTTGTCGCATTTTTTTATTAAGATTATCATTCATTATCTTAATAAAAAAATCAATTCCCTGCTCAGAAACGACTGAGCTCATGGTCGCAATTGGCAGCAATACTTGTGCTTCACTTGCATTTTTAGCAACTGTTAAAGCTTTATCCCATAACATCTACAAATACCTGCAACCATTCTAATCACTAGAAAATAAAACAACACTAATCACTCACCTAATAAAAAAGTAGCAAGATTAGATCCCAAAGATACATTGTGTAATTTAAAGTTTACACTTTTAGCAAAAAATCACCATAGCTAAAAACGCCCAGAGGATAGCCCTCATTGCTGAAAGTTTGTATGATTACATCAATTAAATATATCAACTGCTTACGATATTACTTCGTACTCCTAGTAGATGATAGACCTTAATGATTAAACTTTATATTGGTCATATAAAGTGCTTTCAGGGTATTCCAGATCGGTCAATCTGCTACCCTACTCTCTTCTCAATTGAGACACTTCTGTGCTCTCTAGTGGTAGAAAAAACGCCCATCATTGATGAGCGTCTTATGTCCATTTTTATCTTACTAAATAAGTTGAGCACCAATTAAAAAACAGCCAAAGAGTAAACTCATTAACATTGCTAATGATCCCCCTGCAACTTGATAATCAGAACTTGGTACTGTTTGAGTAGATTTTCTTATATTGTGAATCATTAACATCGGTATAAAGACCGCAATAAATACTAATATTAATCCAGCATAGCTCAAAACAGATAAGAATTGGTTTGCTGCAAAGATTGCTCCTAACAAAGGCAAGATAAAAGTAAGGACGTAGGTCACCACTCGATTTTGTCTGAACAAATCAACATTCTGATCAAACAGCGACATCGCTACACCCAAGAATGATGTTAGCAATGCTAATCCAGTAAACACAGATAAAATGACATGTATACCTGCAAAACGGGTACTCAATGCATCGATAAGTACAGAAACATTATCAAATTTAATCAATTGATCAGCAGATAAACTCCCCACAACAGCATATAACCATAACAAATAACAACCCAATGGAATCAATGAGCCTAATAACACCATATTTCTTAATTGCTTATGGCTAGCTTTATCATTGTATGACACTAATGAAGGAATAACAGGAAAGAAACCAAAGCTAGTGAACAATACTGCACTAGTTTTTATTAAATCAATATTGCTATTATTGGTCGCTTCAAAAAAGTGATTAAAGCTCATGCCGGGTATCAACGCACATAATGTAATAATTAGCACAGCAACCATTATTAAAAATAAAACACGATTAAGCTTATCAACCACCCCCGTTCCAGCCGCAACAATACAACCAGCAAGAACAGTAAAGATAATCTGGCTGTGTAGCATTGATAAGTCAAAACCAAAACCAGTCGTTAATTTTTGTAATAAATCACCGGCACCAATAATATAAGCCATTAATAAACAGACTAATAATGCATAAAGTAATCCGTTTGTGACTACTTGCCCACCTTTACCCAGTGTTTTTCGGGCAATGGTGTTCATGCCTAAACCGCCACCGACTTTGATACTCGCTTCTAATAATAATAAAGCAGCATAAGTCGTGCCACTCCAAATAAGCAGCATCAATAAAGAGCCTGAAAGCAACCCAAATTGTGCCAAGACCATTGGTATGGCGAGCATTCCTGCACCTAATGCAGTTCCCGCAATAATAAGCGAACTTCCTAATAATTTAGTATTCATATTTTCCTTTGTTCTTATTGTTAGATATAGCAATCCATATATCGATGATCAGATACATTAGTAGTAACGTGTGATTTTTTAATCAAAAACAAGTGCGGTTACAGAGAACCGTTACTAAATCGGAGGCTAAAATAAGAAGCAGAAAAAAAGACCATTACAGTGCATATCGCAGCAGTAATAAAATTATGTGATACCAACGATGAGGGGGGTTGGTGGTGTTTATATTGATACTGTTGCGTCATTATCGTACTCCTAAACGATGAAACCCAGTCTATTAGCAATATTCAGTCAGAATATAAATACTGTTTCGGTCAAAACAGCTTGGTCAGCTAATAACTTCATACTAAAGCACATTGTTCAGGAATGAAATGAATGATTCTGTTTTTATTCAATAAAAAAACCCAATCCAAAGACTGGGCAATATTCATTTAGCCAATATATAAACAGAATTAAACGCTAAACGTCGTACTATTATTCTGTTTAGGATTACTACCAAAACGATTATTTCCTACTGTGCTGTCTTGCAGCATAAAATAAAGTAGTACTAAAATACCAACAATCGGTATCAACATGATCAGTGCCCACCAGCCAGTACGATCTTGATCATGTAAACGACGCACTGTTACGGCAACTGTGGGTATAAAAGCAAAAGCAGCATATAATGCAGCTAACACACCATAGCCTTCGACTAATACTGGTAGCTGCAATGTAGTATCCGCAAAGCTACAAACCATACTTATAAATGCATTAATTAAGGTAAAAAACCAAAATTCTTTTCTACGTGAACGTCCTTGAAATTGAGCATATTTACTAAGAACTGCAAAGTACCAATTCATTCTTTTTCCTTGTTAATATTAAGAACGCTTAATGCGAACTACTTTCATTATTTCAAATTCTAAACCAGCTACAATAACAATATCAATATAATAAGTCATATTCACTTTGGCACCAGCAAGGCTTTTGTATTTTGATTTTCGTTTAAACTTAAAAGGCACGTTATAACCGTCAATCATCAATGAATGCTGTATCCACTCACCATCATCCCGTTGAGTATGTGAAGACACCGTTAAGCCTTCACTATGAATCAATTGTTCGTGTTTGGCGATGAGTTTGTCACTATCAGACTTCATCGATTATTCTCCCATTATTAATGCGTTATTCAGATGCAAAAACAGAGAGCTAAGCTCTCTGTTTATTTTAATCGTGCAATTTGAATATACTACTCTTAAAGAGGAAGAAATAAACCCGCTAGCGTCGCACTCATTAGATTAGCCAACGTTGCAGCAAAAATAGCTTTCATACCTAAACGAGCTATTTCAGGGCGACGTTGAGGCACAATACCGCCTAATCCGCCCATTAGCATTGCAATAGATGTTAGGTTAGCAAAACCACACAGTGCAAAAGTGACAATTGCCTGTGAATGCTCACTCAATTTAGCAATCGTTTCAGGCTTCATCAATTCTGCAAATGCAATAAATTCATTCACAGCAATTTTAGTACCAATTAAACTCGCAGCTGTCGTTGCTTCAGACCAAGGTATGCCAATTAGCCAAGCAACAGGTGCAAATAGGTAACCAAAAATCATATTGAGGCTAAGCTGATGTAAGCCATCCCAGTTAAAACCCAACCAGTGACCCAAAGATGCTAACCCGTTACCAATGTGACCTAAACCACCATTCACTAACGCGATTAAACTGATAACAGCAAGTAAGCTTGCACCTACAGCCATTGCGATTTGTAAACCACTAAGAGCACCACGAGAAGCCGCATCGACTACGTTAACAGGCTCGTCTTCTTCGCCATCATCTTCTTCTTCCATGGTGTGAACACCTTCAGTTTGCGGCACAATCAATTTAGCCATCATCAAACCAGCAGGCGCAGACATAAAGCTGGCAGCGATAAGGTATTTAAGCTGAACACCTAAACCTGCATAACCAACCATAGTACCACCAGCAACAGACGCTAAACCGCCAACCATTACTGCAAATAATTCTGAACGTGTCATTCGTGCTAAGAAAGGGCGAACAACCAATGGTGCTTCTACCGAACCAACAAAGATATTAGCCGTTGCTGACATTGATTCTGTACGTGTTGTACCTAATAGTTTTTGTAATAAACCACCAATAGTACTGATCACCCATTTCATAACACCTAGGTAATACAAAACAGAAATCAATGCGGAGAAAAACACAATTGAAGGCAAAACGTTAACAGCAAAAATGAAGCCTAATTTAAATTGTGCTAATTGACCAAAAAGAAACTCAGTACCTTCATGACCATATTCAAGAATACCAGATACGGCACCTGATACGCTGTTCAACACTACACGACCGATAGGAATGTATAAAATGAAAGCGGCAAAAACGACTTGAATACAAAAAGCCCCTAATACACTGCGCCAATTAACTGCTGAACGATTTTCTGAAAATAAAAAACCAACGACAAAAATAGTAATAATACCGAGCATGCCAACAAGATAATGCAAAGTCATTCCCCAATGTTTGGTGTAGTAAACGATTGCGGAAAGAGTGTATTCATAAAAAAAACTGTGACAAGGATCAAGTTGTTACTACAAACAACAACAATTTAACAATTTACCTCTATTTTGTGTTTTTTTTAGGCTAAGCAAACGAAAATCATCTAATTAGTTCCTATAGGGGATACTATTACCTTCAATGGTTACAATTTGAAACATTTTCACGTTCTTTTTAGCCAACCGTTTGCGTTTGATCGCTGTTTTTTACATCATTACCATTTACACAAAATATTGCCCGCATCTATATGACGTCGAATAAAAGCTATAAATAGATTCACTTTATTAGGTAAAAACTTATGTCTTGGATAAACCGCATACAACGGCATATGTTGAGTAAGTTGCCAATCTGGCATTAATCGAATTAACTTACCTTGACGTATTTCATCCGTTAATAAATACGTTGCTAAATAACCAATACCATTCCCTGCAATAGTGGCATCACGGATTGCATCAGCAGAATCAACCCGATAATTACCCGTCACTTTAATATCCTGATTATCATTTTTCTGACTAAAACTCCACACATTGTCTTTACGTTCACGACTAAAATAAATAATACAATTATGCGCAGTTAAATCACTTGGTTGATAAGGCACACCATGAGTTGCTAAATATTCAGGGCTTGCCACCAATACAAAATCACAATTACTCAAATGCCGAGCAACAAAACCTTCTGGCGGCGAATCCATAAATCCAATCCACAAATCGAGTTGTTCAGCAATTAAATCAACACGGTGATCAAATAAACTCAATTCTAAATTTAACAATGGATATTGTTCATGAAACTCATTGATATAAGGCGCAACATGATTTGATGCAAAAGACTGCGCAATCCCCACTCGTAGCAGACCTTGAGAATTATCTTCATTCCCTAATAACTCACTTTCGGCTTCATTTATTTCTTCCACTACTTTTTCACAGTGTTTGGCAAATAAACGTCCCGACTCGGTTAAAGCAAATGATCGGGTTGTTCGTTGTACCAACTGCACCCCAAGTCGCTGTTCCAATTGCTGAATCAATTTACTGACTTGAGTTCGAGATATATCAAGTAACTGGGCAGCTTTAGTAAAGCTTTGTTGTTTCGTAAGGGCATTAAAAACAATCATTTGCTGTGCTTTTTTTAACATCGACAACCTTTATCTCTAATAGAAAAGCCATGACAACTAAAATACGTCAATACTTATGCTAGCAGTAATACTGTTTCTAGTTGAAAGTATATCCCATCTCATTATTTACTGAATATTGGTTCCTTTTCCTACCTTTGTATACACAAACAATAACGAACATATTGCTACAGATTTACTGGATATTTATTACAACATTCACGGAGTATTCAAACTTCTGAAACATTACTGTCACATAAGTTTTTTAATCTTTGCTGTGTTCATTCAAACCTATTGGCGTTTTGCCCAACAAGAAAGGATTAGGAAAATGAAAACAAAGATTATCAGCGCAGTTGTTGTTGCAAGTTCAATTGTTGTAAGTACTGCAGCGTTCGCTGGCGAGACTATCTCTGTTGTAGGTTCTAGCTCTGTTTCTCCCCTCATGGAAGTTTTAGGTGAGACTTATGCAAAATCTAACGATGTGACAGTAGAAGTACAAGGCCCAGGATCATCAGCAGGTATTCGTGTTGCTCACGATGGTTCTGCAGACCTTGGGATGTCATCTCGAGGTTTAAAAACATCTGAAGAATCACCACAAATAAAAGAAGTGGTTATTGCTCGTGATGGCATCGCCGTTGTGGTTAATAACAACAATCCTATTACCGATTTAACCAAAGAACAAATTGCCGAAATCTACAAAGGTAATGTCACCAACTGGAACCAAGTTGGTGGTGACGATAAACCTATCGTTGTTGCTACTCGTGATACCGCATCAGGTACACGCGGTGCGTTTGAAGAAATCATGTCACTGACGAAAAAAATTAATGACATCAAAGTATCCGCTATATCCCAGAAAGCACAAGTTGCCAGTGGTAATGGCCAATTAAAAACAACCGTTGCAAATAACCCCTTTGCTATCGGTTATATATCACTAGGTTCAGTAGATAACACCGTTAAAGCACTAACTATTGACGGTCATAAACCATCAATCGCCGCTATTAAAGCCGGTGATTATAGCGTTCAACGTCCATTTATTGTGGTTTACAAAGAAGGCCGTCCATCAAAAGAAGCATTGGATTTCTTAACTTGGGCTCAATCACCACCCGCACAACAGATCGTTGCAGATAAAGGCTTCATCTCAATTAACTAATTTTTATTTTAGCGCTCAACTTATTGAGGTTGAGCGTTTTTGACTTCTCAGAAATAGGCTACTCATTGGTATCCTTTCTGGAGTGTAGATAATATGACCATCGCAAATATTGAAAAATCAACCAAAGCTACATCGCGGCTAAAATCGAAAAAAGGCATCGACTGGCGCGAAATGTTCTTTAAATACCTTTTTATGCTTAGTGCAGCAATCGGTATTTTATCACTCGTGACCATTGGCTACTTTATTTTTCGTGAAGGCTATGCTGCCTTTGCCCATTCAGGTGTTACAGGTATTGTGCTTGGCACTGATTGGTTACCACCTGCACTTTATGGTATAGCACCGATGATTGTTGCTTCACTGGTTTCAACAGCCGGTGCGGTAATGATTGGTGTACCTATTGGCGTATTAACCGCAATTTTTATCGCAGAAGTCGCACCAAGACCACTAGCAAATCTTATTCGCCCCATGATTGAATTATTGGCGGGTATCCCATCGGTTGTTTATGGTTTCTTTGGTTTGGTCATTATTGTACCGCTTATTCAGGAAATTTTTAATGTTCCAGCGGGTAACACTATTCTTGCCGGAATCATTGTACTTGCGGTAATGATCCTCCCAACCGTAATTACTATCTCTGAAACCTCAATTCGTGCTGTACCACGGGCTTATAAAGAAGGTTCTTTAGCTCTGGGGGCTTCATCTATGTTTACTATTTTTAAACTGATCGTCCCAGCAGCACGCTCAGGTATTATGACTGGCGTTATTTTAGGCGTGGCGCGCGCACTAGGGGAAACCATGGCGATTATTATGGTAATGGGTAACTCCCCAGCAATGCCCGAAGGTTTACTTGAATCAGCTCGAACGTTAACAGCAAATATTGCCATTGAGATGTCTTACGCAACAGGCATTCACGCTAGCGCATTGTACGCAACAGGCATTGTACTCTTGATGTTTATTATGACGTTAAACGGTGCCCTTCTTTATCTAAACCGTGAACGTGCGAGATAATCTATTATGAATAATAATCACTCACTATCAACGCAACACCGCCGATTAGAAAATGCTAATCCCGCGGCACAAAAACTAAAAGATCATTTATCGCTTGGTCTTATTTGGTTATCAGCGGGCGTAACGGTTGGCTTTTTATTATGGGTCATGTGGTACATTCTGAGTAATGGTCTTTCCCATGTCGATTGGTCTTTCATTAGCTCGAACTATACAACAATCGGTAAAGAATCTGGCATTTGGCCAATGATTGTCTCGACACTGTACATGGTCGTTGCATCTATTTCTGTCGCAGCACCGTTAGGCATCATGACGGCAATCTATCTTACTGAATATGCAAAAGTAGGCAGTCGCTTAGTTAAAGTTATCCGTTTTTGTACTGAATCTTTAGCCGGTATCCCCTCGATTATTTATGGCCTTTTCGGTATGACCTTTTTTGTGGTTATCCTCGGCTTTGGCTATTCCATTTTATCAGGCGCATTAACGTTAAGTATTTTGATTCTTCCAGTGATTATTCGGACCACGGAAGAAGCATTAATGGCAGTGCCACAAACTTATCGTGAAGGTTCATACGGATTGGGGGCATCTAAAATTTATACCATTTGGCGACTCATTCTTCCAAGCGCAATGCCTGGTATTGTGACCGCTATTATCCTCAGTGTTGGTCGTGTTATTGGTGAATCAGCACCGGTATTTATGACGGCAGGCATGGTGGCACGTATTCCAGATAGTGTCTTAGACTCTGGACGCACGCTTACCGTTCACCTGTACAAGCTAACGCAAGAACTCTACACCGTACATGAGTGGAACCAAGCTTATGGTACTGCGACGGTGCTCATCATTGTTGTTCTTGTCATCAACCTAATAACCAAGCTTATCGCCAGCCGTTTTAATACTGCGACTTACTAAATTCTAAGGATACAAACATGAACAAATTTAATATTGAAAACCTCGATCTTTTTTACGGTAAAAATCAAGCGTTAAAGAAAATTAATTTACCGATCCCTAACCGTCAAGTCACTGCACTTATTGGACCATCAGGCTGTGGTAAATCAACGTTATTACGTTGTCTAAACCGTATGAATGACTTAATCGAAGGTGTCACCATTAAAGGGTTACTAACCATCGATGATGAAAATGTTTATGGCAATATAGATGTCGCTCAGCTACGCATTAAAGTGGGAATGGTATTTCAAAAACCAAACCCATTTCCAATGAGTATCTATGAAAATGTGGCTTACGGCTTACGAGCCCAAGGTATCAAAGACAAAAAAACCTTAGACACTATCGTTGAGCAATCATTACGTGGTGCAGCCCTATGGGATGAAGTAAAAGATCGTTTAAAATTACATGCTTTTAGTTTATCGGGTGGTCAACAACAACGCTTATGTATTGCACGTACGATAGCGATGAAACCTGAAGTTATTTTAATGGACGAACCAACATCAGCACTTGACCCTATCGCCACTAAGAAAATTGAAGATTTGATGGAGTCACTAAAAAAAGAATTTACAATTGTGATCGTTACCCATTCAATGCAACAAGCTCGTCGTATATCAGATCGTACTGCGTTCTTCTTAATGGGCGAATTAGTTGAGCATGATGAAACCCAAAATTTATTTAATAACCCAACCGACGACCGTACCCGTGGTTATGTAAACGGTGATTTCGGTTAACCCCATATTGACAGAATAATAATAAGCGATGGTACAACTTGCCTCTTATTTTTTAAGGGGCTTTTTTTTATTTAATAAATCAATGTTTACCTCGACTCACTTGATAATAAAAAGTACCTCATCTTGAAATATTTTTTTTCAATTTAAGATTGAATATTGATAGCCGCGAGCGTCGATTTAGCTATAATCTGCGCACATTTGTCTAATGACAATAAATAGCTTGTTATCAATAGTAAAATACATATTGATTACGCCATATTTTTCATATCACCAGCAGGAGTTTATCGCAACATGCGCTTACTGGTATTAATGCTTATCTTCGTTTCTACGTTGAGTTTTGCTAACACAAAACCACAACCAACGAATACACAACCTATAAATATTGAATATCAACAGCTTCAAAAACTCAATATAGAATTAAATACGTTAGCGAAAGAAGCCGTCACAACGACAGGTTCATCGCTTGATGTTGTTCGCTTACAATTACTGAATAAAAATAAAGAACTAAGATCAACACTTACTGAATTAATTAATGATAAACAGGCAGATAAACAGCTATTACTCAAACAAGTAGAACAACAAATAAAGTTTGCTGCTGAGGCTGAAAAATTTTTACAGCACAAAGTTGAACGTGATCAAAAAGATCTTGATAACGCAAAAGATACCGACAAATTAATTGCTTTAAAAGCACTCACTGAAAGCCGTGATTTTATCATCCTCGTTCTTAATGATGAATGGGTAAATTATCAATGGATGGAACGTTTAGGGCAACCAGATCCAGAGGCCATTAAGACGCTCAAAAACAACATCGAACATCGACTTGATTTTATGTCGGCATCACTAACCTTTGGTAGCCAATCACTTGATTTATCAGAGAAGCAACTAAAATCAGCCACCGGCGATGAGCAAAAAAACTTACAGATAACCCAACTTTTAGCCCAACGCCAAGTAAGCAGTGATACTAAAAATTTAACTGATTTAGTTAAACTTGCTGACAACATGAATATTGATACTTCTGAATATAAGCGGTTATTGTTTGAAAAAACAGGCAATGTAACTGACGATTTACTCAACAGTAAAGTCATATGGTCAATCATTACTTCATGGACAACTGGGTTTAGTTCATGGCTATTTGAAAACTTACCGCAAATGATTTTTAAAGTGATTATTTTCATCTTTATTATCTTTGCATTCAAAACATTAAAGAATGTTGTTCGAAAAATGGTGACACGTGCGGTATCGACAAAGAACTTGAAAATGTCGATGCTTATGCAAGAATTCTTTATTTCAATGTCAGGTAAAATTGTGTTTGCGATCGGTATTCTAATCGCGCTTTCACAAGTAGGTCTTAACCTTGCGCCAATTCTGACCGGTTTTGGTGTCGCTGGTATCATTGTTGGTTTCGCACTACAAGATACATTATCTAACTTTGCCTCTGGAATGATGCTATTGATCTATCGTCCTTTCGATGTGGGCGATTTAGTAGAAGCGGGTAGTATCACGGGTAAAGTAAGCCACATGAGCTTAGTAAACACCACCATTAAAACGTTCAGTAACGAAATTATTATCGTACCAAACAGTAAAATTTGGGGCGATATCATTAAGAACGTAACTCATGAAAAAGTACGCCGTATCGATATGGTTTTTGGTATTGGTTACAGTGACGACATCGAAAAAACAGAGCGCGTTTTACTTGATATTGTTGAGTCTCATCCTTCTGTTTTACGTAGCCCTGAACCAACAATCAAGCTGCACACATTAAATACATCATCCGTTGATTTCATAGTTCGCCCTTGGGTTAAAACTGACGATTACTGGGATGTTTACTGGGATATCACGCGAGAAGTGAAAATGCGCTTTGATCGTGAAGGAATTTCAATTCCATTCCCACAGCAAGATGTGCATTTACACATGATTGAAAAAAATATTGTATCAAAAACAGCATAATCACTAACGATTACTGCTTTAGAAGGGCAAGCACTCACTTGCCCTTTTTTTTAATCAGACAATTAAGAACAAGTCCTTCCTTCTTTGCTTAACTGATACCTTTACTTAACTGATACTTAATCGTCGTTTCATAGTTGTCACTAAACATGTCACAAATATACCTTTAGTAACAAATAAATCCGCGAGATTACGGAATAAATAGGTATAATCCTTTTGAGCAAGTATTGAAATAAATGAATTTTTTATTCAATATTCCCACAATCAGCATGGACGTTAACGAACATGCCTTAAAAAGAAATGACAGTTATTTTGTCAAGCAAACCTCTACCTATTGTGTTTGCACTTTTGCTCACTCATCAACATTACTGTTCAGGAATAACTATAATGAAAAAGCGTTTATTAGCTGCACTGGTACTCCCTATGATGTTAGCTGCATGTTCAACGACAGGCCTTACCACTAAAACATCACAACCAGTAACAGGCACTGAGCTTGCTAACGGTAGCTGGTCATTAGTGCAAATTGATAACCAAGCACTTACTCAACCAGTACCTACACTAGAACTAGCAACGGATCTTGCAGCTAATGGTCATGCTGGTTGTAACCGTTACTTTGGTCAAGCTGAAGTAAAAGACGGTCAATTCCGTATTGAAAAAATGGGTATGACGATGATGCTATGCCCAGATAGTGAAATGAAAGTTGAACAAACGTTTACACAATCGCTTTCTGATTGGAATAAAGTCAATATTTCAGGCGACACAATGACAATGACAAATGCAAAGCATACGCTAACATTTGCCCGTGATGTTGCTGCAACTAACGCACAATAATCACTCATAGTTTAAAATAAAAGCCGTCTACATCCTTTCAATAAGAAAGAGATATCTGTAGACGGCTTTTTTATTCTTTACCGATTATTCTTATCTTCAACAACCTACCATTTAACACCTAACGTAAAATCAGTATTAATAGGGAATTTATGATATTCAGTTACGATTCTAATAATATTTTGATTATCTAGTTTATAACAACTAATGCCCATTTCACCGCCTTGATTACGATTATCACTATTAACATTACAGGTTAATATTAATTTATCACCAAGTCGATCAGGTGCAATATAGCTTTCAGGGAAAGTTACATCATAAACACCAGTGCTAAATTTCGATACTTTAATATCACCAATATACAAAGGCTGACCTTGATTAATGGTCACATAACGTAACTCACCTTGAGAGGAAACACGAATATTCACTGAATTAACAGAAGATTGGTATGCAATACGGGGTT
>CAMQXY010000090.1 GCA_947039005.1 uncultured Photobacterium sp.
GGTGACATAAAACTTGATACTGTTTTTGGTTTTCCTGCTTTTCCTGCTTTTCTCGCAACTCGCCCCTCGAAAACTCGTCCCTGCTTCCCCTTTGTTGCGCCATCCCCTATAATTCAGCTTCTGTTTTGAACAGGAGATGATTAAGAATATCGCCTGTGTAATTTATGATGAATTAAATCGAAGTGAGATTATGCGAATAGCGTTAGGTATAGAATACGATGGTGCTAAATATTGTGGTTGGCAACGTCAAGTCGATGTGGATAGTGTTCAAGAACGTTTAGAAAAAGCGTTGTCACACATTGCAAATAAGCCGATTGCTGTTTTTTGTGCTGGACGTACCGATACGGGTGTTCATGGTACTGGGCAAGTGGTTCACTTCGATGTTGATATTGACCGTAAAATGGCCGCATGGACGATGGGAGTAAATGCCTATCTACCTAAAGATATTGCTGTCCGTTGGGCACATGAAGTTAGTGAAGATTTTCATGCGCGTTTTTCAGCTACAGCGCGTCGCTATCGTTATGTTATCTATAATCACTCTGTACGTCCGGCTATTTTTCAACAGGGTGTTAGCCATTATCATGGTCATCTTGATGAAGAAAAAATGCATCAAGCGGCACAGTATTTAATTGGCGAGCATGATTACACTTCATTTCGTGCGACCCAATGCCAATCACGCAGTCCGTGGCGTCGACTAGAGCACCTAACAGTAACGCGCCAAGGTGATTTTGTTATCATCGATATTAAAGCTAACGCCTTTGTGCATCATATGGTGCGTAATATTGCTGGTAGCTTAATTAAAGTCGGTAAAGGTGAAAAACAACCGGATTGGATCGAGTGGGTACTTGAGCAAAAAGATCGCCGTGTTGCTGGACCAACCGCAAAATCAGCCGGTCTTTATTTAGTTGATGTTGATTATCCTGCCGAGCATAATTTACCTCGTTCGGCTCTGGGACCATTATTTTTGTAAGCCAAATCTTCAGTATGGGTGGAACATTTACGCTATAGTTACTTAGATTATGGCTGTTTTTAACGTGTACTGATGTTTTTACTCAAAAACATCATGGTGATCCACAAAGGTAATACCAGTTTTTTATCTACAGATTAATAAGTTTATGTTTTAATCTATAAATGATATTTAATGAATTTGTCTCTTCGGTCGTTATTGGCGGAAGAATAAAAAAGAAAGGTCATTCATGAGCTGGCTTGAAAAGATTCTAACTAAAAGTAACATCGTATCTTCGCGTAAGGTATCTATTCCTGAAGGCGTATGGACGAAATGTACGTCTTGTGATCAGGTTCTGTATCATGCAGATCTTGAACGCAATCTTGAAGTTTGTCCTAAATGTGACCACCACATGCGTATGAAAGCGCGTCGTCGTCTTGAAACATTTCTTGATGCTGATACGCAAGTGGAAATTGCAGCTGAACTAGAGCCACAAGATAAGCTTAAATTCCGTGACTCTAAGAAATATAAAGACCGTTTATATGCAGCCCAGAAAGCAACGGGTGAGAAAGACGCTTTAGTTGCGATGAATGGTGAGTTACTGGGTCTGCCTGTTGTTGCCTGCGCATTTGAATTCTCTTTTATGGGCGGCTCTATGGGATCAGTGGTTGGCGCTAAGTTTGTGCGTGCGGTTGATTCGGCGATTGAAAATAACTGCCCATTAATCTGTTTCTCTGCCAGTGGCGGTGCACGAATGCAAGAAGCGTTAATGTCACTAATGCAAATGGCGAAAACCAGTGCAGCATTAGAGCGTTTATCGGCTAAAGGTCTACCGTTCTTTTCTGTACTGACTGACCCAACGATGGGCGGTGTATCAGCTTCTCTTGCGATGCTAGGCGATATTAATATTGGTGAGCCTAAAGCGCTTATTGGTTTTGCAGGTCAGCGTGTTATTGAACAAACTGTACGTGAAAAGCTGCCAGAAGGCTTCCAACGTAGTGAGTTTTTACTTGAGCATGGTGCGATTGACATGATTGTTGATCGTCGTGAAATGCGTCAACGTATTGCTGGCTTAATGGCAAAAATGACTAATCAAGCGTCACCATTAGTGGTTTCTATTGATAGTAAGCCTGTAGAGCCAAAAGCAGCAGAAGAAAAGTAAGACTAACAATATTACCTTTAATCGAGTGTTATATACCCATGGTAGCCACTGCGATTAATGTCATAAAATGCCACACTAATTAATTGAATTAGTGTGGCATTTTTGTTTTCTAGACCAAATAAGTAATTTATTGCGCTCGACGATTAAGTTCTTTGTCGTTCAGTGGTAAATTAATGATTCAGTTCGTTACTACAAGTGAATGATTTTAATGTCAGGATTGACTTCTCCGCAAGCGACAGCCGCGCTTTCAACATGGCTAAAATATCTTGAACAACTCCATACCAGCGCCATTGATTTAGGTTTAGATAGGGTTCGGCTGGTGGCTGAACAAGCTGATCTAATTAAACCCGCGCCGTGTGTTATTACCGTTGCAGGTACTAATGGTAAAGGCTCGACCTGCGCCATGCTGGAAGCTATTTTGTTGGCTGCGGGTTATAAAGTGGGCGTCTATAGTTCTCCACATTTAGTGCGTTATAACGAGCGAGTGCGAATTAATAACCAAGAACTTGATGATAGCGAACATAGCAGGGCTTTTGCGAGTGTAGAAGCGGCACGAGGTGAAACCAGTTTAAGTTTATTTGAATTTGGTACCTTAGCAGCACTGACCTTATTTAAACAACATCAGGTTGATGTGGTGGTGTTAGAGGTTGGTTTAGGTGGTCGTCTAGATGCGACCAATATTGTTGATCATGACGTGTGTGTTATTACCAGTTTAGCGATTGATCATGTTGATTGGTTAGGCGATAACATTGATGTTATTGGCTATGAAAAAGCGGGTATTTTCCGTGGGGGTAAACCCGCTATTTGTGGTCAGCCACATCCGCCAGCGACAGTGCCTGCACATGCTGATGATATTGGTGCTGAACTGTATCAAGTCGGTTATCAGTTTGATTATCACGTTGAGAATGATTGCTGGCATTGGCAAGCAGGTGCCTTTGAATTAACGGATTTACCGTTGCCAAGTTTACCGTTACCTAATGCTGCGACCGCGTTAATGGCATTGTCAGTGGCTGATCTTGATATTAGCGATCAAAATATTGTTGATGGTTTGCGTAATGCCAGCCTACCTGGGCGGATGCAGCGTGTCAGTGAGCAACCGTTGATTATTATGGATGTGGCACATAACCCGCATTCAGCACAATATTTTGCGACTCAGCTGCCTAAAATAAAAGCCCAAGAAGGGAAAAATAAAGTCCATGCTGTGGTGGCGATGTTGCATGATAAAGACATTGCGGCAACCATTGCGGCAATGCGTGACAGTGTTGATTTCTGGTATCCAGCTTCTCTACAAGGTCCTCGTGCGGCAGTAGCGGCTGAAATATTGCAGCATTTACCAGCAGGTTGTTGTGGTTTTGATAGCCCTGAATTAGCTTTTGACCAAGCCTTAACACAAGCAAGTGCTGACGATGTGGTAATCGTGTTTGGCTCGTTTTACACTGTCGGGCAAATAACTACTCATTTAAAGCTGTAGAACGCGAAGAGAGCACATTGTGCTGTGTTCTCGTTTTAGATATCAACAGGAGTCATTGTGGCGAGTCAATTTCAAAACCGACTAATTGGAACCATCATTTTGGTCGCAATAGGGGTTATATTTCTACCCGATTTTTTCGATGGTAAGAAAGAACATTATAAAGAAGAGTTTGCGAGTATTCCGTTGCAGCCAAAGATGGGCGGGCAAACGGAAGCAAAAACGATTCCTGAACCTGAAAACGCCGATGTTGTGTTACCCAAAGAACCGGTAACGGTGACCACGGATAAGCAAGTATCAGCATCAACGAATAATGATGAGACGTATACTATCGAACCTGATAGTAGTACGGCGGCGGTATCATCAACTAAATCGCAACCCGTTGTGGCAAAACTGACAGAAACAAAACCTGTGGTAGTTAAGCCAGTTATAAAGCCAAGTGTCGTCGCCCCAGTTATAAAAAAACCAGAGCGTGCAGTAACAAGTTCGGCATGGGTGATTAAAATGGGCACTTTTGGTAATTTTGCTAACGCCAATGCATTAGTCGCAAAGTTACGCCTAAATGGTTATCAAGCGCAATTAATTCCACGTGATGCTAAACCCGGTCAATATGTGAAGGTTGTTGTGGGTCCTGATGTATCAAAAGTGAAGCTGACAGGTCAAATTGCAGAATTGAAAAAAATTACTGGCTTAAACGGTAAATTGAACCGATTTGATGCAATAAATCCTTAGGTAAACGTTTGCGTAAGCGTTTTTTCTGTTAGAATACCCATCAACAAAACGAGCAATAGCAAAAATGATCTGGATTGATTATGTAATACTTGGCGTGATCTGCTTCTCAGCAATGGTGAGTTTGGTCCGTGGTTTTGTTAAAGAAGCACTGTCATTAGTTATTTGGTTTACCGCATTTTTTATCGCTAGTAATTTCTATATGGAATTGGCGGTTTATTTTACTAACTTCAATGACAAGATGCTGCGTAATGGTAGCGCAATCGCGGTATTGTTTGTGGCAACATTGGTTGTTGGTGCAGTGGTAAACTACGTGATAGGCCAACTCGTGCAGAAAACGGGTTTGTCTGGTACCGATCGTGTTTTGGGGGTTGTTTTTGGTGCAGTTCGTGGCGTACTTATTGTGGCCGCGGTATTGTTCTTTATTGACACCTTTACGGGGTTATCTAGCTCAGAATGGTGGAAAAAATCTGAGTTGATACCCCAATTCGGTGCTGTAATAGAATGGTTCTTTGCATACATCAAGGAAAGCTCTAGTTTTTTACAAAGTATTAAATAGTGCAAGATTAACTGCGGTTGCTGACGTTATTGTTGAATAATAATCGGGTTAGCAACTGTTCTTTTATGCAGGACGAGGATTTAGGAAATGTGTGGTATTGTTGGAATCGTGGGCTCAACCCCGGTAAACCAGTCTATCTATGATGCACTTACAGTGCTACAGCATCGTGGCCAAGACGCCGCTGGTATTTGTACCTTAGAAAGCAATCGTTTCCGTCTGCGTAAAGCGAATGGTTTAGTGCGTGATGTCTTTGAAGCTAAACACATGCAACGCTTACAGGGTAATGTGGGTATTGGGCATGTTCGTTACCCAACGGCAGGAAGCTCAAGTGTCTCAGAAGCTCAGCCGTTTTATGTTAACTCTCCTTATGGTATTTCTTTAGCGCACAATGGTAATTTAACCAATGCTGCTGATATTCGAGAAACCTTGTTTGAACAAACAAAGCGTCATGTAAATACCACCTCTGATTCGGAAATTTTATTGAATGTGCTGGCTAACCAACTAGCACAGAGCCAAACTTATCCTATTAGCCCTACTGATATCTTCAAAGCAGTTAGCGAAGTACATAACATCGTTAAAGGTGCTTATGCAGTAGTGGCTTTAGTGATTGGTCACGGACTGATTGCTTTTCGTGATCCTAATGGCATTCGTCCATTATGTTTAGGTAAGCGTGAAGAAAACGGCAAAATTGAATACATGGTAGCGTCAGAGTCAGTAGCATTAGATGCGGTTGGTTTTGATTTTATGCGTGATGTGTCACCGGGTGAAGCGGTTTATATTACTTTTGATGGCGAGCTATACACTCAACAATGTGCACAAAATCCACAGCTTAACCCATGTGTATTTGAATTTGTGTATTTTGCCCGCCCAGATTCATTCATCGATAAAGTATCAGTGTACGGCGCACGTTTGGCGATGGGGACTAAGCTCGGCGAAAAGATCAAGCGTGAGTGGGCTGATATTGAAATTGATGTGGTGATCCCTATTCCTGAAACGTCGTGTGATAGCGCACTGGAAATTGCCCGTACGTTAGATAAACCTTATCGCCAAGGTTTTGTGAAAAATCGTTATGTCGGTCGTACTTTTATCATGCCAGGTCAGCAAATGCGTCGTAAATCAGTACGCCGTAAATTAAATGCGATCCGTTCTGAATTTAAAGGTAAGAATGTATTGCTGGTGGACGACTCTATTGTTCGTGGTACTACGTCTGAGCAGATTATTGAGATGGCACGTGATGCAGGCGCAAAAAAAGTGTATTTGGCCTCTGCAGCCCCTGAGGTTCGTTTCCCGAATGTATATGGCATTGATATGCCAAGTGCCAATGAATTGATTGCTCATGGTCGTGAAGTGGATGAAATCGGTAAATTGATTGGTGCTGATGGACTGATTTTCCAAGATCTTAATGATTTGGTGGCAGCTGTTGCCGAAGGTAATCCTGATATAACCTTATTTGAAACCTCGGTGTTCAATGGTCATTATGTTACGGGTGATGTTGATCAACCTTACCTTGATTATTTGGATTCACTACGTAATGAAGATTCAAAGCTGCAATCTGAATTACAACAAGATTTAGCCAACCTTGAGTTATATAACGAAGGGATGTAATTGGTAGCAGTTAATCATTATCAAAGCGATAGGCTTATACCTATCGCTTTTTTATTGATAGTGGATTGTGATTTATAAGGAAAAATAGAGGGGAATTAGGTTGAGTGTTGTGGCTTTATGAAGAAGATTATTTGGGAAATGAAAATGCCGCTCCTAATTTATTTGGCGGCATTTTTCTCTGTTTTTTGTACTAATTAATGTTTTTCAAGATCAAAGTAATGACTTGCAAAATCAATAAATAGGCGCAGTTTTTCTGGTTGGTAATCACGGTGATTGTAAATCAAATAAACATCACGCGGGTTAGCCGACCAATTTTTAAGTACTTGTACAACGTCACCTGCAGCAATGTATTTTTCTAACATTACATTCGGCATCAGTGTAATACCAAGACCTGCACTACATGCTTTACGAATTACATTGAGTTCACTTGCTTCAAAGCGTGCGCGCTCGTTAATCGTAACAGTCTCGCCATTTTGGTTGGTTAAACGCCAGCGTAACAGCGGATTACCTTTTAATAGCGTATGTTCGTGTAGATCCTGAGCATGCTTAGGTTCTGGATTTTTCTTTAGATAATCAGGGCTTGCGACCAAAATATCTTTTACTTCATTAATACGACGAGCAATAAGTGTTGAATCACGTTGAGGACCAACACGGAACATAACATCCCAATCGGTTGGATCAAGTTGATCGGGTTCGTTGCTCATGTAAAGTTGAATGCTAATTGCTGGGTGTTCTTGCATAAATGCAGTTAGCAACGGCTGTAACATCACTTTTGTGATATTCGTCGGTGCAGCAATACGCAATTTACCCGCCGCGCCTTTACACTCTTCACTGATGTGTTCAGTTGTATCAAGTAGCTGTTGTAATAACGGCGCACAGTCTTGGTAGAACTTCTGACCGGCTTCTGTCAGTGACAGTTTACGAGCATGACGATTTAAAAGGCGAATGTTAAGACCTTCTTCAAGCGCCTGAATGCGACGGGTTAGCGTAGCAACAGGTACCTGTGTTTTTCGTGATGCGGCAGTATAACTGCCATTTTCTACAACCATGCGAAATAGGTTTAGATCGTCAAGTTTCATATCAAAGTCATTTGTGAAAACTGATAATGGGTAATTGTATAACAAAACGAGTCAAAATCACCCCTTTTTGTTATGAATTTTAAATAAAAGTATGTTAGAGCTGATGTTTATTGGGTTGAGGTGGATTTATTTATAAATTTTAACAGCATCTAACTCGTCTATATTTATAGAACAAATTTTCTGAGAAGACATAGAAAATAGTGATTAACGGTAAACTATTTGTCGATGCTTAGTTATATCGCATCCGTAAATCAGATTTTCATCACAAAGTTTGGTGATCTGTAGTTGGTGTTGCTGATTTTAGCTTATACACTCATAGACGTAGTCATGAAAAAGGAGAGACTTTTGCTAAAAGGGAAAAATATACTTATCGTAGAAGATGATCCTGTGTTTCGGACCATGATTGTCGGCTTTTTAAACAGTCAGGGCTGTCAGGTGCGAGAAGCCGAAGATGGCTTGGCTGGATTAAGAGCCTTAAAAGGCAATATTCCCGATTTGTTATTATGTGATTTGGCGATGCCTGTTATGACAGGGATGGAGTTTGTTGAAGAGGTTGCACTGCAATATCCAATGATCCCTGTGATTGTCATTTCAGGTACTGGAAACATGACTGATGTTGCTCAAGCATTACGTTTAGGCGTTAAAGATTTTTTAATTAAGCCAATTGATCACATTATGACGCTTAAATCTGCGATTGTATCAGTGCTAAAAATGCAAGATAGCGCTCAACAACAGCAACAGGATTTTTCTCAGCGATGGGTCATGGATGGTGATGATTCAGGCTTAGTCGAAGAAGAGTTGCAATGGCATATTTCTGAATTAAAAAATGATCCTCAAGCTGCACGTGAGTTATTAATGGGGTTAATGCCTGATCTTCAATCACGCTGTGGACGCTGGAAGCTCAGTTATCGTGCTTTACAATCAGCAGAGATGTCACCAGTTATCTTTGATTATATCTGGTTAATTGATGGTCAATTGGCATTCTATATGGTTGATACTAGCTCTGGTGGTGAAAATAGTACGGCAACGGCTTTATTAATCAGAGCGTGTTTTAATGATTTCTTACGGCGTCAGGGGAATTACCTAAGTAGTGTGCAGCATTTAGTTGCGCAAATAGAATTAGGATTACAGTATTCAGGTTATGCGACCCCCGTAAAAGGGTTGTTTGGGGTCTTTAATCTTGCTGAGAGACAATTACACCTAATTGCGGCAGGTATTGGCGGTAAGCTACAAGTTGGTGAGCAATGTGCAATGATTGCGGCAGGACAGTGGCTTGGTGATGAAGCGTGTCATAATCCATTAGTGATTTTACCGATGTCTGATAATGGCGCGAGGTTGTCACTGAGTGATATTAATCATGCTAATTTTAGTGTTAATTTTGAAACAGTAACGTAAGACCCATCACAATAAGTTGATGACCTAATAATTAGGTGTACAAGTTCATTAAGTCACAACATTCCCGACAGTGAATGCCCGCGAGGGTGATAGGGGATCGACTGCTTTTGAAAGATGACCCCTTAGTTAATGGGATTGGTATAACGCTATTATGTTGAGATATCTAAAATGGTTAGAGATAAAAAAAGGGGATACTTGCGTATCCCCTTTTTTATTTTAAACCACGATTTTATTTTAAACTATAATTAAGCATTTGCTGGTTGTGGTTTGGTCTCATTATCATCGTCATATGCAGCGCCTTCAGCACCATGCATCCACGAGATCAGTTTGTTTGAGAACAATAGTAGTAATACACCAGCGATAACCGCAGTAATCGCAATACCAGAGAAGATCGCTAATGGACCTGCTTCACCGATACTCGCACCGACAACACCTGCAATGTAGTTCGCAATCGCATTAGCACCAAACCATGCACCCATCATTAATGACGCAAGGCGTAATGGTGCCAATTTGGTTACCATTGATAGACCAATAGGTGATAGGCATAGCTCACCAATAGTATGGAAGAAGTAAGCGCCGACCAGCCACATCATTGATGTTTTCACGGTCATATCACCATTTTGTTCTAACGCTGCACCAATCATACAAGCAAAACCAAGTGCTAGAGAGAACATTGCTAACGCGAATTTAACCGGTGAATTAGGTTCACTTTTACCCATTTTAACCCATAGTGCAGCAAGCAGTGGTGCACATAGAATAATGAAGAATGGGTTGAGTGATTGGAACCATGCTGCTGGTACTTCAAAGTTACCAATCATACGGTTAGTGTATTCTTGCGAGTAAATATTCATTAGGCCGCCTGCTTGTTCAAAGCCAGCCCAGAATACGATAACAAACGTACACATTACTAAGATTACTTTTAAGCGATCACGCTCAATTTTAGTTAATGGTTCTTTTTTACCACTTGCATTGTTTGCTGCATCACGTATGGCTGCTGGTACTTTACCAATATCGCCTAAGTAACGTTGAGCAAAGAAAATTTGAGTTAATAAGCTCATTAACATACCTACACCTGCGCATAGGAAGCCTGCTTTCCAACCATATACCGCTGATGCTGTACCTGCGATAACACCGGCTAGCAATGAACCAATATTAATACCCATGTAGAATATAGTGAAAGCGCCGTCACGACGGTTATCACCAGCTGGGTATAAATCACCTACCATGGTTGAAATGTTTGGTTTAAATAAACCATTACCCACAATAAGGAAAGCCAAACCGACATAGAAAGCGGTAACAGCATGGGGATCAACTACACTGTGAGGTAAGGCTAGCGTAAATTGACCAATTGCCATCAATACGCCACCAATAATGATGGAGCGGCGTTGGCCTAAAATGTTGTCGGCAATCCAACCACCAATAAGAGGAGTAAAGTAAACTAAGCCAGTGTAGATACCGTATAAGTTAAGCGCTTCTTCTGTGGTCCACCCAAGACCGCCATTAATGGTTTTATCTGTTAGATATAAAACCAGAATTGCTCGCATAGCGTAATAAGAAAAGCGTTCCCATAGCTCTGTTCCAAATAACAGGAACAAGCCTTTTGGGTGGCCCAGAAGGGTACCACTATTATTATGACTCATAGGATTCTCTATTTTATTTTAATTAGTGTGTTTGCTCATTCATGTAGGTTTATAAAGCACAATATATTTAACTGCAAGTTTTTACATTTAACAAACAATAATTAAACATTACAACCAATTGATAAACAAGTGTTTGTTTGTTTTTTATTCAATTATGAAAAATCAAATTTCATTACCTAGAGGTATATCTTACACTATTTGTTAGTTCTAATTTGGTTTTTTATATTGTTTTTAAAGCTCATGTTAGTTGCTTATATCATCAGATGAGAATATTCATATATGTTACAAATTTAAAGTTACTTATTAGTCAATAGTTTCGTTTAAATATATAAAAATAGAATATAAATATAAGTTTCTGCTTATAAATGGTAGCTATTGGACAAGATATGTAAATCAATGATGATTTTGTATATACTAATGAGGATTAAGATTTTATTGAGGTTGGTGATGAAAGATTGGTATCTACTTTATTGTAAGCGTAGCGAACAAGAACGCGCAGTGATCAATCTTGATCGTCAAGGGGCTGAATGTTATTACCCTCAGGTTGTGGTAGAAAAAATTGTACGTGGCAAACGTTGTGAATGCCATGAACCGTTATTTCCAAGTTATATTTTTGTGACTTTTGACCCTGAATTATTAAGTTTTACAACGGTACGTTCAACTCGTGGTGTGGCTGATTTTATTCGTCAAGGGGCAATGCCACAAATTGTTAGCGAAGAGCTTATATATAATTTAATGCTCAATGAAGACAATAATGCGTATGATCATATGTTTGAGTCATTACCCCAGCAAGGGGATAAATTAATCTTAGAACAAGGTAAATTTAAAGGTCTAGATGCTATTTATCAGGAACCTGATGGTGAAAAACGATCATTTATGTTGATTAATTTGTTAGGTAAACAAGTAAAAGTCAGTGTGGAAAATACTGATTTAGTTAAAAACAAATCTTAATTCAACAAAAAGCGAGTAATAAATACTCGCTTTTTATATGTTTATCAACGCAATATATTAATTACATATGCTTGTTTACGCTGAATGATATTGTTCGCAAGCAAGTAAGGTATTTTCAATCAAACTAGCAACTGTCATTGGGCCGACACCGCCAGGTACTGGCGTGATATGTTTAGCGCGCTGACAAGCGACATCAAATT
Organism: uncultured Photobacterium sp.; assembly: GCA_947039005.1. Lineage (GTDB taxonomy): Bacteria > Pseudomonadota > Gammaproteobacteria > Enterobacterales > Vibrionaceae > Photobacterium. Next base: position 11,735 of record CAMQXY010000090.1, read on the forward strand.
CCACATCCCCACATAACTTGCCATTTTCAAGACGATTAATACCTACATCAATCACTGTTGCTCCTTCTTTAATCCAATTACCTGGAATAAAATTAGGTTTACCTACCGCAACAACCAAAATATCAGCTTGACGCACATGGCCTTCAAGATTTTGTGTAAAACGGTGACATGTTGTCGTTGTCGCACCAGCGAGTAATAACTCCAGTGTCATTGGGCGTCCGACAATATTTGATGCACCAACAATAACCGCATGTTTGCCGCGCACTTCAATATTATATCGCTCAAGTAACGTAATAATGCCTTTAGGGGTACATGAACGTAATTTAGGGATACGTTGACTAAGACGACCGACATTATAAGGATGAAATCCATCAACATCTTTTTCTGGATCAATGCGTTCAAGAATTCGAGTACAGTCCATACCTGCAGGTAACGGTAATTGAACTAAAATACCGTCCATGGTTGGGTCTTGATTAAGTTCATCGATTAAGTCGAGTAATTGCTGTTCAGATGCAGTGCTTGGCAGATCAAATGATTTTGAAATAAAGCCGACTTCTTCACATGCTTTGCGTTTACTACCAACGTAGATCTGCGAGGCTGGATCCTGACCAACGAGAACAACGGCTAATCCAGGTGCGCGTAATCCGGCATCTGTACGTGCTTTTACTCTCGCGGCAACTTCCTGTCGTACGGTTTGGGATATGATTTTCCCATCAATAATTTGAGCGCTCATGGTGATCCTTTGTTGTGTTGGTTGAACGTATCAACGCTAATATTGTGGCAGATTATAAATGGAATAGCCATTGGGCAAACGATTGCTATTTAATTTTATAATGCATCGGTTTGATGTTTGGTATGAATTACAAAATTTGATTATTACTTGTTTGCTGGTTATCAAAAGAAGGCTAGAAGTAAAATGAAGCAATAATGATAACTAACACTTTTAACTAGAAATAGTCGCTGTCTGGTGGTTTTTTGTTCTAACCAAAAGACTAAATCGACATAGTGAGCTTTGTTGATCTTGAAAATATCCTTAAAAATGGTTTTTTTGTTGTATCTTTAACCAGTTAGTTGTTTGAAACATGAAAAATGGACTAAAGGGATTGACCTTACTTTATAGCTACGTATAATCC
>CAMQXY010000091.1 GCA_947039005.1 uncultured Photobacterium sp.
TATCGGCAGTGCTAATATCGGTCATACCACTATAGGAAGTATTGATCTCGCTATCAGTACCTATCATCTCTACATTGATAGCAGAATCATCAATAGCTTGCTGATATTGCTGTGAAAAGTCATTATCACTCGAACTGATGGTTTCAAACTCCCCCACAGACACAGAAGCTGTGGCGGATTTTGGCGCTTGCGCTAATGACACATTAAATAGATTCATAGCAACTCTTTTAATACGTGCCGCTACAAACGACAGATAAATGAATAACTGTTTGAAATAAAGCGTCAAAAAACCGTTTTATTCAACTTGATGTTCTACGTTAATGCAAAAAGCAAACCAGTTTTTTACTTCTATCGTTGTTGACGACGTGCAAATTGTAATGTTACAAATTCATCCATCATTTTTTGCTCTTGTTTATCTAAAAAAAGCTGCCGTTCACGCTGTTTTTTTTCCAATAACCATTCAATCCCGCGTTTTTTTTGCTGCATCGCTTGCCAATGCTGACGGCATTGCTCAATTTGATTAGCAAAATAGCCACCAGCCTGTTTTTGCTTCTCTAGCGTGGTATCAAGTTGGGTTAAGAATTTCTGTAAATGGCTGTATTGACTGGCGCTTAGTCCTTGCTGCCCTCGATCAGAAAGTTGGCGACAATAATCTAATCGATACTGCTCAATTTGAGCTAATTGCTGCAAATAGTTTTGTTGTTCATGTTGAGCTTGAGTAAGGGCAAGGCTGGCTTGATGTTCTTGTTGTTGCGCTTGTTCTATCAGTAATTCAAATGTTCTCAATGGCATATTATTAACAACCTTGTCGATTTAATTACGCATCGTCGAATATCATTAGCCGCCCAATGTAGAACGCAGCATATTGACGCACATTTCATACGGCACCGCTTCTTTCATTTCTTGCTGTAAATAACTGTCTAACTTTGGTTTAAAATTAAAGGCTTGATCAATAGTGGCATCAGTGCCGGGCTTATAAGCGCCAATCGCAACGAGATCTTGATTTTTACGACAAATAGATAAAATCTGCCGCACCGCTTTTGACATCAACATATGTTCATCAGAAACGATCGCGGGCATAACACGGCTCACCGAACGTTCAACATCAATCGCAGGATAATGACCCGCATCCGCCATTTCACGCGATAGCACAATGTGACCATCAAGGATCGCCCGCGAGGCATCAGCAATCGGATCTTGCAGATCATCGCCTTCACTTAATACGGTAAAAAAAGCCGTAATCGAACCTTGATTTTCATTACCATTGCCAGCGCGTTCCACCAGTGCAGGTAACTTGGCAAATACTGATGGCGGATAACCTTTGGTTGCTGGCGGCTCACCAACAGATAGGGCAATTTCACGCTGTGCCTGAGCAAAACGGGTCAGCGAATCCATTAGCAACAACACATCAAACCCTTGATCGCGAAAATACTCCGCAATCGTAAGAGAAGTTTGGCAACCTTTTAAACGCATTAACGGAGAAGCATCGGCAGGGGCAGCAATAACCACCGCACGCTCACGGCCTTCTTTGCCTAAAATCTCATCAATGAATTCTTTTACTTCTCGACCACGTTCACCAATTAAACCCACCACCACTATTTGAGCGCTGGTACCGCGGGTCATCATGCCTAACGTCACCGATTTACCCACACCAGAACCGGCAAATAAACCGATTCGTTGACCTTTACCAACAGTGAGTAATCCATTAATCGCTTTAATACCGACATCCAGTGGCTCTTTAATCGGTTTACGTGATAAGGGGTTAATAGGAGCTGAAGTAAATGCCGCCCGTTGTTCGGTAATAATAGGACCCAAACCATCTAATGGATTACCAATGCCATCAATAACACGCCCTAATAATTCAGGACCAACAGGAATACCACTATTATGTAAAATTGGGGTCACTTTAGCGCCCGGCATCACCCCTGATAATTGCTCACTCGGCATTAAAAATAAAGTTTCACCCGCAAAACCAACCACTTCAGCTTCTAGTTCGCCATTAAGGGTTTCAACTTTACACACGCTGCCGACAGGAGCGCGGCAACCAATCGCTTCAAGGGTTAATCCAACCACTCGATCTAAACGTCCAGAAGCAACGGGTTTACAAGCAGTATTCGCGGTTTGGTAGCGACCTAAACGCTCAGCAAGGGTCATTGAGTTGACTCTTGTAAATTGCTGTTAAGCTCATTAAACGTGGTTAATGAATGCTGAATACGATCGTCAATTAAATAATCAACACTTGAACTACCGCACTCCAACTGTAAATCACCCCGTTGTAAACTTGGCTCAGCAATTAATGACCACTGACGCTGCTGCAAATCAGTCTCATCAAAACTCGCATGGACTAACGCAACATCTTCTGGATGGAGATACATTTTGATCGCTCGCTCAGCAATCGGGAGCGTTGCTACCACTTCACGTAAAGTATTGAGTAATACTTGGGGATTAGTTTTAACTTCAACCCGAATTAACGCTTTGGTTAACCCATTAACCAACAGTAGTAATTGTTGCTCGACTTCACTATCGACTTTGGCGATGGGATCAGCAAATTTATCCATTACCGCCACTAACATCGCGACTTGTTGATCAATTTGCGCTTGGGCTTGTTCCAGTCCTTGCTGTAATCCTTGCGCTAACCCTTCATCATGCCCTGCGGTAACACCTTCAGCATGGCCCGAGGTAAAACCTTCACTATGCCCTGCTTGACGTCCTTGCTCGACCCCTTCGTCATAGGCTGATTGCTGCATCGCTTCTAGTTCCGCGGCAGTTAATGGTGGCGGCGGTGGTTCTGGTTCTAATTCAGGTTCACATTGATCAAGATAATATTGATGATCATAATTAAAGGCATTTTTAACCTCCTGTTCACCATCATTACTGTAATCTGGATATGCCCATCGCTCCAGTTCTTGTGCCTGATGCTCAGAAACCCGCATAAAACCGCGGCGGCGTTCATCACTCATAATAGACACCCACACTCATCATCACGACAACGGTCTTATAAGAACTCATCAGCGCCCCCATTACCGCTTAAAACTAATTCACCCAGATCAGATAAACGGCGAGCAATTGATAAAATTTCTTTTTGTGCAGCTTCCACATCAGCCACTCGAATTGGTCCCATCGCTTCTAAATCTTCTTGTAGCATTTCACCGGCACGCTTAGACATATTGGTATAAAATTTATCACGCAACATATCATCAGCACCTTTAAGGGCTTTTTGTAATAACTCTTGCGGAACATCACGTAACAGAATCTGAATACCGCGATCATCAACTTCAATCAAGTTATCAAACACAAACATCAAATCTTGAATTTGGGTCGCTGTCTCTTCATCATTTTCACGAATTTGATCCATCAACAGCCCTTCAACATTATTATCGAGGTAGTTCATAATTTCAGCCGCCGCTTTAAGACCACCAATCTTGGCCGCTTGCGCACCTGCTTGACCTGCAAATTGTTTTTCCATGATATCGTTTAATTCATGTAAAGCCGCAGGTTGGACTTCTTCTAAATTAGCAATACGCATCATCAAATCTAATCGCACTCGCTCAGGAAATTGCGATAAAATTTCAGCCGATTGTTCAGGTTCTAAATAGGACAATACAATGGTTTGAATTTGTGGGTGTTCATTAAGAATGATGCTGGCAACTTGACGGGGATCCATCCATTTTAGAGAATCAAGCCCACGCGATCCGCTGCCCATTAGAATTTGATCAACCAAGTTATTGGCTTTATCTTCACCTAATGCAGCCACTAATGCATTACGAACAAAATCTTCGCTACCCATACCGATACTGGTGTATTTTTGAATCTCTTCTAAAAATAAACGATGGACGCTAGATACCTTATCTTGATTTAAATTTTTCATGCTCGCCATAGTGCCACCGACCCGTTGCACTTGCTTTGGGTCAAGGTGACGAATAATGCTGGCGGCATCTTGCTCATTAAGACTTAATAATAGAATCGCGGCTTTTTCAGCACCATTAAGGCTTTTAATATCAAATTTAATCTCAGTTGTTACTACATCATTAGCCATCTTCATTCATCCAGCTTTTCACTACTTGCGCGGCAAGATCCGGTTCATTGGCAACCAATGCTCGTACCGCTTTAAGTAAATCTTCATCTTTATGTAAGTTAGGCAGATCTAAACTGCTGCTACTTAACTCAAAACTTTCATGTGGGTCTAAATCACCACCAATTAAACCAGTACCATCACCATTATTAGTATGCGTTAATATCGGCATCCCATTTTCATCTAACGGCGTACCATCCGCGGTTTGATTGGGGTACAGCAGCTTATTCATTGCTGGGCGCACTAACACAACAACAATAACAATAATCACTAATGCAGCCGCTAACCATCTAATCCAACTACTAAAATTAGGATTCTCCCAAATCGGTATGTCGGCTAATAACTGTTCTTCTGGTAAAGCAAACGGCACCGATAATACTTCAAGTAAATCACCGCGCACTTCTGAAAAACCAATACCGCCCATTAATAAACGGCGGATCTTTACAATTTCCGCTTCTGATATCGGTGTTCGTGTGATCTCGCCCGTTTTAGGATCAACAATCGATTTATAATCAATCGCTACCGATACTGTTTGGCGATCAATCACCCCAGTTTGAGCACGTTTATGGCTTATAGTGGTATCTAACTCATAGTTACGGGTTGATTCACGGTGCATACGACCATTGCCGCTACTGCTACCCGATTGCATATCTTTAATATTTTCAGGAATAGAACTACTAACGGGAGGTTGGTTACTCAATGATCCCGGGATACCAGCAACCACTTGACCGCCATTGCTATCTTCACGAGTAAACTCACTCCGCGTTGCTGCTGTCGCGGGATTGTAGCGTTTATGGGTTTCTTCTAGCGCGGAAAAATCCATCGCAATATCAACTTGCGAGGTATAATTACCTAAGCCTAAAACAGGCATTAGAATCGCATCAATTTTTTCACGTAATGACTGTTCTTGTTTACGCTCTAATTCATATTCTTTACGTTTAGCGGTTGAGCTTGGATCTTCAGTTCCTGAACTTAATAAACGCCCATGTTGATCAGTAACCGTTACTCTAGTGGGACGTAAACCAGGTACTGCCGTTGCTACCATATCAACAATTGAATCCACTTCTTGCTGACCTAACGCACCACCAGAAGCTAAGGTTAAAAAAACCGTGGCGGTAGCATCTTGATTATGGCGCACAAACACACTTTGCTTTGGCATTGCTAACAATACTTGTGCTTTGCGCACTTGGCTAATTTGTTCAATCGCACGCGCTAATTGACGCTCTCGGCTTAATTTTAAGCGTTCATTTTCCAGTCGCTGTGAAACACCAAAACCCATATCTTGCAATAAAATATCGTCACCTTCTGCGGTGCGAGTGTTTAAACCACTACGGGTTAAATCTAATTTTATACTGCTGTATTTATCCGCTGGCACACGAATGGTATTACCATCAAGTTGATACTCAATTTTCTTTTGATCAAAGTGATCCAAAATAGGGATCAATTCTTCAGTTTCATAGCTGCCTAATGGGCGCATTTCAGGCTCTTTGATCCACACCACCATCATCACGATTAACGCAACACAAATAGCGACTGATAAGACTAAAATCACCTGCCGTAACAGATCAAGGTTGCCTAAAATACTGTCGGTACGCGATGCTTTTTTTTCAACAAGATCGGGATCCTGATCTGCATCGCGTAACATCGGCGTAGTTGTATTATTTGCAATGGCAACTTGTTGATTAACAATTTGATCTGACACTATTTATTTCTCACACGTATAACAAAATGATGCGCTATTACATCCACGGATAACACCGATATTTATACCGGCATATTCATTAATTCTTTGTAAGCTTGAACCATTTTATTACGTACTTGAACGGTCGCTTCAAACGCCACACTGGATTTATTACGTGCAATCATCACATCCGATAACGACACACTACGATCACCTTGATCAAAACGGGTGGCTAAATCACTTGATTGACCTTGAAGGGTATTTACCGACTTAATAGCATCACTTAATAAATTGCTAAAATCGGCACTTACTTGTTGTCCTGTTGCGGGGCGAATACTGCTTTGAGCATCCAAACGCATCGTCTGCATTTCGGCGGCTAATCCATTAACTTTCATTGCATCATCTCACTGTATTTATGACCACTAAAAAGGATATTTCTTATCTCTAATCAATAGATTTACGCAGGTAGTTCAATGCCAGCATCGCGCATTTTTGCCAGCTTATAACGTAGTGTCCGAGGGCTAATACCAAGTTTATCCGCCATGTGTTTACGATTACCTTGGCAAGCCACTAAGGTATCTAAAATAATACTAAATTCTTGACCGCGTAATTCATTACCCAAGCTCTCAGTCACATTTACTGATACCGCTTCTGTTATCGCTGCAGTGGCGACAACGGCAGGTTCAGACACATCAGGCGCATTGGGGATCTGTAACCAATCAAGCCCTTCTACCAGAATATGTTGCTCAGTTATCATAAGGTTATCGTGAATGATTAACGCGCGTTGAATCACGTTATCAAGTTCGCGCACATTTCCAGGCCATGAATATTGTAATAATTTGTGCTGAGCGCATTCAGCAATCACAGGGACAGCCACACCTTGTTGGCAAGCATGACGCTGTAAAAATAACTCCGCTAACGGCACAATATCGCCTTTACGTTCCGTTAATGAAGGCCATGTGATTGGGAAAACATTTAAGCGGTAATACAAATCTTCACGAAAATTCCCTTCGGCAACATAGTTTTTTAAATCACGGTTGCTGGTTGCAATAATCCGCACATCCAATTTAATACTTTTTCGCCCACCTAAGCGTTCAACTTCACGCTCTTGTAATACTCGCAATAATTTGGCTTGTAAGCTGATATCCATTTCACTGATTTCATCAAGTAAAATAGTCCCAGCTTGTGCTTGTTCAAATTTGCCAGGGCATGCTTGCACTGCACCTGTAAATGCGCCTTTTTCATAACCAAACAACATCGCTTCCAGCATATTTTCTGGAATTGCAGCGCAGTTAATTGCTACAAAGGGTCCATCACAACGCAGTGAATGATCATGAATATAGCGTGATAACACTTCTTTACCTGAACCGCTTGGACCCAAAACCATGACACTAGCATTGGTTTTAGCGACTTTTTCAGCCATAGCGAGTAAATGAATACTTTTGGGATCTACGGCGACCGTATGAGAGGGATGACGCTTAATCGGCGCATAACGGCCAACCATATTCAATAAAACTTGAGGCGAAAACGGCTTTGCCATGTAATCAATCGCGCCGTCTTTCATTGCAGCAACGGCATCTTCAATATTGGCGTAGGCTGTCATCAACAACACTGGCATTTGCGGCCACTGTAATTTAATACTGCGCAATAAGGCTAAACCGTCCATACCTGCCATTTGCACATCAGATACCACAATATCAATCGGTTCAGATTTCAATAGCACTAACGCGTGTTCTGCACTTTCTGCTTCTAGCCATTGATAACCCGCCAACGCCAGCGTATCGACTAACGCTTCACGCAAACCTGCATCATCTTCTACGACTAATACCCGCGTTTGAGTCATGTTTTACCCTCCATAGTAGTTAACTCGAACCATTATCCAATGTGATCTGATGTGACTAGCGGTAACAACAAGCTAAAGGTTGCCCCATGCCCAAGTTGTGAGCTTAATTGCAAGCTACCTTTATGTGCCGATACCACCATTTGTACCACGGCAAGCCCTAATCCTGTTCCTTGGTTGCGAGTGGTAAAAAAAGGCTCTAACACTTTTTGATGATCCTCTGCGGCAATACCAGGACCGTTATCACTCACACTAAGTAATAACATCTGCTCATGTTGCTGGCAGCGCACCGCGATTCGACACCCTTTGCCTGCCATTTGAATTGCATTAGTGATCAAATTACCCACCGCGCTCGCTAATGCATTTTCATTCCCTAATAAGCGCAATGTTTCATCATCACAATCGATACTAAAATCGACATCATCGCTCAGTACTTGCGTTTCTATCATTGCTTCTAAACTGTTGAGTAAACTTTCAATCGTAAATTCACTCACCACTTTATTGTCGCCACCTTTGGCAAATAACAGCATGTCATTGACTTGTTTTTCAAGATCGTACAATCGATCCACCAGCTTAGCTTGAAACCGCGTTCGGGTTGCTGGGGTTAACCCTGATGAGGCTAAATTAGCCGCATATAACAACGCACTTGCAAGCGGTGTTCGGACTTGATGTGCCAGTGATGCCACCATCCGCCCTAATGACGACAAGCGCTGCATTTCACTTAATCGTGATTGTAACTGTCGGGTTTCGGTTAAATCAGTAATAACAATTAGTTGCCCTGCCGCTGAAGCTGAGATGGCTAATTTCACTTTACGACCACTGCGGAGTGACACTTCATGGCCATCATCATCTTGTGGCGCAAAACTGCGTTGAATAATATCGCCCCAACGCAGCCCAATTAACGGCTCGCCTAATAACCGCAATGCTTCTTGATTTGCCTCACTAATAACGCCTTTTTCATCCAACAAAATCACCGCAACAGGCATCACTTGTAATACCTGCTGGTAACGTTCAACTTGCTGGTGTAACGCCAATAATGTTACGGAAGAGTCATTCATGATTAACCTGCAACGGATAACGGACAACGACACACGAATGCAAGTTACATACCACTATTATTTGTTATTAATCAATACGTTGAGATATAAACACACAAGCAAACACTGCCATTTTTATGACGCTAGTGACAATTTTATGATCTACCTTCTTTTTATTAGCAACTAATAGCGTATTTCCACACTTACCTCACCATTAAATATTGGTAGCAGCGATATATTATGACTAATTATTAAGCAACCATTTTTAACACAACATAAAAAAGCCACCGCCAAATTAATGACGGTGGCTTTTTCATAAAAACGCTTAACACAAATTAGCTGTCTTTCGATAACCCGTATTTCCGCATTTTTTCAACCAAAGTAGTACGGCGCATACCTAACATATCGGCGGCACGAGCAACAACACCAGATTGAGCATCCAATGCTTGGCGGATCATTTCCACTTCAAGTTCTGCCAACATTTCTTTCAGGTTTAACCCTTCTGGCGGCAAATCATTACCTAATGGTGTTGAATCCGTTTCTCCAGCGGCAAACATATCCGCTAACGCTTGCTGTTCCTGCTCTTCTATCGATGCCACACTACATTCAGGGACAAAATCAGGGAGGTGACCATAACGGTATTTCATCGGCAGATGGTTAACATCAACCATTTCACCAGGATAAAGAATGGTTAACCGTTCAACTAAATTAGCCAATTCACGAATATTTCCCGGCCAATCATGCAACATTAATGATGCTATCGCACGTGGGGTAAAATGAATCCGTTTCGCGCCTTCTGCTTCCATACGAGTTAACAGTTCTTGCAGTAATAACGGAATATCTTCAATTCGATCTCGTAGCGCTGCCATATCGATTGGGAACACATTCAAACGGTAATATAGATCTTCGCGGAACAATCTCTCAGCAATCATTTGATCTAAATTTCGGTGGGTTGCTGCCACAATACGGACATTCGCTTTGATGGTTTGACTACCACCAACCCGTTCAAAACTACGCTCTTGCAACACCCGTAATAATTTCACTTGCATCGACATTGGCATATCACCAATCTCGTCTAAAAATAAAGTACCACCTTCAGCCAATTCAAATCGACCTTTGCGGGTTGAAATTGCGCCAGTAAATGCGCCTTTTTCATGACCAAACAATTCACTTTCAAGTAAATCAGGTGGAATCGCGCCACAGTTCACAGGGACAAACGGACCTTTGCCACGTTCAGAATGATAATGCACGTTACGCGCAACCACTTCTTTACCTGTTCCTGATTCACCTAAAATCAACACACTCGCATCACAAGCAGCGACTTGCTCAACTAACCGACGAATATCACTAATGGCTGCACTACGACCGACCATGCTTCTAAACAGCATGTTCTTTCGCCCTAATGACGGCACTTGATGGGAACGTTTACCTAAGTATTCTTGGCAATGACGGAAGGCATCAGCTAGTTGGTTATAATGCAGTGGGAGTTTAAGATCGCCAATATAATTGGGTAATTCAGCGAGAGATTCATGATGATCGGTCAATGCTACCACTGGGATCTGTGGATACATTTTAAGCATATCTATAATGCTCTTGAGTCTCTTGGTATTAGTGATTGTACCTAAAAGGCAAACACCCCATGGCTGCTCCCACAGTGACATGGTTAGATCTTGCGATGACAGCGCATTATGATGTTCACCCATAAAGTTAAGGATGACACCTAAATCATGACGTTGCTGTGGATCGTCATCAATAACAAGCGTATTTACTAAACCGTGCATAGATGGATATTGCCTTTATAAAGGTACACTTTGACAGTACATTCAATATAACGAAGAGAACAACAATCAAGAAGATAGTAGCTACATTGTAATTAATGCGCACCATAAGGCAAGATTTGACATATAAAAGCTGTGATACCAATACAAATAACAATATCGTTGAACGGTTTTTCTTCCACTTTTAGCCTAAAAATACTTAAAATAACGATTATCGGCAATGCTGATTACCATTGCCGATCATTAATACCCCTTAATTAGTTTCAGTAAGGTAGTGATATTGTGTTGGAATTTGATCCCATGCTGATTTTATTTCACGTAGCATACCAATCACATCATCAATCGGCTGAGTCACATTTTCAGCATTGGCGCGAGAAATCTCACTGCCCATAAAATCATATAGCGCGTCAAGGTTCTTAGCGATATCACCGCCTTCTTCCATCGATAAGCAATCACGCAGACTTAATACAATATCGAGTGCTTTAGATAAACGTTCACACTTAACCGCGATATTTCCCTGTTCCATCGCCGCCTTGCCCTGAACAAGGCGCTCTATCGCACCAGCGTATAACATTTGAATGATGCGGTGCGGTGATGCGCTAGCGAGTTGTGCATTTACTGAAACTTGCTTGTATGCCTGAAGAGAACCACGCATATTATTATCCTTTAAATAGCTGAAACGTTATCAATAGCACTAACGCTAATGGTTATTGTCCGTGTTGTTGAATATTGCTGTAGAGCGATAATGATTTGGGACTTTTTTTCGAACGCACTAACTGCGCGCCAATCCGATCTTTATGTTGCTGCAATAACCCTTTCATCGCTTGCGTGCGTGCCACCACATCATCAAATACCGCCCGTGATAAATCAGGCTGTTTAAGCACGACTTCCACTTGCTGATGACGCAATGCGACTAAGTTTTCAAGCTGCTGCGGAAAATCATCAGGGTATTCTTCCGCTAACAGTAGTTGCTCGATTTGGTGCTCTAATTGGGTTAATTGTTCTAATGTGATTAATTGCTGCATGGGTTATCCATTTTAAAAGACCATCAGGCTCATCATAGTATTGAGCTGGTTATTCATTTTTCCTATCGCAGCATCCATCGCAGTAAACTGTTTATATGTGCGATCTTCATAGGCTTTCATGCGCTCATTGAGTGACGTCATATCATCTTCAAGCCGAGTTTGTTGTTCTTTAATGGTTTTTTCTTTATTAGTTAACACACCATCCGTTGAACTGGTAAATGATTTAAAAATACCTTCTGCTTGATCAAGAAAGCCATCATCCTCAGTATGAAAAAACGCATTAAAGGCTTTAAAATTATCTTTTAATGCCTCGTCAAACTTTTCATCATCAATTTCAACTTTGCCATAACGATCGGTGGTAATTCCAAGATCACTCAAACTATAACTTTGACCATCAACCTCAATGGTTTTATTCATCAGATTCCGCATTTGACTAGTGATCGAACGGGTTAAACTATCGCCGTTTAGCGGGCCACTGGTTTTCTTCTCTACATCGTATTTACTGAGATTATTGGCGGTATCAATTAAGCCATTATAGGCTTCAATAAAACCCTCAAGTGACGATTTTGCATCTTTGGTATTATCTGTAATATCAATCGTGACGTGTTTAACATCATCAGTGTCGGTCAACTTTTTCAGATCAAGCGTTACGCCTTCAATCGCATTCTCAATCTTATTACTACTACTGCTAATAACAGTATGATTATCTATTCGTATTTGAGCATCCTCACCCGCCTGCATTTGTACCATTTCAGTATTAGCGGTTGGGTTGGTAGGATCAAAGCTTAATTTTGCTAACTCCCCAGTCATCTTGGAAGCATCAATCGATATTTGTTGATCTTTACCTGTTTCTGAACTTGAAAAAACAATCTTTGCGCCCTTATCATCATTGATAACGGTTGCGGTAACACCGGGGTTATCTTCGGCATTATTAATCGCATTAACGATATCTTTAAGGCTACTTTTTTCTTTATTGATATCCAGTGATAGCGTTTTTCCATCAATGGTAATATCTA
>CAMQXY010000092.1 GCA_947039005.1 uncultured Photobacterium sp.
GTATACTCCCTTAGCAGGGGAGCGCCTTCAGCCTCTCGGCCACCTCACCGTGTTGTGGAGGCACATATTACTGTTAGCCGAAAATAAGTCAAACACTTTATTGATAAAAACCAATACTTGCCACACGAACGCACATTTAGTAAGCAATGCGGTAATTAATGCGACGTAACCAATGAAATATTCATTTTGTAAGACAGACAATAAACTTTAAAGCTAACAAAAAATATCTGCATTTAATCGCAACAAAGGACATATTACTTTTCTACAGACACAAAAAAGGCCAGGATAATAATCCTAGCCCTCTTCGAATTAGTAGTTACCAGTACTCGGAGTACCAGCTTCTTTTTCTGCTTGAATTCGCATATAAATTTCTTCACGGTGAACAGATACTTCTTTTGGTGCATTTACACCAATACGTACCTGATTTCCCTTAACACCAAGAACAGTGACAGTTACTTCGTCACCGATCATTAGAGTTTCACCTACACGACGTGTTAAAATTAGCATTCGAGTGCTCCTTGAGTAATCTCAGTCTTATAAGAATTTAACGTTTTATCCAAAAAAAATCACAATTTCGTAAATAGCCGAGGCTCAAGAAACAGTAAGATGCGACAGATTACCTAAACACTGGCCATCTACCACAAATTTTTCATGGATCAAATCAACAGCTGCAAGATGATCATCTTCATTAATCAATAAAGACAAGCATTTCTTATCGCCCTGATATGTATGCACTGTAATACCAGCCTCTTGCAACGCCATTTGAACAGATGCCAAATGCTGCTGAATATCCTTACCTATCAAGGAAAGTGTAGAGACCATACCAATATGGCGCATTTTGTTATCAAACACTAGCCTTATACGTGCTAAATCATCATTAGCAATAACGATTTGTGATATATCATCACTAGAATCACTAGATAAATTCCAAGCCGTCAAACCATATAGCGCCAACTGCTCATTAATAGCAGCGGCTGGTAGTGTTATATTAACTAAAACCTGCTGCCTTTGGAGCGCAACGCCAATGATGTTTTGGTTACTCATCACATCAAAATTCACTAACGTTCCCTGCCCTTCTTCAAATGAAGAGAGAACACGTAATGGAACGCGATGCTGGCACGCATACTCTACAGACTGTAATTGTAGCACTTTTGCCCCTAAGCGCGCCATGCAAGTCATGTAATCAAAGTGAATAACCTCTAAACGAGCCGCACTTGGTACAATTCTTGGATCGGTAGCATACACCCCATCAACATCAGTAAAAATCTGACATTCATCCGCATTAAGCGCACTAGCAATAGCAACCGCAGTGGTATCTGACCCGCCACGTCCTAAGGTTGTGACATTGCCATCAATGTCACGCCCTTGGAAACCGGCCACGACAACAATGTTGCCTTGGCCAAGTAATGTGGTCATATTCTGGGTTTCAACCTCATGGATTGTGGCATTATTAAAGTTACTATCGGTATGGATAACAACTTGATCTGCCGTCAATGAGGTTGCGCTATAGCCCCGTTTATTTAACGCCATAGCCAATAAAGCAATTGACACCTGCTCACCCGCCGCAAGTAAAACATCTAACTCGCGGGGTGTAGGTATAGCATCAATCTGCTTAGCTAAGCCTAATAAACGATTAGTCTCACCGGCCATTGCAGATAATACAACGACAACTTGGTGGCCACACTGGCGGGCTTTTATTACTCGCTCAGCAACAGCCTCTATACGCTCAATACTGCCGACCGATGTACCACCAAATTTCTGCACTAATAGTGCCACATTGCCTCTCCAGTGATTACAGTTTGTCAGCTAGCCATGGTGCAACAGTCGCTAATGCCGCAGGCAATGCCGCTGCATCAGTACCGCCAGCTTGTGCCATATCAGGACGACCGCCGCCCTTGCCACCAACTTGTAGTGCCACTAAATTAACAAGTTCACCGGCTTTTACTTTACCGATTAAATCTTTAGTTACACCAGCAATTAAGCCGACTTTATCATCACTGACATTACCCAATACAACCACTGCGCTACCTAATTGATTTTTTAATTCATCAACCATGCCACGTAATGCTTTGTTATCAGCACCATCAAGTTGTGCAATTAACACTTTAACGCCGTTAATTTCTTGTACTTGATTAATAAGACCCGCGCCTTCTTGCGCCGCTAGCTTATCTTTCAATTGCTGAATTTCTTTCTCTAATTGCTTACTGTGTGATACCAAAGCATCCACTTTGCTAACTACAGAAGCGACATCAGATTTCACTAAGCGCGCAGTTTTCGCTAACATCATATCTTCAGTGTGCATTGCCGCAATCGCGCCAGCGCCGGTTACTGCTTCAATACGACGAATACCCGCAGCAATACCACTTTCTGATAGGATCTTAAACAGACCGATATCACCGGTGCGGTTAGCGTGTACACCGCCACAAAGCTCAGTTGAGAAATCACCCATGCTTAATACACGTACTTGATCATCGTACTTCTCACCAAACAATGCCATCGCACCATTTGCTTTCGCCGCATCGATATCCATGATGTTGGTGTCGATGCTATGGTTAGCACGAATTTGTTCGTTAACCATATTCTCAACAGCACGCAATTGTTCAGGTTTAACAGCTTCTAGGTTTGAGAAGTCAAAACGAAGACTATCCGCTTTCACTAATGAACCTTTCTGAGCAACGTGATCACCTAAAATAGTACGCAGTGCAGCATGCATTAAGTGGGTCGCTGAGTGGTTAAGACTGATCGCTTGACGACGCTCAGAATCAACAGCAGCAGTCAATTGTTGGCCAACCGTTAGTGTGCCTTCAACTAATTGGCCTTTATGACCAGATGCAGCACCAAACTTTTGCGTATCAGCAACGTTAAACACCACGCCTTCAGCGGTTAGTAAACCACTATCGCCACACTGGCCGCCTGATTCTGCATAAAATGGTGTATTTGATAATACAACTAATGCATCTTCACCTGCATTGATAGTATCAACTGCATTACCATCGCGGTATAGCGCAACAATAACACCTTCACCATCCGTCGCGCTGTAACCACAGAACGTCGTTTCAGCATCAACTTTAATTGCGTCATTGTAATCAACACCAAAGTTACCCGCATCACGCGCACGTTGACGTTGAGCTGCCATTGCTGTTTCAAAACCGTCTTCATCGATTGAGAAACCACGCTCACGAGCAACATCGTTAGTTAAGTCAGCAGGGAAACCATAAGTATCGTAAAGTTTAAATACTGTTTCACCGTCAAGTACATTACCGTCGATGTTATCTAATGCTTCATTAAGAATCGTTAAACCACGATCAAGCGTACGACTGAAATTATCTTCTTCAATCTTTAGTACTTTCTCTACGAGCTCTTGCTGTGCTTTTAGCTCAACACCCGCAGTACCCATGATCTCAGCTAATGGACCAACAAGTTTATAGAAGAACACACCCTGTGCACCTAACTTGTTACCATGACGTACTGCACGACGAATAATACGACGTAATACATAACCACGGCCTTCATTTGATGGCATTACACCATCAGCAATTAAGAACGCACAAGAACGGATATGGTCAGCAACAACACGTAGTGATTGATTAGACAAATCGTCATAACCAATAACTGCAGCCGCTTCTTTAATTAACGTTTGGAAAATATCGATTTCGTAGTTTGAGTGCACGCCTTGCATAATTGCGGCAATACGCTCAATACCCATGCCTGTATCTACAGATGGCTTAGGTAGCGGTTCCATTGTGCCGTCAGCTTGACGGTTGAACTGCATAAATACGTTATTCCAGATCTCAATAAAACGGTCACCATCTTCTTCTGGTGTACCAGGACGGCCACCCCAGATGTGATCGCCGTGATCATAGAAAATTTCAGTACATGGACCACAAGGACCAGTGTCACCCATTTGCCAGAAGTTATCTGAAGCAAACGGTGCACCTTTATTGTCACCAATACGAACGATACGATCAGCAGGAATACCTATTTCTTTATTCCAGATATCAAACGCTTCATCGTCGCTTTCATAAATAGTAACAACTAAACGCTCTTCAGGTAATTGAAGCTCTTTAGTTAGAAATTCCCATGCATAACCAATCGCATCATGCTTAAAGTAATCGCCGAAGCTGAAGTTACCTAGCATTTCAAAGAAAGTATGGTGACGGGCTGTAAAACCTACATTTTCAAGGTCGTTATGTTTACCGCCCGCACGCACACAACGCTGAGCGCTTGTTGCACGTGTATAGCTACGCTTTTCAAGACCAAGGAATGTGTCTTTAAACTGGTTCATACCTGCGTTTGTGAATAACAACGTTGGGTCATTCGCAGGAACCAGAGATGAGCTTTCCACGATCTGGTGGCCTTTGCTCTCGAAAAACGCAAGATATGCGCGGCGAATCTCATCAGTGCTCATGTACATTGGCAAATCCTGAATTAATGCTTGAAATAATAGAAGGACAGAAAAGCACCTCGTGGCGATTTTCTTCGATAACCGTTCCCCCCTTAAACCACAAGGTTCAGAGAACAATCACCATCTAGTAATAAACTAAGATAATTTTTAGGGACTATTGTAAAACAACGGTAGCTATTACGGGAAATAATATGTGATTAAATGTATCAAATAATCACCCTCTATATACTGTATTGAGGTTAATTCCTGCTGCAAACCATTCATATATCGTATTAATACGCACCAATAATAGCGATAAATAAAATATTACCGCCCTCCGCATCGCAGCGCATCATTAGTGCTTATTTCTAGTTAATAGATACGATTATTTGTTAATTTCTTTTTCTGATAACCCTTGAACTGAATGCAACAACGACGCCACGATAGAATCACTATCAATGCTTTCACCATTAAGCACTCGAGCAAGAATATCACTCGCGAATTGTTGGGGTGAAATCACAATGTCAGGATTGACACTTTTTACTTTATTGATATTTTTACTTTCATTCACTAGCGCAACAGTGCGAGCAGAACTGGCTAATTCAATCGCTGATAACACAATAAAGGCATTATCTGCATCATCATCACTCAGTGCGAGTACCGCTTTGGCGTTCATAACCCCTGCTTGGGTTAAAATAGCGCCATCACTGTAATCACCGATAACCACATCTAAGCCTTCTAATTGATCTTTAGCGACTTGCTGTATACGCGGCGAAACGATCACCGTAATCGGCTGCTTACGCTCCGTTAATTGTTTGATGGTACTCACAGCAAGGCTTGATAAGCCACAAATTATAAAGTGATTAGTACGATCCATTTTTTTACTATTACCTTTAACGAGTCGTTCAAAACCACTATGAACAACAGGGCCTAACACTGACGTTGCCGATGTGGCAAAGACGGTAATACCAGACACAATGACCGAAATAGTAAACAATCGTGCTGGTTCAGAAACAGGAACAATATCACCATATCCTACTGTCGACATGGTCTCTATCGCATAATAAAACGCAGTCAATAAACTGGTTATTTTTGGATTAAAGCCATCACCAAAATACAACGCGCCATAAGTAGAGGTTAATAATAAAGTGATCACGCTAATTAACGCAAAGATACTACCTGCGGCAACACTACTTTTAGAGAAGTATTTGCGTACTATAAATAATAAGATTAATGACGCGACACCATAATGAATATTATGGGTTTGCTGTGGATGAATATGCGCCGTATAAAAAATATTGATCAACATTAACGTAAAGCTGATCATCCATGAAATCCGCGCTCTAAAAAAAAGCCCAAATGAACTCATGACAATAAATACCCCTAGCATAAAGTAAGGGGCATTAATCAAAAAACTAGCATTTATTTGCTCATAGTTTCGCACATTAAACAGCGAAAATAGATCAATCGGTAAGCCGTAAATCGTATGGAAAATAAGACCACTATTACCTAAAACAAATAAAGCCACAAAAATATGGCGCAGAGTGTAAAGCCACTCGGTAAACCGTCGGATCGTTCTCCCCATCCAACGTATCAACGACACGTGTTCTTTCATTAGCAATACGCCTACTTAATAAACTCGCTGACTCACATTTAATGACTCATAAATATAAAGCTAGAACCTGAATTTGATATATTAAAACAGAAAACACGGCGATTTGGTGAATTAAGTTAATCCTTATAGCAACAATAACCACCTCAAAATCGAGTCATAAAAAAACCCAGCACAAAGGCTGGGTTAATATCAATGTTCTATAATAACTGCGATGAATAATACTTTAATTAAAAAGCGTCACCGTCTTCAGCATCTGTTACTGCTACATCTGTTGTTTCAGCAGTCACTGGTGTTAACAATAGATCACGTAATTTCTTTTCAATTTCAGCAGCAATAGCTGGGTTTTCAACAAGGTATTTGCATGAATTTGCTTTACCTTGACCAATTTTATTGCCTTGGTAGCTATACCAAGCACCCGCTTTTTCAACTAATTTGTTCTTCACACCAAGGTCAATCAACTCACCATTACGGTTAAAACCTTGGCCATATAGAATTTGAGTTTCCGCTTGTTTAAACGGTGCGGCAATTTTATTTTTTACCACTTTAATTCGGGTTTCATTACCCACAACTTCATCGCCATCCTTGATTGCGCCAGTACGACGGATATCAAGACGAACAGAAGCATAGAACTTCAATGCATTACCACCAGTAGTGGTTTCTGGGTTACCAAACATCACACCAATCTTCATACGGATCTGGTTGATGAAGATACACATACAGTTAGACTGTTTAAGGTTACCAGTTAATTTACGCATTGCTTGCGATAGCATACGTGCTTGAAGACCCATGTGTGAGTCACCCATTTCACCTTCAATTTCAGCTTTCGGGGTTAGGGCTGCCACAGAATCGACAACAATTACGTCAACAGCACCTGAACGTGCCAGCGCATCAACGATTTCTAGAGCCTGCTCGCCAGTATCAGGTTGAGAAACTAATAGCTCATTAATATCAACGCCTAGTTTCTGTGCATAGATTGGATCTAGAGCATGCTCGGCATCAATAAAAGCACATGTTTTACCTTGCTTTTGAGCGGCAGATATAACTTCAAGTGTCAGTGTTGTTTTACCTGAGGACTCTGGACCATAGATTTCTACGATACGTCCCATTGGTAAACCACCAGCACCCAGCGCGATATCAAGAGACAATGAACCTGTCGAAATAGTTTCGATATCCATTGTTTTGTTATCGCCCAATTTCATAATTGAACCTTTACCGAACTGCTTCTCAATCTGGCCTAACGCTGCGGCAAGAGCCTTCTGCTTGTTGTCGTCCATTTGACTCTCCAACGGATGCTAAAATAAAGTTACTGAACTGGATCTAAGACTTAGTATACTGTCTATTCATACAGTGTCTAGTTCTGGTTTAATTTTTTTTGTTAAATGCGATTTAAAAAGATTAGATCACTCTGCCATCACTTTTTTACGCGCTCAATCAGTCCCGATAGCGCTTCCGCAATCGCTTGTTGCCTAACCTCCTGACGAGAACCACTAAATAAACAACACCGTGTTTGTTGCCACCCCGTTGCATCAGCCCAAGCAAACCATACTGTTCCCACTGGTTTTTCCTTACTGCCACCATCAGGGCCAGCAATACCACTGATCGCAACACTAATATCAGCTCGAGAAGCCGCAAGTGCGCCACATGCCATTTCAAACACAACAGCTTCACTCACCGCACCAAACTCAGCCAGAGCTTGATCACTAACACTGAGCATTTGTTTTTTAGCTTCATTACTATAGGTAATAAAAGCACGATTAAACCATGCAGAGCTTCCTGGTATATCAGTAATAGCAAACGAAACCCCACCACCAGTACATGATTCTGCCGTGGTTGCCACCCATTGTTTAGCTGTTAATACTTCACCAAGTTCATCAGCCAATTGTTCAATATTTGCCATTAGTACCTCCAAGCAGATTACTACTTACCATCTTTCTATACATTGATGTATAAAAGCTCACTTTACGCTTGTTCATCACCATTGCAAAGATGATAAAAAAAGTCCAATGCCCACTTTGCTCGATCCACCGATTCACGTATTCTTAGACTCTATTATTTTATTGGTCGAGCTACCTTGAGTGGCCGACGTTGAACCAGCAAGAGTAGGCAATATCGTGACGATAAAAGGCTTAGAAAAACATACTCCTATGATGCAGCAGTTCCTTCGGATCAAAGCTGAAAACCCTGATATTTTATTGTTCTACCGTATGGGCGACTTCTATGAGATGTTTTTTGATGATGCCAAGCGAGCTTCACAACTACTTGATATCTCTCTGACAAAACGTGGCGCGACCAACGGTGAACCGATTCCAATGGCAGGCATTCCTCACCATGCCGCTGAAGGTTATCTGGCTAAATTAGTTCAACAAGGGGTATCGGTTGCCATTTGTGAACAGATTGGTGATCCCGCCACCAGCAAAGGCCCGGTTGAACGTAAAGTTGTGCGTATTGTAACGCCCGGCACGGTAAGTGATGAAGCGCTACTGAATGAACGTCGTGATAACTTAATTGCGGCTATTTATACTGAAAACAATAAATTTGGTTATGCAACGCTTGATATTACATCAGGCCGTTTCATGTTAACCGAACCTAAGACAGAAGAGGCAATGCAAGCAGAGCTGCAACGTACTAGCCCTGTTGAATTGCTTTATCCTGAAGATTTCACGTATTTACATTTAGTTGAACCGTTCAAAGGCAAGCGTCGCCGCCCTATTTGGGAGTTTGAATTAGAAACTGCACGCCAGCAATTAACATTACAATTTGGTACCCGTGATTTAATCGGTTTTGGGGTTGATAAAGCAAACCTTGGCTTATGTGCTGCTGGTTGCTTGATGCAATATGTCAAAGATACTCAGCGCACTGCATTGCCTCATATTCGTGCGATCACCTTAGATACCCAAGATCATGCGGTAATTTTAGATGCTGCGACACGCCGTAATTTAGAGTTAACCCAAAATTTAGCCGGTGGGTTTGATAATACTCTTGCCGCTGTACTCGATCACACTGCGACCCCAATGGGCAGCCGTTTACTGAAACGTTGGTTACATCAACCTATCCGCGATCAACACCAGTTAAATGGCCGTTTAGATGCGATTGAAGCCTTTAAAGACAGCGGCATGTTTGTCGATACAGCCATCGTATTACGTCATATGGGTGATTTAGAACGTATTCTGGCTCGATTAGCCTTACGTTCAGCACGACCACGTGATTTGGCACGAATGCGTACAGCAATGCAATACTTGCCGGAATTGGCACAATTATTAGCTGAAATTCCACAAGCGCGTATTGGTGAATTAGCCCAACATTCAGCACCAATGGATGATCTATGCCAATTACTTGAACATGCGATCATTGAAAACCCACCAGTGATTATTCGTGATGGCGGTGTATTAGCCCCTGGCTATAATGCCGAACTCGATGAATGGCGTGATTTAGCCGATGGCGCTAAACAATATTTAACCGATCTTGAAACCCGAGAGCGTGAACATCACGGTATTGATAGCCTTAAAGTGGGCTTTAATCAGGTCCATGGTTTCTTTATTCAGGTCAGTCGAGGTCAAAGTCACTTAGTACCAGATCACTATATCCGTCGCCAAACTTTAAAAAATGCCGAACGCTATATTATTCCTGAATTAAAAGAGCACGAAGATAAGGTTTTAAATTCAAAATCAAAAGCCTTAGCCCTTGAGAAAAAACTGTGGGAAGAACTATTTGATCAACTGCTACCCCATTTAGAGCGATTACAATTAGCAGCAAGTGCACTATCTGAATTAGATGTCTTAGCTAACTTAGCTGAACGTGCTGACAGCTTAAACTACTGCCGCCCACAATTGACCACCACCACAGGTATTAATATTACCGCAGGTCGTCATCCAGTGGTTGAGCAGGTATTGAGTGAGCCATTTATCGCTAACCCAATTGTATTGCATCAAGATCGTCGCATGTTGATCATTACGGGTCCTAACATGGGGGGTAAATCAACCTATATGCGTCAAACTGCGCTAATTGCATTAATGGCGCATGTTGGATCTTTTGTACCCGCAGCAGCGGTAACTATCGGTCCGCTGGATCGTATTTTCACCCGTATTGGCGCATCAGATGATCTTGCTTCTGGTCGCTCAACCTTTATGGTCGAAATGACAGAAACCGCCAATATTCTCCATAATGCAACCAAACACAGTTTAGTGTTAATGGATGAAATTGGTCGTGGTACTAGTACCTATGATGGTTTATCGCTAGCGTGGGCAAGTGCAGAATGGTTAGCTGATAAAATTGCGGCAATGACACTGTTTGCCACCCATTATTTTGAGTTAACCGAGCTGCCATCTCTGCTCTCAGGTCTAGCCAATGTCCATCTTGACGCGGTTGAACACGGTGACAATATTGCCTTTATGCATAGCGTTCAAGACGGGGCAGCCAGTAAATCCTATGGTTTAGCAGTAGCAAGCCTTGCTGGTGTCCCGAAAGCTGTGATTAAACGCGCCAAAATAAAATTACAGCAATTAGAAGCAATTGGTCATCAAAAAGCACAACAGCCATCAGTATCTACAACAAATAGCCCGCGTGAAGAACATCAATTAAGCTTGATTTCAGAACCGAGTGAGGTTGAAGAAGCATTAGCAAACGTTAATCCTGATGAGTTAACTCCTCGCCAAGCATTAGATGAACTGTATCGTCTTAAAGCGCTATTATAATAAGCACGAATAAATAACAGCCATTAAAAAAGGACGCCTTAGCGTCCTTTTTTGTTATTGAATAACATTGGCCATTGATAACCTAAAAGTGATCATTAAAAAGATAGTTATCTCGCAGTGCATGTTACATTTCTTGATTAAAGAGGGACTCAATACTTAATCCCTGATGGGTTAACATATCACGTAAACGACGTAGACCTTCAACTTGAATCTGACGCACACGCTCACGGGTTAAACCAATTTCACGTCCAACATCTTCTAATGTTGATGCTTCATAACCTAATAATCCAAATCTACGCGCAAGCACTTCACGTTGTTTAGGATTAAGGTCTTGTAGCCAATGAATAATTGAATTTTTAATATCATCATCTTGAGTAGACGTTTCTGGACTGCCACCTTTTTCATCGGGAATAATATCTAACAATGCTTTGTCAGAATCACCGCCAATCGGATTATCAACCGAACTTACTCGCTCATTAAGACGCAGCATGCGGTTTACATCATCAACAGACTTTTCAAGTTGTAACGCAATATCTTCAGCAGTCGGCTCATGATCAAGTTTTTGGGCTAATTCACGTGCGGTACGTAAATAAACATTAAGCTCTTTCACAACATGAATAGGTAAACGAATAGTACGTGTTTGGTTCATGATTGCCCGTTCAATGGTTTGACGGATCCACCATGTCGCATAGGTTGAAAAACGAAACCCACGCTCAGGGTCAAATTTTTCAACCGCACGAATAAGCCCCAAATTACCTTCTTCAACCAAATCAAGTAAGGCTAAACCACGGTTACTGTAACGACGTGATATTTTCACCACTAAACGCAGATTACTTTCAATCATCCGTTTACGAGACACCTCATCACCACGTAAGGCTCGACGGGCATACAACACCTCTTCTTCTGCGGTAAGCAAAGGAGAGTATCCAATTTCACCAAGATAAAGTTGGGTTGCATCAAGTGCTTTAGCACTTGTTTCATATTTGGAGATATCAGCATCTTCTGTCGATGCTGACGTAGTAGAATTATCATCAACTGATGTAACTAAGCTATTAAGTTCAATGCTGTTATCTAATGTCAATGATTGAGGTTTTTTGGCTGTGCTGCTTCTACTCATAGCGCCTCCCAGATGGCGAGTTAAAGACATTACAACTTCATGATGTCATCTCTAATTTGTACATTTCTCTGTTTATTATTATGAATAACTACTTTGGCAAAAAGCGCATTGGATCAACAGACTTACCTTTATAGCGAATTTCAAAGTGCAGTTTTACACTTGATGCACCGGAACTCCCCATCGTAGCTATTTCTTGACCAGCTTTAACTGATTGTTGTTCTTTAACCAAGATTTTATCGTTATGTGCATAAGCACTGAGGTAATCTTCACTATGCTTAATGATCACTAAATTGCCGTATCCTCGTAATGCATCGCCAGCATAAACTACTTTACCTGCTGCTGTTGCTCTAATCGGTGTACCACGAGCAGCAGTAATATCAATACCTTTATTGCCATTATCTGCATTTGAGAACCCTGCAATCACTTTACCTTTCACAGGCCAAGCCCAACCTGAACTTGAAACTTGTACCGACGGTTTCACAATCGGTTTCAC
>CAMQXY010000093.1 GCA_947039005.1 uncultured Photobacterium sp.
TATTAAAATAAACCTAACTGTGATGCCGTTATATTATCAAATGATTTTCCAATGAAAACCAAAATACCGTCAGCTACTGGTTTTAATTGCTTCTCTAAATAATGATTATAATCAATAGCACTTTGGCGATATTCCACAGGCTCAGCGCCTGATATTGTAAATACATATTCTATCGCCCCCTTTTGTTGATATTGCAATGGGCGACCAAGTTTAGCATTCATTTCATCAGCCAATCGTGCTGCACGTACTTGTGGCGGAATATTTTTTTGATAATCATCTAAATTACGCCGTAAACGTTTACGGTAAATTAATTGTTCATCAAACTCCCCAGCCAAAGTACGCTTGGTATAATCACGGACGTAATCATCAACGGCTTGATCATGAAATACCATCGAATATAATGTTTGCTGAAAATTCTGAGCTAATGGTGTCCAGTCTGTACGCACTGTTTCTAAACCTTTAAATACCATTTGTTCCGTATCACCACGCCAAACTAATCCCGCATAACGCTTTTTACTGCCCGTTTCTTGCCCGCGAATAGTTGGCATTAAAAATTTGTGATAATGGGTTTCATATTCAATTTCAAGTGCTGACACTAAGCCATATTGCTGCTGTAAATGTTGCGTCCACCATTGGTTTATATGTTCAACCAATGTATTACCAATGGCATTTGCATCTTGTTGCGAATGGGATTTTTTAAGTGATACAAAGGTCGAATCAGTATCACCATAGATCACTTCATAGCCTTTCTCTTCAATCAACTCACGGGTTAACTTCATAATTTCATGTCCACGCATGGTAATTGATGATGCTAAACGATGGTCAAAAAAACGACACCCCGATGAACCTAAAACACCATAGAACGAATTCATAATAATCTTAATCGCTTGTGAAAAGGCTTTATCGCCATCACGTTTAGCACGATC
This sequence comes from uncultured Photobacterium sp., assembly GCA_947039005.1. Lineage (GTDB taxonomy): Bacteria > Pseudomonadota > Gammaproteobacteria > Enterobacterales > Vibrionaceae > Photobacterium. Next base: position 927 of record CAMQXY010000093.1, read on the forward strand.
ACGCGCAGCCCATAACGATTCAATCATTTCAGGTAAGAAATGGCGTGTTCGATGGAACTGACCACCACGAAAGCCAGCAATAGCTTGATGTTCAGCTTTACCCTCTTCTAATAATAAGCCTTCAACTAAGCCCATAGGATCAATTCTAAATGAGCGAATAATTGAGGGATACAGCGATTTAAAATCCAACACCAATACGGAATCATATAACCCTGGTTTAGAGTCCATAACATAACCGCCTGGGCTGGCTATCCAATTTTCACTTTCAAGATTAGGCGCAATATAACCAGCTCGGTGTAATTGTGGCATGTAAAGATTAGTAAATGCGGCAACTGAACCGCCAATACGATCAAGTTCAACCCCTGTAAGACGGCTACGTTCTATGGCAAATTCTAATAAATGGGTATGTTTAAAAATACGCGTGACGAGCTTACAATCTTGCAGGTTATATTTAGCCAATGAGAGCTTATCGTGCTTAAACATATGGTTAATTTCAGCCATACGATCATGTACATTATGAATCGCTTTACCTTCGCCTAATAATTCTTGTGCTACAGCTTCTAATGACCATGACCGGAAATTGTAAGTAGCGGTCTTTAACGTATCAATGCCATCCATTACCACTCGCCCAGGAATACTGATAAAACCCTGATTGGCATTTTGAGTTGAACGTCTATAATGCGGTGTTTGTTTACCGCGACCAATACGAAGATTAATTTTATTCCATTCTGCACGATGCAACAGTAACCGAAAATCAAAATCAATCACGTTCCAGCCAATAATAATGTCGGGATCATACTGAATAAACCATGCTTCTAATGCGAGTAGTAACGCTTTTTCATCCGTGACCCATTCAATATTTAGTTCAGCATCATTTTGATAATCAGACGGTTGATCCCCTACCATAATGACACGGCTATCCATTTGGCTATGAAAACCAATGGAATATAATACCCCTTTTTCTGAACATTCAATGTCTAACGAGACTAAGGTTAAATCTGGAATATAATCCGCAGCTTTAGCTTTTGCAAAGAGTACGTCATGGTATCCATTACGCGGTTTTATATCCCCAGTAAATGCTAACCCACCACGAATAAAACGTTCCATCAAAAAACGGTCGGCAAGTCGCACATCGGCTTCAAAAGGTTTAATACCCTCAACCTGTAAACATTTACTGATGGTGAGATTGTCACGAATAGTGCTGCTATAACACCCAACAACATTCTGATGCTGGAATGTTTTGAGCGTCAATGGTTTCCACTGCACCGCAATATTAGCAGCCCGAATAATTTCCATGGCTTGCTGTTGCTGACTGGCACAGATAAAAAGCACAGGGTTATCACCAACAATCGATAATCGGCAAGGACCCGTAGCGGTTTTTACCCACAGAACAATTTCCGTTTGCCCTTTAATGTCTCGACTTTGACGAGTTAATACAAACCCAGTTGAATTTGACTGCAAAGAAACCTCAATCTGATCTTGATTCAATAATAACGGCGTTAACCAATTTTTCGTTCGATGTTATTAAATTCATTAACAATCCAACCACCAAATTGCGATAACATAAACAAGGATGCTTTCTTGGGGACTTGCGGACCATTAATTAACACAAATAATCGTTCAATCTCAGTGGCTTTATCTGGATAGAATGCTAGGAAAAAATCAGCACACTGTTGATCAGTATATGCCCAATCATCAATGCGATATGCTACTAACATAAAACAACTTCTGAGCATTTTCTTACCTGCTCGGCGGCAATAATTTTGATATTCAATAGTACTTTTTGTACGTTTAATTTGTTGCTGCGTACACACCAAAAAAGCAGCAATATCATCATTAAAGACTTTAGCTATTTCCCAGCAAGGCTCAAAATTGCCAAATTGTTCGCTAAGATTAGTACCATATAAACAGACACTACAATGTCTTAACCAAAAGCCCCACTTAAAAATATAAGCAACAGAAAGTACGTCATCAAGCAATAACCACGTAATATCAACATTCGAAATGACAGGATAATGATGTTGTAGATCCTGACACAAAATGACAACTTGATGCTGTTCTTCAACCGTTAACGGTGCAGTGATCACCACAGTAAGATTCAAATCTGAGACACTGTCGATTGCTTGACGATAGGCAATACTGCCATTGATATAGATACTATGTAAGGACGTCACTTGTGATTGTACGTCGGTGACAGTAGCCACAAGTAATGGCATATAATCTAATTGAAAAGACGTTTGATGATCCAATCGGGGTAAATATTTAGCCACAAACAACACTCATTACTTCAATAAACAAAAATATTAATAACCATTATTTGTTACCAGTGATCATTAATTTGCCGAATAGACCGCTATCTTAGCAAATCTATATTTATTTCTAGCGTAAAAGTCGTAATCAAACGTAACCATCAGTGCTAAACATCGCTTCTTTTAAGGGTTTCGGTATAATATCATGACTAAACACCGACAGAGATCAATCCGTATCATGGAAACAGAAAACCTTATTTCATACGATGATGTTATTGACGTTGCATACGATATTTTTCTAGAGATGGCAGCTGATAACTTAGAGCCTGCTGACGTATTGCTTTTTACTCTGCAATTTGACGAGCGCGGCGCAGCTGAAGTTGTTGAAACCCGTGATGATTGGGAAGAACATCTCGCTTGTGCGATTGATAAAGATCTTTACGCGGAAGTATGTGTTGGTCTTGTAAACGAAGAAAATGACGAACTTGATGATGTTTTCGCACGTTTACTGATCAGCCGTGATCCTGAAAACAAAGGCTGTCACATTTTGTGGAAACGCGATTAAGTAAATAACTTCTCGTAAATAAAAAGGCGCTGGATATTTAACGTATCCAGCGCCTTTCTTTGACTCTTGTTATTACTTACGACTAACGTGCAAGAATCGTCGTGTCTTGATTACTATAACGGATCCACCATAAACTCAAGACGACAATAACTGACATTACCGTCATAACTAAGCCTAAACTAAGTTGACTTTGCGCACTCATCAATGACGCTGCTAATGTTGCCACGCCAGCACCCACATTTTGCAAACCACCAAGTACAGCACCCGCTGTCCCTGCGTGATGAGGAAATGGCTGAACAGCAGCCGTCGTTGCTACAGGGCAAAGCATACCAGTACCCACAAAATACAAAAAAGCACCGCCAATCAAGCTCTTTATAGTAACTAAACCTGCAAAACCCGGAATAATAATAGTCACAGCGCCCAGTACCAATGCGAGCATACCAATAACCAAGACCCGATCAATGCCTAAACGTCGTACTAACCGCCCTGATAACCACGCCCCGCCTAAATAACCTGGTAATGGTAAAATAAACAACCAACTCACGGTAGTAGGATCTAATTTAAGCACACTGCCTAACAATACCCCGGCAGAAGCTTCAAATACTGCGATACCCGCAAAAGTTGCGATAAGGCAAATCACATAACCTTGAAAACGACGATTACTCAATACATAACGGTAACTGACTAACACTCGCTCAACATGACGTTTTTCTGGTGGTAATGTCTCATTAAAAAATTTCATCATCGCAACGGTCACAACAGCACCTAGCAATAATAAAAAAGCATACACTGATTCCCAGCCTAAGTGCTTGGATAAGTATCCCCCCAGCACAGGTGCAATCAGTGGAGATAAAATAATCCCCATGCTAATTAAGTTATTAGCTTGGTGTAAATCATCACCATCATAACAATCACGAGGGACAGTTCGACACATTGCACCACTACAACCCGTACCGCACCCTTGAATAAAGGTTGCAAACAGGAACCAATGGAAATCTGATGATAATAATGTACCAACAGTACCAATCAAAAAGATAACCATACCTGCCATAATCACCGGACGGCGACCAATACGATCTGATAATGGTCCATAAATAAACTGCGATAAACCATAAGGAATAAGATATGCAGCCATTACCGCTTGTAAATATGCCGATTTAACAGAGAAAAATGTCGCCATATCAGGAATAGCAGGCACATACATTGTCTGCGTCATCTGTCCAACAGCAACTAATATTATAAGTAATAATAATATCTTACTCATATTACTAGCCGAAGATTGCTTAATCACAACCATCACCCTCAAAAAAAAGATCAATATAATCAGCTAATTATGAATAATTAGCACATTGAATAAAAATTAAAACATAGAATAGAGCATGTTAATTATTGAATACGCACAGAATACGTTTTAATAATATCTATTCCTGTAAAATGAGCGCAAATAGTAATCTTCTGATTAATAACTAACAAGTGAATCTTGTGCAGAAAGCACGATACTTTATTATGAATTAAATTAGAAAAACTAATCTATAGCGAAAATGGTTATCAACTCCGGTTTTTATCCAAAAAAAAAGCCCCGTATACCATTGATGACTAGATATTTATTACTAGCCATCAGTTGTATACGAGACCACTTTAATTTTATAAGTCTTAGTCGAAATTAAGTCGGTGTTTACCGTGTGAAGCCTTAATTTTTAAATAACTTTCATTACCATCTTTAACATGTGCCTTAGTACCAACAACCTCAATAATATTGATGCCGTGTTCTTCTAAATCACAAATCTTCTTCGGATTATTGGTCACTAAGCGAACTTCGCTGATTCCTAAAGCTCTTAACATTTGAGCGGCTTCAGAAAATTCACGCAAATCATCTTCAAAACCAAGATGATTATTCGCTTCATAGGTATTCATTCCTTGGCTCTGTAACTCATACGCATCGATTTTGTTATATAAACCAATGCCTCGCCCTTCTTGGCGCAAATAAAGAATGATACCGCCGACATTACCCATTTTTTCGATTGTTTCATCAAGTTGTTCGCCACAATCACAACGTGAAGAATGAAACACATCACCCGTTAAACATTCAGAATGCATACGAACTAAAGGGGCTAAGGTTTTATCCGCACCTTTAAAGATAATAGCAACATGCTCTTTACCTGACTCTAGGTCATTAAACGAAAGCAATTCTGCAGGGATATTACTGTTAATACCTACTTTAAAAGGCACTCTTGCCCTAACATTTACCATATTCTTCCTAAGCATTTCTTCATATCCCTGCCATAGAGGGGCATTTGATTATGACTAAATAATACCGAAATTAGTGCATTAACAACAACAATACTGCCGAGTTAACCTGTAACCTTCGTAATCCCAGCCAAAATTGACGCAGTTAATAACAATTATATCAAAAATTAAACATAATTATTGATACCAATATTTTTTGAATGCGTTACATTACCACTTAGTACCACAAACACAAATGTTATATTATAACGTTCATGTTTAATAATACGTATTATCGGTAAAGTGACAACTAAAACAGACTTGTTATCTATCTCTTTAAGATTAGCTCTAAATACTATCGGCTAGCTCAATCAGTTGTTCTAAAATATGTTCACCATCAACACGTAAGCCATTATGTTCATATTGATTTGTTTGCCATGATTTAGCATTCGCTAGTAGCCCTAATGTTTCACAGCTATAACGATACTCAACATACATATCATAAAAAAACAAATAATGTAATGCGCAAAACTCACCAAAACTTTGTCCGAGTAACGCCATTGTTCAATGCCTAAATATTGACGTAATTGCTCAGCATCACGAACGATATTATCGGCGCTAAAAAGGGTCAAATAGTAACACGATAGTACTTTAATGCTGTTTTTAGCCAACCACTATTAACCTCTGGTCGCGGAGCAGCAAAACCTGGTCCGCCCTGTAAATAAACTAACCATGGTAAATTTTTATCAATATATATTTATGCACAACCTCGCGTGCATAAAGTTTCAATGAACCGTCGTTTATTTGTTCATAATTAAGAGGCACATTAATATTTATATTTCGAAAGCAAAGTTCATCGCTATAAATAAAGTCTTGCAATGGTATTATCCATACGCTTAATAAAAATAATTATCATTTGATATTGTCTAAATAATAATACAATTAAACTAAATATCATCTATGTATTTTTATCCCACTTTTTAATCTAAATATAAAATGATTATAAATCAATAAAATACAGCAAAAAATCCCTTGAAAAATCCTTAACGTTAATAATTATCAATTAATGATTTCATATTTGAAATCTTTATTCCAGAAAATAATTAACCTTAAATACCAAAAAAAAGCGTATATTTGTTCTATTAACAAAATAGACAATATATCAATTTTGTTGCTATAAATAATCGCTTTTATAAAAGCTTTATAGCGGGAGATGATGTTCCTCCTTTAACCGCCTTATTGAATTTCTTTAAGGATAATGACGTCTTACAACATTCGGCTTTTAATTGTCGAGGACCGTGTTATTTCTCTATTGAATACCTAACGATATTCGTTTTCAAACACGTCACGTTATTAACGTATAAAGTCCTCGTCTTATTATCTGTACGATAACGAATTATCAATTCTACACTGCTAACCGCAATACGCTAATACATACAGTTTGTATTACCTTATTGCTTATACTGCGGTGTCTATGAGGCAGAGCAATGCAATACTCAAGTGAAGTTCAAAACATGTGTCCTATCTCTCGTGGTCCACAACACGAGTCAGCGCCAATCCCTGTTGAAGGTCGCTGGGTTAGCCCTAAAGATGTTATTGCTATTTCTGGTGTAAGCCACGGTGTTGGTGCTTGTGCTCCTCAACAAGGCGCAGCAAAATTAACACTTAACGTTAAAAACGGCATCATTGAAGAAGCACTGATCGAGACTATCGGTTGTTCTGGTATGACTCACTCTGCTGCAATGGCTTCAGAAATTATCACTGGTAAGACAATCCTTGAAGCACTAAACACTGACCTTGTGTGTGATGCTATCAACGTTGCAATGCGTGAAATCTTCCTTCAGTACGTTTACGGCCGTACTCAAACTGCATTCTCTTTAGACGGCTTACCAATCGGTGCTGGTCTTGAAGACCTAGGTAAAGGTTTACGTAGCCAAGTAGGTACACACTACGGTACACGTGAAAAAGGCCCTCGCTACATGGAGATGGCTGAAGGTTACGTAACTAAAATTGCACTAGATGACAACGAAGAAATCATTGGCTACCGTTTTGTAAACGTAGGCAAGATGATGGAATCTATCGGTAAAGGCGTTCCTGCTGCTGAAGCAATGGAACAAGCTACTGGTCAATACGGTCGCTTTGATGAAGCAGTTCGTACTATCGATCCTCGTCACGAGTAATCATAGACCTATATCACACAAGTAAATGACGCTTTTATTTTAACTTCTTAAAGAGTTACAGCGTCACTGAAATTGTTTTTACCGAATTAGAGGAAACTCCATCATGGCTGCATTATTTGAAAGTTTTGATCGTCGTATTGCAAAAATTACTCCAGTACTAGAGCAGTACGGTTTCGCTTCATTAGAAGAAGCACGTGATTTCTGTAATGAAAATGGTGTTGATGCATACAACATCGTTAAAGAAACACAACCTATCGCGTTTGAAAACGCATCTTGGGCTTACGTTTTAGGTACAGCTATTGCACTTAAAGAAGGCGCAAAAACAGCTGCTGACGCTGCAGAATACCTAGGTCAAGGCCTACAAGCTTTCTGTATTCCTGGTTCTGTTGCTGACCAACGTGAAGTAGGTCTTGGTCACGGTCGTCTAGGCGCTCGTCTACTAAACAACGATACCCAATGTTTCGCATTCCTTGCTGGTCACGAATCATTTGCAGCGGCTGAAGGCGCAATCAAAATTGCCCTAAACGCTAACAAAGTACGTACTAACCCACTACGCGTTATTCTTAACGGTCTTGGTAAAGATGCGGCTTACCTAATCGCTCGTATCAACGGCTTTAACTACGTTGAAACTAAATACGATTACATTACTGGTGAACTAAACGTTATTTCTGAGCGTCGTTTCTCTAAAACACAACGTGGTGACATTAACTGTTACGGTTCTGATGATGTACGTGAAGGTGTTGCAATTATGCACCGCGAAAACGTTGATATCTCAATCACTGGTAACTCAACTAACCCAACTCGTTTCCAACACCCAGTTGCTGGTACGTACAAAAAAGAACGTCTAGAAGCAGGCAAAGCATTCTTCTCAGTAGCATCAGGTGGCGGTACTGGTCGTACTCTTCACCCTGATAACGTTGCTGCAGGTCCAGCTTCTTACGGTCTTACTGATACTATGGGTCGTATGCACTCTGACGCTCAGTTTGCAGGTTCTTCATCTGTACCAGCTCACGTTGAAATGATGGGTCTTATTGGTATGGGTAACAACCCAATGGTTGGCGCAACTGTTGCTGTTGCCGTTGCTATTGAGCAAGCTCAAAAAGCATAAGCTATAATTAACACGATTTATCTTCAAATAACGAAAAAGGCGCGAGATTAGACACTCGCGCCTTTATTTGTTTGTCATAATTGTTATTTCTGCAAAATACTCTAGAATCACTCCCCATCCCAAGTTCTTGATCATCCTTATCCCTGTAAAATATTCCGTCTTAGGGGTATAATCACTAAAGAATCAAGTTAATCTTATATATGTTACACAGCACCACGCTGTTACAGATAAAGTAAAGGAAATATCATGATCCAAGTTGTAGGTCACAAAAACCCAGATAGTGACAGCATTTGTTCTGCACTAGTTTGTACAGCATTTCTAAAGGCTCGTGGTCTTGAAGCGACAGCAATTCGTCAAGGCGAAATGAACCGCGAAACGCTACATATCCTTGAGCTAGCAGGCGTTACAGCTCCTGAGCTACGTACAAGCGTTGCTGGTGAGAAAGTATGGTTAGTTGACTATTCAGATCTTGCTCAAGCACCTGATGATTTAGCTGAAGCTGAAGTTGTAGGTATTGTTGATCACCACCGCCTTGGTGATGTAATGACAATTAACCCAATGGAAGCGTGGATCTGGCCTGTAGGTTGTACGTGTACTGTTCTATTTAACTTATTTAAAATCGAAGGTCACGTAATTACCCGTGAACTAGCGGTTCTTATGATGTCAGCTATCTTATCTGATACTGTAGGCTTTGCATCTCCAACTTGTACTCAAAAAGATAAAGATGCAGTACATGAGCTTGCTCAAATTGCTGACGTACAAGATCTAGAAACATTCATCAAAGCACTTCTAATTGCTAAGACTGATATCAAAGGTCTAACAGCAGCACAACTTGTTGAAAAAGACCTTAAAGGTTACCCTTTCAACAACCGTGACGTTGTTGTTGGTCAAATCGAACTTGCTACACTTGAGCAAGTTGATAGCATGATTGAAGAGCTTCAAGCTGATCTTCAACGTCGTTGTGACGAAGATGGTCTAGGTATGGCTGCACTGATGCTAACAGATATTACTACTAGCACAACGCGCCTACTTTACACTGGTGATTGGAACCACATCTTAGATGAGCATGCAAAAGACGGTATGCTGATGATGGAAGATACCCTAAGCCGTAAGAAGCAAGGCTGGCCTTGGCTACAAACAGTACTTGCTAAATAATCACACTGATTATTGATTATAAAGGTCCTTTTAAGGGCCTTTTTTTGATCACTAAAAACATCAATCTCAGCCGAAATAGCGCGAACTCCGTCTAATCAGCAAAAAGTAACGCATTATATTGCCTATTTTAGAGTAAATACTTTAATTATTTACTCAATATAAACCTCTCTATAAAACGTCAATGTGAACAAAGTATAAGCAAACAAACTATTTTATTGTGATATTTATCCACATTTGCTTATTATTCTCTTGAGGTATAACTATACTTCCCTCTCTTTAAAATCCTGCCTTCATTGAAGGGTAAAACAGCAAGAAGCTACTAGAAATTATAGAGAGACAGTATAATGTCCATTAATAAAAATAATATCGCCTTAATCATCACAGCAATACTTTCAAGCCAAGTTCATGCTGCTGGCTATCAAGTATCAGAACACTCAGCTGCAGGTCTCGGCCGAGCTTATGCTGGTGATGCCGCGGTTGCTGATACTGCTGCTGTATTAGCGCGTAACCCTGCCGCAATGACACGCTTTAAGCATGCTGAAATTTCTGGCGTGGCGAGTATTATTAATCCATCAATTAATATTAATGATCATACTCATGGTGAAACAGCAAAAGATATTGCACCGATAAGCATCGTACCTGCCAGCTACTATATTCAACCAATTAACGATAAAATAGCAGTTGGCTTAGCACTTTTTAGTAGTTATGGCGTTACTACTGATTACCCTAAAGCGATGCAAGCTGGTAGCTTAGCGGGTAAAACTGCACTTGAAACCATTAACCTAAATCCCAATATTGCTTACCGTATCTCACCACAATTAAGTATTGGCGCAGGTGTTAGCCTTGTTTATGGCACAGCGCAATTTAATCGTCGTTTAGGCTCTTTATCTTATGCCGCACCAAGCAATAACCTTATCAATATGGAAGGCAACGACTGGAGTTGGGGCTGGAATATTGGTGCATTATATGAATTAGATAATAACAATCGTTTTGGATTAAGTTACCGCTCACAAGTAGATCTCAATTTTCATGGCCATTTTACTGACTACTTGGGTCAAGCAACATCAAAACCAAATCAAACAGTTGCAGCAAGCCTTGCACTTCCTCTTCCAGCAATTGCTGAATTTTCAGGTTTCCACCAACTAAACCCACAATGGGCAATTAGCTATAGCGTTCAATGGACGCAATACAACAAATTTAAAGAAATTAGAGCAGTAAGTTCTCAGTGTGCAACCGGTACATGTTTCGTTAAAAAAGAAAATTTCAAAGATACTTACCGTTGGGCTGTAGGTACAACTTATACGCTAAACCCAACATGGACACTGCGCTATGGTTTTGCTATCGATCAAAATGCAGGACAAGCGACATTAAGTATTCCAGATACGGATCGTTATTGGTATTCAGCGGGTGCTACTTATCATTACAGCCCTGCTCTGTCTGTCGATCTTGGCGTGTCTTATATCCACAGTAAAAAAGCTGATTTTGTAGAGCAAACACCAACAGGTGAAAATGACAGTTTTACTTCATCAGGTAAAGCTTACCTTGCTGCTGCTCAAATTAACTACCGCTTTTAATGCGATATAAACTATCAAATCATTAGGAATCACAATGAAAATACGTTCTATCGCATTATTAATCACATCAGCACTCAGTTTAGTCGCCTGTAAAGGTAACGGAACCTTAGAGAATCAATCACCAATTGATCCGAATATTGCAGCGAGCTTAAAAGCTGAAACCAAAGTTGATTTTGATCTACTAGCCAAAGATAAAAAACTAATATTACCAACATATTTAGCCATGGATGTTCAAGATGGCAC
>CAMQXY010000094.1 GCA_947039005.1 uncultured Photobacterium sp.
CTCTTAATAGTAACAACAATAGCAAAAAGCCCTCACTTCAAGCTGAAGTGAGGGCTTTTTAGTAACGGTCTACTCGTGGAAGATTAGCCTAAGAAAATTTCTAGTTCTTCGCTACCACCAATGTGCTTACCGCCAATGAATACTTGAGGAACAGTAGTACGACCAGTAATTGCACGTAAAGAAACAGTTGTCGCATCTTTACCTAGAATGATTTCTTCATACTGTAGACCTTTGTCGATCAGATTCTGTTTTGCTTTAACACAGAAAGGACAACCGGGCTTAGAGAATACAGTGATTGATTCTTGTAATTTTTGTTCTGGTGCAATGTAGTTCAGCATCGTATCTGCGTCAGATACTTTGAACGGGTCGCCTGGTTCTTCGTTTTCAACAAACATTTTCTTAACGATGCCGTTTTCCACTAGCATGCTGTAACGCCATGAACGCGCACCAAAACCGATATCATCTTTTTCAACTAACATGCCCATGCCGTTAGTGAATTCACCGTTACCATCAGGGATAAAGGTGATGTTTGCTGCTTCTTGATCTGCTTTCCATGCATTCATTACGAACGTATCGTTAACCGATACACATAGAATGTCGTCAACGCCGTTATCAGCAAATACTGATGCTAACTCGTTGTAACGAGGTAGGTGGCTAGAAGAACATGTTGGTGTAAATGCGCCTGGTAGGCTAAATACAACCACTGTTTTATTAGCGAATAACTCATTAGTTGTTACATCAATCCACTGATCGCCTTTGCGAGTGTGGAAAGTAACTTGAGGTACTGGCTGACCTTCTTTAGATGCGAACATAATGTGATTCCTTAAAAAATATAAATTAATTTAATGCAATCGGAGCTTCGTAAATATGTTCTCCATATTGATGAAGTAATTATGCGATTTTACTCTTGATAGTTCTAATCGTTTACTGCTATGGTTTTGATAGTTAATTCCTATTGGTAACCCATAGCTAATGAATATTCGAGATCTTGAGTACCTTGTCGCTTTATCTGAACATAAACATTTCCGTAAAGCGGCTGAAGCCTGTTATGTCAGTCAGCCAACCTTAAGTGGTCAAATTCGTAAATTAGAAGATGAACTTGGGGTGTCGCTGTTAGAACGAACCAGTCGTCGCGTACTTTTTACCGATGCGGGATTGAGTTTAGTTGCCCAAGCTCAAAAAGTGTTGCTTGAGGTCAAAATATTGACCGAACTTGCTAGTTTGCAAGGAGAAAGCATGGCTGGGCCGTTACATATTGGCTTTATTCCAACCGTAGGTCCATATTTATTACCGCAAATTATTCCGACCTTGAAAGAAGCGTTTCCAGAGCTAGAGTTATTTTTACATGAAGCACAAACCCATCAACTGGTACAGCAGTTAGAGGAAGGCAAACTAGATTGCATGATTTTAGCGGCGGTCAAAGAAAGTGAACCTTTTATCGAATTGCCATTATATGACGAGCCGATGATGTTAGCTGTGCCAGAAACTCACCAATGGGCACAGGAACAAGAAATTGATATGTCGCGTTTGCATGGTGAAACATTACTGATGTTGGAAGATGGTCACTGTTTACGTAACCAAGCATTAGGATTTTGTTTTGCGGCAGGTGCACGTGATGATGGTCGCTTTAAAGCCACCAGTCTTGAAACGTTACGCAATATGGTTGCAGCGGGCAGTGGCATCACTTTATTGCCGCAATTAGCTACGCCAAAAGAACATTGCCGTGATGGGGTTTGTTATATTGCAGCTGAGCATCCGCAACCCACTCGGTTGATTACGTTAGCGTACCGTCCTGGCTCACCATTAAAGTCGCGTTATGAAAAATTGGCTGAAGTGATTAAGTCTAAAATGCCACAGATTTTTGCCAACCACGTTCAGAAATAGTATTTCGTGCTGAAAGGGCGGTGAAATTTAAAACAAAAAAAGAGCGCTGATTAGCGCTCTTTTTTATTTAGGGATAACAATTAGAACAACTCTTCTGCTGTTTCTGCATCAAATTTCTGTTCTGAATTGATTTGGCTTGCTGATTGCGTTGGCTCTGTACCCTTGATGAAGTATTCATACATTGAGCTTGAGTCATCACGATCTGACAGTTTACCCGTTGCACGGTCGATACGTACTTTGACGATATCCGATGGAATTTGCAATGGCTGTTCTGGGGTATCTGTCAGTGCTGAACGCATGAAATTAATCCATGCTGGTTGAGCGGCATTACCACCGTATTCGCCACCAGTAATTTGGTTTTTACCGAGGTTTTTATTAAAACTTGTACGTCCAAGTGCATGACGATGATCATCAAAGCCGACCCATGTTGTGGCAACAATATTGGGACCAAAACCGGTATACCAAGCATCTTTCGAGTCATTGGTTGTACCTGTTTTACCGCCTATATCATGACGACCCAGCACACGAGCCCTAAAGCCGGTGCCGTAAAGATGACCTGGTTCACCCCAAATATTACTGATTAACATTTGACGGACAAGGAACGCATTTTGCTCGCTAATCACTTCTGGTGCATAACGTACTGGTTGTGGTGTGATCACTTGCTCTAGTTGCGCTAATGTTGGCTTTTCAACCGTTGGTTTATCAACCATTGGTGTATCAGTAACGGGTGTGGCTGGTTTGTCCGCAGGAGTATTTTCCGCAGCCGTTGCTGTTGCCAGTGCTACTTGCATTTTTGCTTGTGGGTTTTGGCTTTGACAAACATCATTACAGACGATTTTTGGATTAGCGCTGTAGATCAATTCACCATTACTATTATCCACTTTACTGATTAAGAACGGTTTCACCGCATAACCACCATTGGCAAACACAGAATAACCTTGGGCTAATTCCAGTGGAGTCAAACTACCCGCACCTAACGCTAATGGTTCTGCGTGAGGTAGATCTGAGCGTTTAAAGCCAAATCGAGTCAGGTAATTAATGGTGTAATCTAAACCAGCCAGTCGTAACACGCGAATCGCCATTACGTTGATTGAACGCGCTAGACCAATACGTGCACGGGTTGGACCACCGTAACGGCCATCGGCATTCTTTGGTCGCCATGCAGTACCTTGCCATTTATCCCATTTAGTAATAGGCGCATCATTAATCAGGGTGGCTAATGTCATCCCTTTTTGAATCGCTGCCGAGTAAATAAACGGCTTAATGCCTGAACCTACCTGACGAATCGACTGAGTTGCACGGTTGAATTTACTTTGGGTATAGTTAAAACCGCCGACCATTGCCAAGATCGCACCATTATTCGGTGACATTGCGACAAACGAGGTATTGGCACCAGGTACTTGGCTTAACACCCAATGGCTTGTGGTTACCGCTGCGGTATCTGCTGTTGCTGCGACAGTTGTGGCTTTATTTTGAACCCAGATCTGTTGACCTGCCGTTAAAATTTGAGCCGCTGTTGTTGGAGCAGGACCTTGGGCTGTATCGGTAAGGAATTTACGCGCCCATTTCATGCCATTCCAATTAAGGGTTACTGTCTCGCCTTGCTTGGTGACCACAATCGCTGTTTGCGGATCTACCTTGGTAACGACAGCTGGAACCAATTCACCATAAGTTGGTTGGCTACTTAGCTTCTCAACGATTTGGTTGGCATTTAGTGGTGTCTGTCCCGGCTTCCATAACACGGCTGTTGCGCCACGATAACCATGACGTTCATCATAATTTAGCAGATTATCAACCGCTGATTGCTGGGCATCGTGTTGTAATTTAGAGTTAATGGTGGTGTAAACATCCATCCCTTTGGTGTAAGCATCTTCACCATAGCGATTAACCATCCACGCACGCGCACGTTCTGCGACATACGGTGCATACAGTTGAATCTCCGCGCGGTGGTAATGGGAAACAATCGGCTCTGAACGTGCTTGATCCATTTGTGCTTTAGTGATGTAACCTTCTTTATACATTCGATCAAGTACCACATTACGACGAGTTGTCGCACGATCGATGGAGTAAATCGGGTTCATGGTTGAAGGTGCTTTTGGTAAACCTGCAATTACTGCCATTTCACTTAGCGTCAGCTGATCAACATCTTTACCAAAGTAAACCTGCGCTGCTGCACCAACACCGTAAGCACGGTAGCCGAGGTAAATTTTATTTAGATAAAGATCAAGAATTTGATCTTTCGTTAAAATTTGCTCGATATGAATTGCAATAAACGCTTCTCGAATTTTACGTGAGAAAGTCCTTTTATTGGATAGGAAGAAGTTTCGTGCAAGTTGCTGCGTGATAGTACTCGCACCTTGACGTGCGTGGCCAGTGGTAAGCATCACAAAAGCGGCTCGTGCGATACCAATTGGATCAACACCATGATGTTCATAAAAACGACTGTCTTCGGTCGCAATAAAACCATCGATCAGCAGTGGTGGCATTTGTTTTAGTGTTAGAGGTATACGGCGTTTCTCACCAAATTGTGAGATCAGTTTACCGTCAGCACTGTACACCTTAAGTGGTGTTTGCAGTTCTACATTTTTTAATTTAGCCACATCAGGAAGGTCTGGTTTTAGGTATAAATAAAACCCAAAGATTGTACCCACTCCAAGAATGATGCAAATTATTGCAAGTATTAGTAATCGCTTTATGAACTTCACTTGAGATTTCCCGTTACGCCATCGTTCTGACGGTCATTATCTATTATCTTTTACCTTCAAGTATAAAGATAACAAAAAATTAATTAATGCCGTTGATGGTGTTTATTCGAAATAGTTTGTTTTTTCGCCACATGGGAGCATAACACGGATGTTTCGGAACCCATTAAGTGTTGGGGTAGATATTGGCAATCACAGTATAAAGGCTGTGGTTCTGCAACAAAAAAAAGAGCAGTTTGAGTTAGCTGCATTTGTGGAAGTTGAGTTGACTAAAACTGTCATAAACGATCAGCATAGCGTGAATAATGCTGAGCTATTGTCAGCAATGCGTCAAATTAAAAAGCAATTACCATGGCAAGCCAAAACCGTTACCTTAGCCTTACCTGATAGTGCTGTGATCAGCAAAGTTGTTCAGTTAGAGACTAGCCTCAGTGAAGAAGAGGCTGAATTCGCGATAGTGCAAGCATTAGGCGCGGCTTCGCCGTTTCCTGTTGAAGAGCTCTGGTTTGATTATTTTCCTTTAATTAGTGATCGTTTCAGTGATGCTGCTTCTACAACGCCATTTCAAGTGTTTGCTTCACGTCGAGAAACAATCGATAACCGTATAAATGCACTGCTTAAACTCGGATTTAAACCTAAAATAATGGAGCTACAAACACACGCATTATTATGGTTAGCAGAGCATCTTGCAGAGATGGGCAGCCATTATAATCAATGGGGGGTGGTCGATGTGGGTAAGCGACATACGGAGTTTTGTATGAAACCGCAAGGCAGTGCTGCTTATCATCGTGAAATCCGCTTTGGTACCGGTATGTTTGAGAGCCAAGAAGCGTTAATGCAAACGGGAGGCAATTATGCCGAACAATTTACTAAGCAATTAGCTGAACAGTTAAAACGCCAAATTCAGTTGTATAACTCGACCCATCCTCGTAGTGGCATCAAAGGGTTATGGTTGTGTGGTGGTGGGCAAGAGTTAGTGTCAGCATCATTGTTACAGCGTTTGATTGGTCTTGATGTGGTGTGGGTAAGTCCGTTTCAGCATTTTAGCTGTGCCAAGAAAGTTGAATTGCCACATTCGATGTCGAGCCAGTATGCCGTCGCAACCGGATTAGCATTGCGGGGGCTAGCATGATCGATAAACTCAATTTATTGCCGTGGCGAGAGCAGCGGCGCAAACAGCACAAGCAACGTTTTTTAGGACTATTAGCAGCAAGTGTCGCTTTGGCTGTTGTTGGTAATGGTGCGATTGGTGAGTACATTGAAAATCAGCAATTGCAACAACAGGGCCGTAATAATCAACTGCAGCAAGAGTTAACTAGCTTAGAGCAACGATTAGCATTTTTACCTCAATTAGATAAACAACGGGATGCGATTGAATTGCGATTAAAAGTGATTGCCGATATTCAGTTATCACGTAATCGAGTGACACAATTGCTTAATCAATTACCTGAGGTTGTGCCAGCTGGGGTGTATCTTGATGGGGTCAGTTTAGCGATTCAACGGGTTAAGGTGGATGGCTTTGGGGATACCAATGGTCACTTAGCCGCGTTGTTGGGTAAAGCCGAGCAATCACCGTGGTTTAATAATATTGAAATGCATTCTTTAGTCACAACCAAAAGTGCAGATAAACAACAAAAGTCACAGTTTAATGCTTCTTTTGATTTAACAACGCCAGCAATTGATAACAAGCCGCTAAAGGCGACCTTTCCTACTGCCGTAGTGGAGAAAAATAATGATTGATTGGCGTGAATTAGAGCTGGATGAAATCACCGAATGGCCATTGCTCGCACAGGGTTTAATTGCATTGGCATTGACGTTATTACTCTCGGTATTTGGTTATTGGTATTGGTTAACACCATTAACGGATGCATTAGAGCAGCAAAAACAACAGGAAATAACCTTACGTGGGCAATTAGTGAGTCGTGCTGCTCAAGTGGCCGCTTTACCTCGGGTTAAAGAGCAAGTTGCTGAACTTAATCGCCGCTACCAAGAAGTGATTGAGCAATTACCTGAAGAGCAAGAGTTGGCGAGCTTATTAGCCAGTATCAATGACATTGGTGTGAAAAACGGGTTAATTTTTCAATCGATTAAGTGGGCTTCACGGATAGAGCATGATCTTTATTACGAATTACCACTGAATATGCAATTAACGGGTTCTTATCAACAAATTGGTCAATTTGCAGAAGCAATTGCACAGTTGCCTCGGATTGTAAATTTACGCAATGTTGAGTTAGCACGAGTGGATAAACAAGGTTTCGATGAGCAGTTATCGTTAACCGTATCGGCAACCACATATCGTTTTAAAACGCCGCAATAATGAGGATCTTATGAGAACACTATTATGGCTGTTACCGTTAGGTCTCGGATTAATGGGGTGTCAGGCCAATACCGATTCTGTTGAGCAATTTATAGCTAAAACCCACACCAATGCTAAAGCAAAAGTAAAGCCGCTGGCTGCTCCTTATATTTTTGTTGCCGAATCGTTTGTTATGACCAGCAAACGGGTACCATTTTTACGGCCAAAACCTGAGTTATTATTATCAAAACAAGCGGATGTTAGCTGTTGGCAACCAGAAAATAACCCTCAACAAACCAAACTGGAAATGTTCCCATTAGAACAACTCGCGATGAAAGGTGCTATTGGTCATCAGCGTCAATTATGGGGGCTGGTTTATACCCCTAAAGGTGAGTTAGTTAGAATTAAGCCAGGACAGTTTGTCGGACTTAATCGCGGCAAAGTAATAAAAGTGAGTGATAAGCTCATTGAGATAGAAGAAACATTACCCGATGGCAAAGGATGTTGGCTAACACGGCCTGCAAAGCTGGCTTTAGTTCAGCATTAATCAAGGATGAGTTATGAAAGGGAATACATGGGGGCTTAGCCGTCAGATTTTCGTCAGTGTATGGTTAATGTGCTGGGGTTTTTTGTCGATAACTAGCGTAACAGCAGCGCCAGCGAACGGCATCACCAATCAGGTTCAAGATATTGAATTCCGTCGTGATGGTAAAGGTCGTGGTGTGTTAACGATAAAGTTGCAACAGCCTCAATCATTGGTTGATTTTCGTCGCCAAGGTAAGCAGTTACAATTGGATATATTTGATACAGAATTAACTAATGAGCAAATTCATACTTTAGATGTGGTTGATTTTGCTACAGTAGTTAACAGTATTGATACCCGTAAAGTTACTCGTGGGGCGCGGTTTGTATTTAATATGGCGGGGGGCTACGACTATGATTATCGTATTCGAGGTAATAATCTTGAGGTTACTTTAATTAAACGAGCACAGCCTAAAGCGACTTCAACCGCAAATAAGGGCAATGTTTCTTACAAAGGCAAACCGATTTCAATTAACTTCCAAGATATTCCCGTTCGTAATGTATTACAGTTAATCGCAGACTATAACGACTTTAACCTCGTCGTCGCTGATACTGTCAGCGGTAGTGTGACGCTGCGGTTAGATAACGTGCCATGGCCGCAAGTATTAGACATTATTTTACAAGCCAAAGGATTAGATAAACGGGTGCGTGGATCGGTATTATTGGTTGCTCCTAAAGCTGAATTAGCAGCCAATGAGCACCAAGTGATGGAAACTGCGCGTAAACAGCAAGAATTAGCCAGTCTACGTTCTGAATTAATTCAAGTGAATTATGCTAAAGCGACGGATATTTCAAATTTACTCAGTGGTTCAACTGATGGTGTAGGTATGCTGTCTGAACGGGGTTCTTTGCATGTTGATGAGCGAACAAACGCACTGATAATTAAAGATACGCCAGAAAATATTGCCAGTATTAAAGATATTGTGTTGGCTCTGGATATTCCAGTTCGACAAGTACAAATTGAAGCGCGGATTGTCACCATAGATGAAGGTAATATCGATGAACTTGGCGTGCGCTGGGGGGTATCGAGTATCGATGGTAATACCACGATTGGAGGTTCAATTGAAGGTAACCTCGGCAGTTCTGGATTGTTAGATGGCACCAGTGTTGATGACTTTCTTAATGTTAATTTAGGGGCTACTCAAGCAGGGGCTTCTAGTATTGCTTTTCAAGTGGCAAAGTTAGGTAACGTGCTGTTGGATTTAGAACTCTCTGCACTACAATCAGAGCGTAAAGCTGAAATTATTTCAAGTCCGCGCCTGATGACTACCAACAAAAAAACGGCTTACATTGAACAAGGTACAGAAATACCGTATTTAGAAGCATCATCCAGTGGTGCGGTGTCAGTTGACTTTAAAAAGGCGGTATTAAGCCTGATGGTGACACCTCAAATTACCCCAGATAATAAGCTTGTATTAGACTTGGAAGTAACCCAAGACAGCAAAGGTGAAGAGGTGCCTACGGGGGTTGGTACCGCGGTGGCTATTAAGACCCAGCGCATTGGTACTCAAGTATTAGTCAATAATGGTGAAACGGTCGTCTTAGGTGGCATTTATCAAAATCAAGTCAACAATAGTGTTCGTAAGGTGCCTATTCTTGGTGATATTCCCGTGCTTGGTGCATTATTTAGGCATAAGATGGAAGAGCTTGGAAAACGTGAATTATTGATTTTTGTCACTCCAAAAATTGTGATGTAATAAATTTTCACTTAACAGAATACCTTGCTGATAACGCTTAGGAACAATGTTGCAGCAGGGTAAATTCGAGTTAAAGTTGTTTTATTTCTAGGGGTTATGGTGGTTGGCTTGTTGGGTGTTAAGACTATTCTTAATCAGTTATAAGGATATTTACGAGCTTAATACGATTGACCTCAGACCTTTGGTAAGCCATTATGGCAACCTCTGTGGGTAAGACAGGCTCAATAAAATAGCGATTGGAGTCGACTAGCTATTGCAAAATGGTAGTCAGTCCTGAGATAATTTTCTGTCTTATCACGAATTATATGTGAGGAACTTGGCGCCTCGGGCTTATTTTACATAGAGCCTGCGGGTGGTGTCGTTTTATTAACCGCGCGTAAATTGCTAAAAATGGCTGAAAAACGAAATATTTTCTTGGTTGGCCCTATGGGTGCCGGCAAAAGCACTATTGGTAGACACCTTGCACAACAGCTGCATATGGAATTCTTTGATTCAGATACTGTGATCGAAGAACGTACTGGCGCTGATATTAGTTGGGTGTTTGATGTTGAAGGTGAAGACGGCTTCCGTGTTCGCGAAGAAACTGTAATTGATGACCTAACACAAGAACAAGGTATTGTTCTTGCGACGGGTGGCGGCTCTGTTATTACTAAAGAGAACCGTAATCGTCTTTCTGCTCGTGGTATCGTTGTTTATCTAGAGACGACAATTGAGAAACAATTGGCTCGTACTCAACGTGATAAAAAACGTCCATTACTTCAAACTGACACGCCTCGTGAAGTACTTGAAGAACTAGCAGCAGAGCGTAATCCACTGTATGAAGAAGTGGCTGACTACGTTGTTCGCACTGATGATCAAAGTGCGAAAGTAGTTGCTAACCAAATCATTAAGATGTTGGAAGAGCGTTAATTAATTAAAAAGAGAAGCTGACCATGGAACGGATCAATGTCAATTTAGATGACAGAAGCTACCCTATTTCAATTGGCGCCGAGTTGTTCGACAACTCGGCGTTGTTTGCATCTGCGATATCTGCAGGTAAACGAGTAGTTGTGGTCAGCAATGAGACTATTGCCCCGTTATATGCGGATCAGGTAATAGCGACCATCAGTTCATTGTCGTGCCAAGTGGCACTACTTTCTCTGCCTGATGGCGAACAGTATAAAACCCTGGATACGTTTAACCACATTATGACATTTTTACTGGAAGGTAATTATGGTCGCGATGTGATTTTAGTTGCTTTAGGTGGCGGCGTAATTGGTGACATTGTTGGCTTTGCGGCTGCAAGTTATCAACGAGGGGTTGATTTTATTCAGGTGCCAACCACGTTGTTAGCACAAGTTGATTCATCAGTAGGTGGAAAAACTGCGGTCAATCACCGTCTGGGTAAAAACATGATTGGTGCCTTCCATCAACCCAAAGCAGTGATTATTGATAATCATTGTTTACAAACATTGCCGCAACGAGAGTTCGCTGCAGGTTTGGCGGAAGTGATCAAATACGGCATTATTGCCGATTATGATTTTTTTGTTTGGTTAGAAAATAACATTGAGCGATTGCAGGCATTGGATAATGACGCGTTGTGTTACGCCATTAGCCGTTGTTGTCAAATTAAAGCCGATGTTGTTGCTGCCGATGAAAAAGAATCAGGTGTAAGGGCGTTACTCAATCTTGGTCATACTTTTGGCCATGCTATTGAAGCAGAAATGGGTTACGGAAACTGGCTGCATGGCGAAGCGGTGTCAGCAGGTACAGTTCTCGCAGCACAGACTGCCGCAAAGCAGGGATTAATCAGTGATACCGATGTGATGCGAATTATTGCATTACATCAGCGAGCAAATTTGCCCGTTGTTGCACCTGAAACGATGGTTTTTGACGATTTTATTAAGCATATGATGCGTGATAAAAAAGTATTGTCAGGTCAGCTACGCTTGGTATTACCAACCGCGATTGGTGCTGCTGAAGTTGTAGCTGATGTACCTTTTGATGTGCTTCAGGATGTCATTGGTCACTAAGTAGTAGCCAATTGATGACCTGCATGACGAAGGCAAAAAGTCTGGATCTGGAAAGTCAGATCCAGTTGCTGACTCGAGTACGATTTATTACTCGGTTTAGCTCTCATCTTATTCACCTCTCTGGTGCTGAAGGCTCAGGTAAAACTTGGCTTGCACACTCTTTTCTTGAACATTATGCCACTGATTGCCGTCAAGTTTTATTGATGTGCCAGCCTGGGCAGACTGATACTCAACATCGAACCTTATTGTTACAACAATTTGTTAGCCACGCTATGTTTAATGAGCATGATGTTTTATGTCAAAGCGTTGAACATCTATTGGCGCATCAGCATGATAAGTTAGTAGTGGTGATTGACGATGCACATCTACTGAGTACAGCCTTAATTGCTGAATTATGGGCATTGGCACATTATGCTAATCAACATGTTGAGTTGCAGCTTAATATCGTATTATTGGCTAATCGCGGAGAATTACATCAAACCTTAGCGCATGTTTCCCATGGTTCAGGTATTACCCCTATCGAGATTGATATTGATGATTTTAGTCAGCAAGATGTCGCGTTATTGAGTGATATGTTTATGGCTAGCGATAAGTTAGATGCAGTTTGTCGACAAACATTAAAGCAACGCCTACTTACTGCGCTTCCTCAACCCGTTATATCGCATCATTTTCCTCAAGTTGAAGGTGTTAGTATGAACGCTAAAAAATCACCGTTATTCCCCATAATCACTGTTGGTATTATTGCGGTTATCGCTATTATTGGCTATGGGATAGTGACTATTACTCCTCAACTTGATAGCGAGTCTCACGCAGTACCGACCCCGATAGCTGCCGTATCGACAGCAGGTGCAGTATCGACAGCAGCAGTTGTTACTATAGATAAAGAACCATTACCACCTGAGGTGAATACCCAAGGCTTAACGGTGGGGCGTCAAGATGATACGGGCCATGAGCGGATTGTTATCTCTGAGCAGCAAATTGATGCAATGATTGATGAACAACGCTTGCAAGGTGAGACTACAGCTACAGAAGCTACAGAAGCTACAGAAGCT
>CAMQXY010000095.1 GCA_947039005.1 uncultured Photobacterium sp.
AACCGTGATATAACGTCACGGTTTTTTTATAACTATTATTTGTGAATTATTATTTGTGAATTATTATTTTATCTTTAGTCGTTTTGTTAGTGTTAATATTCGGTTTTTTGATTTAAAAATAGTGAGAAATATTCATTATTGTTAACTATTGTCTATATATGACTAGTGACTATAGACAAGGAAACAACGATGAAAATTGGTATTCCTAAAGAAATAAAAATTCACGAGTATCGTGTTGGTATGGTGCCAGCTTCAGTAAAAGAAGCGGTACAACATGGTCATACTGTGTATGTTGAAACTCATGCAGGAATTGGCATTGGTTGTAGTGATGATGATTATATAGCGGTTGGGGCACAAATTGTGTCTTCTGTAAAAGCCATTTTTTCACAAGCAGATATGATAGTTAAAGTAAAAGAGCCACAAGCAACAGAACGGAAACTGCTACGAGAAGGACAAATATTGTTTACTTACCTCCACTTAGCACCAGATAGAGAACAGACGCAAGATTTAATAAATAGTGGAGCTGTGTGCATCGCCTATGAAACTGTAACGGATGATGATGGTCAACTGCCGTTACTAGCACCAATGTCAGAAGTTGCGGGTAGAATGACATTGCAAGCAGGGGCATTTTCACTTGAAAAATCTCGGGGTGGTTGTGGAATATTATTGGCAGGTGTTCCTGGTGTTGAACCAGCAAATGTGGTGATTATTGGTGGTGGTGTCGTTGGTATGAATGCTGCACAGATGGCTGTTGGTGTGCGGGCTAATGTGGTGATTATTGATCGAAGTTTAGAGGTATTGCGCCGGCTTGATCGTTTATTTGCTGGAGCTGTAACTTGTATTTATTCAACTTATGATGCTATCGAAAAGTATGTTCTTGCTGCTGATTTAGTTATTGGATGTGTATTAGTCGCGGGAGCCCAAGCACCAAAATTGGTCACGAAAGATATGGTTCATCGGATGAAATCAGGGGCGGCTATTGTTGATGTAGCAATTGATCAAGGCGGATGTATTGAAACATCACACCCGACAACGCATGATAATCCAACTTATATTACTGATAATGTCGTGCATTATTGTGTTGCCAATATGCCGGGGGCGGTTGCTAGAACATCGACCTTTGCACTCAATAATGCGACATTACCGTATATTCTACAATTAGCCGATCTCGGTTATAGAACAGCACTTACCACCAATAAACATTTATTAAATGGTTTGAATGTTTATCACGGTCAAGTAACTAACAATAGCGTTGCTCAAGCGTTAGGTTATCCTTATTTTTCAGCAGAACAAGCACTGCTTTAGTTTTAAATATCGAGTGCTTGTTTGCATTAGTATCCATTTCTAGTTGTAATTAATTAAATGAATGTGAGAGTTTTTGCTTGATGCAAGGTTGCGATTCTTGCAAGTATTGCCAGAGAACGTTGGTGATCTTGTTCTGTTGCTGATGTACAAGCGTCACTAACAATATGAACGCAATAATCACGATCATGGGCATCTCGAACGGCAGATTGAATCGCCCAACAAGTACTTACACCACAAAAGTAAACATCCGTTATCGCATTTGCTCGTAGGATGCTGTCTAGTGAGGTGTTATAAAAAGGATTCACGCGTGATTTTATGATCACCATATCTTGTTTAGTTATATTTAGATCAGGATGAAATTCCGTTCCCCATTGACCTAATTCTAACGCGCGATATTGTTGCGCTTTGCCGAACATTGGTGATTGATGGGGCAGCTCAAGGTAGCTTGGTTGAAAGCCAACTTTGACAAAGACACACGGTAAATTATTTTCTTTGGCCCATTGAATGGCAACATTAGCATTTTGAATAACATGGTGGGTATTGACTTGTTCGGCACAGCTGGGTATTTTGCCATTTTTATCGACAATGTCATTAATGAAGTCAATGATAACTAAGGCTTTATTCATATTAATTCCTGTAATCTCTGATATATTGCTAAGGGTGATTAATTAAGCATACGATCAAATATCCAGCTTTAATAATATGAAATCTTAGATATAAAAAAAGCTTTTAATCTTACGACTAAAAGCTTTTTATCAAAAGAGGTGTATTACGCGTAAGCAAAAATAACACTACCGCCTTTAATCGTATTAATTATTTTCTTGGTTAAATAGGTTGGAATTGCAGGGCAGCCCCAACTACGACCAAGATAACCATTACGTTTTATGAATGACTCAGAAACATACTTGGCACCATGAATAACAATAAAGCGTTTTAGTGCGTTATCATTTTCGCCTCGGGTTAACCCATTCAGTTTTAATGAGTAGCCATTACCGCCATTATATGTACCTTCAGTTAAAAACGTACCTAGTGACGTTTTGTGTGAATTAACACGGTTAGAAAACTCATCCGCCATTAAGCGGCCACTGTTTTCGCCATGTGATACATAGGTACGGTAAAGTAATTTATTTGATTTTAAATCAATAACATAGAATCTTTTTTCGGTAGAAGGCTTACTATAATCAATAATCGTTAATAAAGATTTCTTTTTCCCACGGGTTTTATTGTAAGCAATAAAAGCCTTTTTGAATACGTTGTAATCAATTATTCCTTTTAAATCGGCTTTTTGATAAACATAATCAGCGACAATGTCTGTGTTTTTATGCTCAGTATTGAGAACATGTGCAGACGCAGTTAATGGTAAAAGACATACCATTAATAGAAATAGGTAAATAACTTTTTTCATTTAATTCGTTCTATTCTTAAATAGGTTACAAAGTTTGATAGCAATTAAGCGAGGATGTACTTTATCATAAATAAGAATTAAAAAAGAATATTTAAATGATATAGCATCAGTAATTATTGGGTATTAAAAATATGATAGTTGTTAATTTAATAGTTAATTTAATTATGGATAACAATAGCTTATTAATATGAACAGCATTTAATTAACCAAAGTAAGTTAGATTAATGCGAAGCTAAAAAAAGCTCGCTTATATATTAAGATTATATGTGTAAGTTGCTTATTTATAACGGTTTTTTTGTTTGTATTTTTCATTTTTTAAATATTTAAAATAGATTAAAAAATAATAATGATAGTAGTGTACTAAGATACTTTTATTGGAAGGTTATAAAACAAAAACAAATAAACCTGAATGTAAGATGAAGGAAAATAAATAATGATTATTTTTATTGTTCAGTATAAATAACAGCGCAGATACTCTTAATAATATTTTTGTTGTTTTATAGATTAAATATTACAAATTTCACTCCAACGACTATCGCTATTTGAAATTGATATGGTGTATCCGGTCGTTTTGTCGATCACGCCGTTATCGATGATTTGATTCCCCTCGATTCTGTATGATTTAGTTGTATCGGCAGTCATTGTAATAACCCACTAACTGAAAATTAATGATAGTCGCTTGGTTTACGGAGCCTCTATCTGATAGTTAGCCGGGTAATTGGTTATTAGAGATAATGTTCAATTCCCTTATTATTAGATGTTGGAATGTATAATAAGGGAAGTTGATGGATTATTAATTGATGTATAGTGAATACAATAAAAATATCTAGTTGTTAATACTGGTTTTAAACTGTTGTTGGGTCGCGGTGTCTGCTTTGTTATACCAATAATTCAACATCTTAGTGATGTAGGCTTGATCTATTTGACCGTTTTTTTCTGCTGGATTTACTTGCTGTTGTGCACGTTGCATTTCATTTGCCGTGATTGCAGAGGCTAATGCCGCAGGTGCTTTACTCAAATTATATTGTGCGATTTCTTGTGGGAAATCACGGTTAATTTGAATCCCGTCTTTAATTAAGACATCGTGCTTAAACGGTATTTCACTACCATCTGAGGCTAATAAAGATAGAGTTGGTTGGCGATTAAATTTTTGAGCTTGGTATTCACTTGAAATTCTAGGTAGCTGTAGTGTATATGTTGCATCATTACCTGAGAATGTCATTACGACTACTTCAGAACGGAACAAGTGAGTATCGCCATTTTCGCGGTAGTTTTTATCATAACGAAAAGCAATTTGGTTGTTACCATTATGTAATGTTTGGGTAGCATTTCCTTGAGCATTAACGCCATTGACGAGAACCAGTTCAGCAGATTGTGGTAGGTTAAGTGTTACATCAGCAAATGATGAAAAGCTAATGCTACACGCAGCTAAAGAAAGTAGGGCTGTACGTAGTTTCATGTCGATTCCTTTTGAGTGCGTAGAATGAATAATGTGTATTAGGCATAGTGAGGTTATTGTATTCTGATAATTACGGTGTTGACAAATAACTATCGAAATTAATGGCGATAACCTTTTTCTTTGCGTAAAAAAACCCAGCGTAGACTGGGTTTGATGTATATCTAGGCTGAATAGCAGGTTACTTTACGTAACAAGCAAAACCTTTAAGGTAGAAACCTTCAGGATAAGCACTGTCTAGCGGGTGATCAGCTGCTTGGCTGAAACGCTCAATAAACTGTACTTCACGGTGTGCATCAAGTGCTGCATCAGCAATGATTTTTTGGAATAGACCGTTATCCATTAAACCTGAGCAAGAGTATGTTAATAACATGCCGCCTGGTTTTAGGATCTGCATTGCTAGCATGTTGATATCTTTGTAACCACGACAAGCACCTACTAACTGAGATTTAGACTCAGCAAATTTAGGTGGATCCATGATAACAACATCAAACAGCTCACCACGTTCACGGTATTCACGCAGTAATTTAAACACATCAGCGTTTACAAACTGTGCATTTTCAACCGGATAACCATTCATTTCTGCGTTAAGTTGTGCGGTATCAAGTGCAGGTTGAGAAACGTCAACGTTAATAACTTCACTTGCGCCGCCTTTTAGCGCATATAAACCAAAGCCACCAGTGTAACAGAAGCAGTTTAGTACGCGCTTACCGTTTACATACTTAACCGATGCTTCGCGACTATCACGTTGGTCAAGATAGAAACCTGTTTTGTGACCACCAACGATATCAACGTTAATTTTAACGCCATTTTCTTCGATAGTAACAAACTTAGGTGGCTCTTCGCCGTGTAGAACGCCAGTGCGTTGTTTTAAGCCTTCTTTTTTACGAACAGAGACATCTGAACGTTCGTAAATATTACAGCTAGGGTAGCACTGTTGTAATGCTTCAATCAGTACGTCGCGCTGTGCTTCAGCACCAGCACTCAATAACTGACAAACTAAGTAATCTTGGTAGCGATCGATAGTGATACCAGGAAGACCATCAGATTCAGCTGCAATTAAGCGGTAGCCGGTAAGACCATCGCGAGCCGCTAAGACATCACGCAGACTTTGTGCGGCATTAAGGCGGTTAACAAAGAAGTTAACGTCAATGGCTTCATTTTTGTTGAATGTCCATACGCGAACGCGAATTTGAGACTGTGGAGAATAAGCACCACGTGCTAGCCATTCGCCTTTGTTATCGTAAACATCAACGGTTTCGCCGAGTTCAGGTTTTCCTTCTACACGATCAATACCGCGAGAAAAAATCCAAGGGTGGCGACGGCGTAGTGATTTTTCACGGCCTTTTACCAAATAAATAGAAGCTGTCATGACATGCCCAGTATGGAGTTCGAGTGGGGGCGTATTATGTTGCTCTGGCTACGTAAAATCAAATGAAAACGTCTAAGTCGGCATATAAAACCGCTATTGGGTGTTAAATAAACGACGTTACTTGATCATAGCATCAATAGATTTTGTGAGTTAACGATCAGTCTGTTGCTATTATTTGACTAAAATAATGCCATGGGCGATATAACAATATATAGAGGCTATCATGGCGCGGTGTTGTGTGAAAACACGAGTAATAGGGCATGTACAAGGGGTGGGTTTTCGTTATCATACTGCTCATCAAGGATTGATGCTTGATTTGACTGGGTACGCTAGAAATTTGGCTGATGGTAGTGTTGAAGTCTTGGCGTGTGGGGAGCAGGTGAATATTGATACGTTAATTGATTGGCTACAGCATGGTCCCAAAACAGCAACGGTTGAAAAGCTAACAACGGAAACATTAGCTTGGCAACATCAAGATGGGTTTAAAATGAATTAACGCGATAGCATTAGTATTCAAAAGAAAACCAAACATAAAGCGAGTTGCCGTAGTTATGTTTGGTTTTTGGAATGATATCTTAAATACACTTCACAGGCTTAGGTAATCCAGCAAGTTTAGTTGCTTGCTTTGCCGGACCTTTAGGAAATAAACGATATAGGTAACGTGAACTGCCTTTTTCTTCACCGTATTGTTTTGCCATTGCTTTTACAAGCATTCTAACCGCAGGTGAAGTATTAAATTCAAGGTAAAACTCTCGTACAAAACGAATAACTTCCCAATGTGCTTCAGATAATTCAATCGCTTCTTCTGTTGCAAGTAATGCAACTAAATCTTCAGACCAATCATCAACATTTTTAAGATAACCCTGGGCGTCAGTGTCGATTTGTACACCGTTAAATTCAAGCATGATAGACCTCTTTATTGCTAACGCAGCAAGAATAGTGATTCGTAGGGCTACCTGCAAGTAAAAAACAAAAAGCCTGCATCAAGGCAGGCTTTTTCAGTTTGTATACTAATGCGAGCTAATATATAGCTATTGCTTAGTTGTCGTTGCTATTAACAACACCAAGAATCTGAAGCAAGCTCAAGAACAGGTTGTAGATAGAAACATACAATGTCACTGTTGCTGAAATATAGTTTGTTTCACCACCACGGACGATTGACTGTGTAGTCAATAAAATTGCCGCAGATGAGAATAATACAAACATACCGCTAATCGCTAACGACAACATTGGCATTTTTAGGAAGATATTCGCAACCATTACAACAAGGATTGCGATAAAACCAGCCATTAGCATGCCGTTTAGGAATGATAAATCACGCTTAGTTGTTAGTGCGTAAATTGAACAACCAAAGAATGTCAGTGCAGTACCGCCAAGGGCTGTTACTACAGTGTCACCCATGCCTGCACCCATATACATATTCAGGATCGGGCCTAGGGTATAACCCATAAAACCAGTTAATGCGAATACGAATACAAGACCTAAGCTGCTATCGCGATTACGTTCAGTTAAGAACATTAAGCCGTAGAAACCAACCAGTGTCACAATCCAGTGAACACGAGGTAAATGCATAACCATTGCTATACCTGCAATAACAGCAGAGAACAACAAAGTCAGCGATAGTAAGAAATAAGTGTTACGTAAAACCTTATTGGTTGACAGCACGCCTTCGTAACCATTGCCACGATTGACTATACGTTCGTTCATAAGTGTTCCCCTTAGGGTAGTTATGTTAATTCTATTAAAGCTATATATGAGGCTAAACCATACGGATTGCAAGCGCAAACACAAGCTTTAGATTGATTTGTTTGCCATGAAGCACATTATAAGTGTTTGAACACTAAAATACTTACGTCATCAATCTGCATTTATTGTTAAGTTGTAACTAAATATTACATAGCTTATGTTTCCATTAATGGTGGCAGTTTTAGTGATTAATGCAATATTTGTTGTAAAAACAGTTGGGTGCGATCTGATTTTGGATTATCAAAAAAGTCTTGAGGGTTATTCTCTTCAATGATTTCTCCTTGATCCATAAAAATAACCCGATCAGCGACTTGGCGTGCAAAGCCCATTTCATGAGTTACGCACAGCATTGTCATACCTTCATTGGCAAGTTCAACCATCACATCTAATACTTCGCGTACCATCTCAGGATCTAATGCCGAAGTGGGCTCATCAAACAACATTACTTGTGGATTCATGCATAACGAACGTGCAATCGCGACCCGTTGTTGTTGTCCTCCGGATAGTTGTCCTGGGTATTTGTGCGCTTGATCTGGAATTTTAACCCGTTCTAAGTATCGCATAGCTGATTTATTGGCGTCTTTTTTAGACATTTTTTTAACCCAAATAGGGGCTAAAGTGCAGTTTTCTAACACAGTTAGGTGAGGGAAGAGATTAAAATGCTGAAAACACATGCCGACTTCTTTACGGATCAGCTCAATATTTTTCAAATCTCCGGTAATGTCTTGCCCTGCAACTGAAATTTTTCCTTGTTGGTGTTCTTCTAAATAATTGATACAGCGGATCATGGTCGATTTTCCTGATCCTGAAGGACCACAGATAACGATTTTTTCACCTTTACGCACTTGTAGGTTAATGTTTTTAAGAACGTGAAATTGACCGTACCATTTATTTACATCTGCTAATTCGATCACCCACGGCGTGTTATCAGAATTAGCGGTGGTGTCATTAGTATTTTTCATTGTGCAATCCTTGCTAATGTTAGTGTCCAGTATGTAATTTATTTTCTAGATAGATACTGTATCTAGACATGCTAAAGCAAAAAATCCAGAAAACGAAAGCAACAAAAACATAGCTTTCAGTAGCAAAGCCTAACCATTCAGGATCACTGTTGGCGGCTTGTCCAACGCCTAACACATCAAACATACCAATAATAAGTACCAGACTGGTGTCTTTAAACAATCCAATAAAGGTATTTACAATCGAAGGGATAGTGATTTTTAACGCTTGTGGTAACACAATAAGGTAGGTTTTACGCCAGTAGCTTAGCCCTAAAGCATCTGCGGCTTCATATTGACCTTTGGGAATCGCTTGTAATCCACCTCGAATTACTTCTGCCATATAAGCGGCACTGAACAGAACCACTCCGATTAATGCACGGATCAGCTTATTGGTTTCTAATTCAGAGCTTAAAAATAACGGTAACATCACTGATGCCATAAACAGTACCGTAATTAATGGGACTCCGCGCCAAATTTCAATATAAACCGTACAAATACTGCGGATAATGGGCATTTCTGAACGTCGCCCAAGAGCTAATACGATCCCTATCGGTAACGAGACTACAATACCAACAATGGCGATAACTAAGGTAATAAGTAAGCCACCCCAAAGGTGTGTTTCGACAACGGGTAAGCCCGCAATGCCACCGTATAGTAAAAATCCCGCCATAAATGGATAGATATTAACGAAAAATAGCCAAATCCAACCGCGATGAGGGGTTTTTTCGTAAGCGAGTAAAGTAATAAAAATGGCTAAAGTGGCATAAAATAGTTTAGGTCGCCATAATTCAGCACTGGGGTAGAAGCCAAACATGAATTGATCAAAACGTACTTTAATAAACGTCCAACATGCGCCACTTAATGTGCAAGCATCACGAGAGTCACCGTGCCAGTTTGCATTAATGAATGCCCAATCAAGAATTCCCCAAATGCCGATAACAGCAAAATAACCTAAAACGAGAGTAATAATACTGTTAGATATTGAAGAAAAAAGATGTTGTCTTAGCCATCCGATAATACCCACAGTGTTAGCTGGTGCGGGTAAATCGGGTAGAAATTGATGTTTATTCATCATATTTTGGTGAGGATACCTGTGTGTTTACGCACAGGAGGAATCGCCACCCTCCATAAGTTGAGTTAATGTTGTGCTTCTAGCACTGAGCCGAAGCGTGTTTTTCTTCACATTGACACTATTTGTAATGGTTTTGCCTAATACATTCTCAATCGCAAAATAACCACTTGAGCGTTTGCCTTTAATAAAGCCAATCCCCTTTTCTGTTTGAATTAAATCGTGCTTGCGTAACCCAAATAATTTACCTGTAGGAATACGTTTTTCTGAACGAATGCCTTTGGTTTGTTGGTAATCACCACTGGCAACGTGACGCTTAAAATAAACGGTATTGCTTGGTTCTACCCATTCACCATCCTCGCAGCAAATAGCAACGGCATCAAAATGGTGTGTTTTTGGCAATTTCAGAAAAGTCTCTCGCTTATATTTTGTCTCATAGCCAAACGTGGCTTCAAAGCCTAGCCATTGCTTTTCTAATTGAGATTTAACAATGCCCATTTCGGTAGCATGTTTGGTTTTGCTACGCTTGGCAGATAATTCAAACTTACCAGCGTGTAAAGCGTTGTGGCACGTTTCACAAAGCGTTAAAAGGTTACTTTGAACATCTGTGCCGCCTTTACTGCGGAAAACCAAATGATGCACATGCAATTTCACTGAGTGCTTAACCCCCTTGCGCTTAGACTGACACTTATAACCGTCACGACTTAATACATAGGCTTTTACGTTACTGTACCCTTTCAAGTCGCCATGTTGATATTCAGTACCACTCACAAACGGATTGCTAATAATATGTACATCAAAGCAGGCTAATTCCACTTTCCAGTGGGTTATAGGCAAGATCGATTCAACAAAGTCACGCTCTCGCAAGTGTGAATCCACCTTGCTTTTAATGCTTGGGGCAATCCGCCCAGTCTTTCGCATTGATGCTCGATTAGCCCAACGAGCAGGGCGATAACGACACTTGCGACCTCTACGAGTTCTGCGATACATCGCTCTTTGCTGCATCTTTCTCGATACGTCTTGGCGAATCGCAATACTGGCTTGATAAATCACTTTACCTAAGCCAATTACCGCACAACCAACATGCTTGCTACCTGTGTCCATGCCAGCTACAAGCGGTTGCTTATAACCACTTGAACCATGCAATAGCCCAATGGTAAATGGGGTGCGCTTGACCACTTTGGCTTTACTCTCTTTGAGCAACTTTCTGGCTTTGCTTGGTAAGCAAGGCATCAGCGGCTCTTTGTTCTTGTTTAGTACAAACACTAACATTAAGTGTTCCTCCTACGAGTTGTGCGATTTCTCGACTTCCTCTCGACCAGATATTAAGGCTTTAGATGTGGTTGACTGACCATAACGCTTTAGGTCTGTTACAGAGCCACGAAAGAGCGTAAGACTGAGGCGGCATCCTACGGTTTCTGTATCAAAAATATCGTCTGCCAATTTTACAGTTTGGCGGTCTGGTCAACGAGGGCTTTTACAAGCCCATCCCCTTTAGGGGTGGGTAGTTGACTATTTACCTCTCAACCAGAGCCATTTTTTTGTTATAGATATTCATTAGAAATGAAGTGATTAAGCTCAGACTTAAATAAACCGCCATTGTCATTGCAATAATTTCAATGGCTTGCCCTGTTTGATTGAGTGTTGTACCTGCAAAAACAGAAACAAGATCAGGATAACCAATTGCCATTGCAAGCGATGAGTTTTTAGTGAGGTTTAGATATTGGCTGGTAAGGGGAGGAATAATGATCCGCATCGCTTGGGGAAGTACAATTAAACGGAGGGTTTTATTACGGGTTAATCCTAATGCTTCAGCGGCTTCAGTTTGACCATGATTGACAGCATTGATGCCTGAACGAACAATCTCAGCAATAAAAGAAGCGGTATAAATACTTAGAGCTAATAGAAGTGCCGCTAGTTCAGGTAATACCGTAATACCGCCACTAAAGTTAAATCCTTTGAGAGAGGGATAATCAATGCTAATTGGCTTACCACTGATAAAAAAGGTGAATAGCGGTACTAATACAATAACCGCGAGACTTACAATTAATACTGGAGATTGTTTTCCTGTATTTTGTTGCTTTTTCTTAGCATAGAATTGGTAACTTATTGTAATAATAAAGGCAATTATTAGGGAAATAAAAATAACGCCAGAGCCAGCTTCAAAGATTGGGCTAGGTACTGATAACCCACGTACATTAAGGAAAATGCTATCGCCAAACTGGAGGCTTTGTCTTGGTGATGGAAGAACTTGTAAAACAGCAAAGTACCAAAAGAAAATTTGCAGTAATAATGGAATATTACGAAAAATTTCAATATACAAAGCCGCAAAACGACTGACTAACCAGTTAGGGGATAAGCGTGCGACGCCAATAATAAACCCTAAAAGAGTTGCTAGCATAATACCGAGTACTGCAACTAATGCGGTATTGAGCAAGCCGACAAAAAAGGTTCGACCATAACTGAAGGTTTCATCATAATCGATGAGAGTCAGACCAATACCAAATCCTGCTTCTTGATTAAGAAAACCAAAGCCAGTAGCAATCCCACGGGTTTCAAGATTGGTCACTGCATTATTGATGATGCTATAAAAGAAAAAAGCCAGAGCTGCTACCGCAACAATTTGAAATATTACAGCGCGGAAAGTGGGATTATAAAAGAGGTTCTTATTGTGAGATCTTGTTTGTGATCTGTCCGTGTTAAGGGGTAGTGCCATACAACATCCTCATATCCATTGAGATGTATAGAGGGAGCCATAACAGCTCCCTTTTATTGATTAATTAAACGCTAGCATTAACGAATCGCGGTTATTAATGAATAGCTGTTATTAACGAATAGGTGGCGCGTATTGAATACCACCCTTG
>CAMQXY010000096.1 GCA_947039005.1 uncultured Photobacterium sp.
AGCAACTGACTTGTAATCAGTAGGTCACCAGTTCGACTCCGGTAGTCGGCACCATCTTTTGAAAGCCTCATCTTTGATGAGGCTTTTTTTTCGTCTGGAGAAAAGGAACAAGGGTTCGAGGGTTCGAGGGTTCGAGGGTTCGAGGGTTCGAGGGTTCGAAACTTTCAGTACCAGCAACATCATTGTCAACGATAATCTTGCTACTGCCCTTACTCGTCTCTAAAAAACTCGTCCCTGCTTTTCCTATCTTCAGCTCTTCCTCGCCCCTCGAAAACTCGCCCCTGCTGTTACCTATCTTCTACTAACCCGCAAACATATGCTTAATCCATGTTGCAGGTTGGCTATCATCACACTGCGCTTTTAAATCACCATTTTTATCCCATGCAGGTAACGAAACATTACCGTTACAGTCAAACTGTAAACTGCCATTCGCTGCCCGTTGATACTTAACGGTGGTGATATAAGGCGGCCAGCCGATATTTAACGGCAACGGCTGACGACGAGCAAGATAATCAGCATAAACCCGTAGTGCACCACTAGAGCCCGTTAATCGCACCGACGTATTGTCATCACGCCCAACCCAAACTACGCCAACCTCGCGCCCATCAGCGCCAGCAAACCAACTATCACGATTGTTATCGGTTGTCCCCGTTTTACCCGCGAGCTTAGCTGAACTAAATTTAGTATGTAGAAAACGTGCCGTCCCTTGGCTAACCACTTTTTTCATATCATAGGTTGTTAACCAAGCGGCTTGCTCTGGCACCACTTGTTCGATGTGAGACTGATGTTGGTATAACACTCGCCCTTGACTATCAACGACCGCATCAAGGCTATACAACGGCGCTTTACGACCATTATTAGTGATGCTCTGGAACATTTGCGCCACTTCAAACGGTGATAAGCTAAATGCCCCTAATAATATTGACGGTAAACGCGGTACTTCATCACGGTTAACCCCAAGCTTAGCCATGGTATTAATCACCGTATCCAGCCCAACTTTTAACCCTAGATTCACTGTCGGCACATTTAACGAATGCGCTAAGGCATAATATAATGGTACTTGACCACGGAACTTACGATCATAGTTTCTTGGTCGCCACGAGGTGCCTTTACTGCCTTTTAGTACAATTGCCTGATCGCTGAGTGTGGTTGCTAAACTAAATTTTTGCGGTTGACTCAACGCTGCCAAATAAACCGCTGGCTTAGCTAACGAACCAATTTGACGACTGGCATCTAAAGCGCGATTAAAGCCCGCATAACCAGGGCGACTGCCACCAATCAGTGCTCGTACTGCTCCAGATTGGCGATCAACGACCACCATCGCAGTTTCTACTTTAACGCCGGCTTTTTTATTCAGCTGTGGCACCATTACAGCAATGGTTGTTTCCGCTACTTGTTGAGAAATAGGATCAAGGGTACTAAAAATTCTTAGCCCTTTGCCTGATTTATAAATATCGCCAACATCTTGCTCTAATTCACGTTGTAGTTGTTGAAAATAAGCAGGCTGTCGACTGGCTATCTTGGGTGTTTTTTGAATCCCTAACGGCTCTGAAACGGCTTGTTCGTATTCGGTGCCAGTGAGGTCGTTATTTTTAAGTAATAGCATTAACACTAAATCACGACGCTTAATGGTGCGCTCAGGATGCCGCCATGGATTAAATTGTGACGGTCCTTTTACCATTCCAACTAACATTGCCAATTGATCAACCCGCAATTCTTCCAACGGGCGTCCAAAATAAAATCGTGCTGCCAACGGAAAACCATGTATTTCTTTAGCGCCATTTTGACCGAGATAAATTTCATTTAAATACGCTTCTAAAATACGGTCTTTACTATAACGATGGTCAATAATCACCGCGATATACGCTTCACGCACTTTGCGCCATAAACTACGCTCACGACTTAAAAATAAATTTTTCGCAAGCTGCTGGGTCAGCGTACTGCCGCCTTGGACAGTGTGCCCTGCTTTTAAATTCACTACCATCGCTCGCAAAATAGCTAACGGAGAAACACCATCATGCTGATAGAAAGCACGATCTTCAGTGGTTAATAGTGCATTAATTAATAACGGTGGAAATTGATCCCGTTCTAAGAAGATCCGCTGCTCATTGCCTGTCAGTCCTAACATGCCAAGTAACTTTGGTTCTATTTTTAGACTTTTTAGCGGTTTATTTGTTGCTACATCAACAATTGACGTCAGGGTTGTACCTGTAAACGTAAGCATTACATGTTGTTGTGGCTGAGGATCATCGACAAACTTAAATGGGCGGCGAATTAACTCGATTTTAGTTGCAGAGGCTGAATACTCACCCATCCTCTTAGGCGTTGCTACTTTATGATATTGCAACACATCTAACTCGCGTCGAACATCACTAATCGTTATCGCTTTATCTGGGTGTAAGGTAAGTACCCGTCCATAAACTACCGATGGCAAATCCCAAATAGGACCATCCATTTTATTGCGTACCACGGTATCTAAATAAATACCGATCACCAATAAGATAGCTACCACAACTAACGTCATTTTAAAGATGAAGCCGCCAATTTTATGTAACCGTGGATGAGTGGGAGTTGCTTTTTTGTTGGTACTTTTTTTTGCAGACGTTTTTTTAGACGTGGATTTTGAGGGAGATACTTTTTTCACTGTAGGCTTTAGTGCCGCTTTTTTTTTGAGAAAGGTGAGATTTTTGAATGGCATTTTTTTGAGCTGTGACAACTTAATCATAATCAATCAACTACCGTCATTCCTATGTGAGCTGGCAGCCACACAGCTGCTCAGCATCATTAATGTAAACTTACCGCAATACTATAACTGATTAGATATACAGGTATCGAGCTTGTTTAGCATGGCTAAAGGTATTTTTTAATTTTGCGAGTTGGGAGGTGATGGGCAGGATCATCAGGCCACGGATGCTTGGGATAGCGACCTTTCATTTCTTTTTGCACATCTTTGTATGAGCCTTGCCAGAAACCCGCTAAATCTTGCGTGATCTGTAACGGTCGTTGTGCCGGTGACAATAATTCTAACACTAATGCGACCTTGCCATTGGCTATCGTTGGCGTCGTTGGCTCACCAAACATTTCTTGTAACTTAACCGCTAAGACTGGTTGTTGCTGTTCTTGATAACGGATCGCAATTTTCGATCCTGTCGGTACTTGATAATGGGTTGGCAATAATTGATCGAGCTGTTGTTTTTTATTCCAACCGAGATACGCCTCTAATGCTGCTACCAAGTTAACGCGTTGCAGCCCTTTTAAGGTGGTTATTCCATTGAGATACGGCAATAACCATTGTTCAGCATTATCTAATAAACTCGCCTCATCCAATGCAGGAAAATCAAGTTCAGGTAGCCACTCATTACCACAACGACCACGCGTCAGTAGCGACGTTGCAGCAGGAGTCCAATTTAATACTGCAAGCCCTTTACGTTTAATCGCATTGAGTAAGGCTTCACTGGCTAATGCTGGATCTGGCGTCGCGGCAAGACTACGACTAACAATTAATTTGCCACAATAAACCCGATGTTCGGCACTTAAACGACCTTTTTTATCATCCCAATCGAGCCAATCACATTCACTGAACAATAACGGCAATGCTTGCTGTAACACACTAACATCAGCGGCAATGGCAGAGAAGATTCGACTATCACCTTGGCGAGTTTTAACCACATCAGCCACCACCAATAGTGACTGATTCGCTAATCCTTGGCTGTCATCAAGCATCACCCCTTGGCCATTGGCTAACTGATAACGGCCATCATCAGTACGTGATAGCGCAATCCGATCAGGAAAGCCCACCGCCAATAAAATAGCGGTCCAATGATTATTAATCACTAAGGCTGTATTTCTGGGAGCACCTAAGGTGATCAGTCGTTGCTGCGCCCGTTGTAAATAAGAATGGCTTCTCGGTAATTTTTTAGTGTCGAGTAAATGTAATTGAAACGCTAAATCAGGATTATCGATTGCTCGCGGTGGATCTTCTAATAACGCGACTAACATCGCAGCAGTGGTTAAGATCGAGCTATCAGCTTGCTGCGGTGCGATTTGTTTTGCAAAAGCCAACATTGCCCCATGACGAGGATCTGCACCGAAAGTTTGCATCAATTGCCCACGTTGGGTTTGCTGACCACGTTTATCAATAGCGCCTAATTGCTGCAATAATTGCTGTGCTTGCTGTAACGCAATAGCTGGCGGTATATCTAGCCACTGTAAATCTTGCGGATCATTACAACCCCATTGGACTAAATCCATTGCCAATGCGGTTAAATCACTGCGTAATATTTCTGGCTGAGGTGTAGCAGGTTGGCGTTGCAATAGCTCTTCACTGTACATCCGTAAACAGATACCCGCCTCTAAGCGCCCTGCACGCCCTGCACGTTGCTCGGCAGATGATTGAGCAATACGTACTTGCTGTAGACGACTAATCCCGGTTTTAGGCTCCCACAGCGCGATACGCTCGAAACCACTGTCCACCACCAACCGAATTCCTTCGATGGTCAAACTGGTTTCAGCAATATTGGTGGCTAATACGATTTTACGTTGTCCTTGCGGTGCTGGATTAATCGCTTGTTGTTGTTGCTCAATTGGTAACTGGCCATACAACGGGCAAATATTGATATTGGTCGCGGTTGCAGGTAAACGGGCTGCTAATGCTTGGGCAAGACGTTTGATTTCCCCAACCCCAGGTAAAAACGCTAATACTGAGCCTGATTCTTGGGTGAGTAATTGACTGATAGCCGCTGCCATATGATCAACAACATCACGGGGGTCATTAACATGTTGATAGCGGTATTCAACCGGAAAACAACGCCCCTGAGATTCAACATAAGCCGCCTCTGGCAGCAACTGTGCCAATGCAGCTTGATCAAGCGTGGCAGACATCACCAACAATTGCAGATCGTCACGCAGAGCTTGTTGAACTTCAATCGCTAATGCTAACGCGGTATCAGCATGAATACTGCGTTCATGAAATTCATCAAAAATAATCAGTCCGATCCCCGCGAGTTCTGGATCGTGCTGCAACATGCGGGTCATCACACCTTCGGTGACAATCTCTAACCGTGTTTGTGCACTGACTTTAGTTTCACCTCGAACCCGTAAACCAACGGTTTGTCCGACACGCTCACCCAATTGCTGCGCTAAATACCCCGCAATGTTTCTTGCCGCTAACCGTCGCGGTTCAAGCATAATAATCCGCCCTTGTATAACGGATTTGTCTAACAGCGCCAACGGTAAGCGGGTTGATTTACCCGCCCCAGGTGGTGCCTTTAAAATCACTTGAGTATGGTGAGTTAATGCGGTGAATAAGGTCGCTAAAACCTCGTCAATCGGGAGTTGTGACAATGGCGCCACCTTATGTCATGATCAAAAAGAGTTCACATTGTAACGAAAGCCTACCCGCAACTAAAAATAATAATCACTGTACGAGGCCATCAATGAAATTTGCACCACCACTTCAATCCGCGATCTTAATCAAACGCTACAAACGTTTCTTAGCTGATATCACCTTAGATGACGGTGAGGTTCGAACCATTCATTGTGCCAATACAGGTGCTATGACGGGCTGTGCCGAACCGGGAACTACGGTGTGGTATTCCACTTCTGAAAATAAAAAGCGTAAATATCCTAATAGCTGGGAATTGGCACACACAGAAGCTAACGATTGGATTTGTGTAAATACTATTCAAGCCAACCACCTCGTTAAAGAAGCCATTGAACAACAACGCATACCAGAACTCAGTGGTTATGATAATTTACGCACTGAAGTAAAATACGGCACTGAAAATAGTCGAATAGATCTATTACTTGAATCAGAAAACCGTCAACCCTGCTATATTGAAGTCAAAAGCGTGACCTTATTAACCGATAATGGTCAAGGTTACTTCCCAGATGCGGTTACAACCCGAGGCCAGAAACATCTGCGTGAACTTACCGAAATGGCGCAGCAAGGCTCGCGAGCCATTTTATTTTTTGCGGTATTACATACGGGTATCAATCAAGTCAACGTTGCCCAACATATTGATGCCGAATATGCACAATTATTACAACAAGCCATCAGCGCTGGAGTCGAAATAATTTGCTATCGCGCAACAATTGATGCTGCTGAAATAAAACTCAAATACTGTATAGAATTTCATCACTCGACATAAAAAATGCCGTTTTCTTCACATTGACGTAGAATTGAAGTTATACAATAATTGCCACGCAGTAACCTTTCTGGTATAGATACCGCCCAAAATTAACCAGTGACGGTTATTAGGTACATTAGGAGATGCTATATGCCAGAGACCATTGTTAAAAAATCACTAGGCATCCTGGCTATTGCTGGGGTTGAACCTTATCAGGAAAAAGCTGGCGAAGAATTCATGGGCGAAGCTCAATTAGAGCATTTCCATAAAATTCTATCAGCATGGCGTAACCAACTTCGTGTTGAAGTTGATCGCACCGTAAACCACATGCAAGATGAAGCCGCTAACTTCCCCGATCCAGTGGATCGTGCCGCACAAGAAGAAGAGTTCAGCCTTGAACTTCGTAATCGTGACCGCGAACGAAAACTGATCAAGAAAATTGAAAAAACCCTCAAGCGTATCGAAGAAGACGATTTCG
Source organism: uncultured Photobacterium sp. (assembly GCA_947039005.1). Classification (GTDB taxonomy): domain Bacteria; phylum Pseudomonadota; class Gammaproteobacteria; order Enterobacterales; family Vibrionaceae; genus Photobacterium. Next base: position 6,607 of record CAMQXY010000096.1, read on the forward strand.
GCTTCTGTGATTCTTGTGGTGTTGAGATTGGTATTCGCCGTCTTGAAGCTCGCCCAACAGCAGATCTTTGCATCGACTGTAAAACACTTGCAGAGATCAAAGAAAAGCAAATGGCTGGCTAATTACGCCATTATCAGGTTAAAGCTAATTTTAGAGGGAGCGTAAGCTCCCTCTTTCGTTTACACTAGCGCTCAAAATAACACACGGTAACTAACCTAATAGTTATTTACTTACCGATGTCGCACGAGCTCTGCCTGTTTAGTCATAACCAACGTTATAGATAAATAGGCACCAAACTGAATAGTGCTCTCATATACGAGAGTCTTATTCAGTTTGGAGGGAATATATCTTGTCATATTTACCCCTGACTCTGGGCGACATTTACGCTGCCGTACCAAGTTAGATAATAATCAACTTGGATTTTATAACCGTTCATTAATGTATGACTAACACGAATCAATATGTAGGTCGTTTTGCACCATCGCCTTCTGGGCCATTGCATTTCGGATCGTTAATTGCCGCACTCGGTAGCTACCTTCAAGCAAAATCTCAGCAAGGAAAATGGATCGTCAGGATCGAAGATCTTGATCCACCTCGCGAAATGCTAGGGGCCGCTGATGATATTCTGTATACACTAGAAGCGTTTGGCTTCAAGTGGGATGGCGATATCATGTACCAAAGTTTGCGTCATGATGCCTATCACGCTCAAATAGAAGCTTGGTTAACACAAGGTAATGCCTACTACTGTCAGTGCAGTCGAAAAGACATTAAACAAACGGGCGGCTTTTACCCCGGTACCTGTCGTACCCTCAATCAACGGCACAGCAATGGCGCAGTTCGATTACAAGTAGACACACCAATAACCCATTTCGATGACCAGTTACATGGTCGTATCGAATTGCCGTTAGCATTGGCGAGTGAAGATTTTATTATTCATCGCCGCGATGGCTTATTTGCTTACAATCTTGCTGTAGTGCTAGATGATATCGAACAAGGGATCACTGAAGTTGTACGTGGTGCAGATTTAATTGAGCCAACAGGGCGTCAAATAGGTCTTTATCGCCAGCTTGGGCATCCTGAAGTCAGTTATCTACACTTACCGCTCGCCATTACTGACAATGGTAATAAATTGTCGAAACAAAACCATGCTCCAGCGATTAATAAACATAATCCTCGGCCAGCATTAATGGCAGCGCTACGCTTTTTGGGCTTTTCGCCACCGACAGAGCTTGTCACTGAAAGTGTAGAACAAATTTTACAGTGGGGCATCACTCATTGGCAGCTTAATAAGCTACCAAAGACAACTGCTATCACACTAGCATTCTAAAATAGTCTGCCGTGATATATCATACACGGCTGTTTGTTGAACCAAATGCACAAAATGGGGTGTATTATCTTTAATCGAGTAGCCAGCTTTTGCCGTAAAGTATTGAATCGCGACAGTAGTACTCGCGTTCCAGAGGAAAAAACTTTGCAAGTTTACCAACGCCCAGAGCACGGCATTTCACGAAAAGATATCAGCGAAAATGCGCTGAAAGTACTATATCGTCTAAATAAAGCCGGTTACGACGCTTACCTTGTTGGTGGCGGTGTCCGCGATTTATTGCTCCACAAACAGCCAAAAGACTTCGACATTGCAACCAATGCAACTCCCGAAGAAATCAAAAAACTGTTTCGTAACTGTCGTCTAATCGGCCGTCGTTTTCGTCTTGCGCATATCCTTTTTGGACGTGACATTATTGAAGTTGCTACTTTCCGTGGCCACCATTCAGACGCGCCAATACAAGTGACACCACCAAAAGACAAGCAAAAACCACAGCTATCTTCTCGTAGTGAAGAAGGAATGCTGCTGCGTGATAACGTTTATGGCACCATCGAAGAAGATGCTGAACGTCGCGACTTTACTATCAATGCGCTGTACTACAGCGTCAAAGACTTCACCGTTACTGATTATGCTCAAGGTATTGAAGATCTTAATAATCGAGTAGTACGTTTAATGGGTGATCCTGAAACCCGTTACCGTGAAGATCCCGTTCGTATGCTGCGAGCAGTACGCTTTGCGGTCAAGCTTGATATGGATATTGAACCCGTAACAGCAGCGCCAATTCGTGAACTTGCGTCATTGATGCAAGATATTCCTTCTGCGCGCCTGTTTGAAGAAAGTCTCAAGTTATTACAATCAGGTCAAGGTTTAGAAACCTACCGCATGCTGCGCGAATACAACTTATTCCAGCAATTATTCCCAATTTTATCTGACCATTTTACTGAGAATAATAGCAGCAAAACAGAAAAAATGATCGAGCATATTTTAGCCTCGACAGATAAACGTATTGTTGAAGATAAGCGTGTTAATCCTGCGTTTATTTATGCTGCAATGCTATGGTATCCAATGATGACGCGTGCAGAAGAAGTCTCTTTTGCTAGCGGTTTATCATTCTATGATGCCTTTATGGTAGCGAGTAACGACATTCTTGATGAACAAGTACGTTCGATTGCGATTCCACGTCGTCATACCACTACCGTACGCGATATTTGGCAGCAACAATTACGCTTTAGTCGTCGCAGTGGCAAACGCGCCTTTAAGACCATGGAACATCCTAAATTCCGTGCTGCTTATGATTTCCTTGAAATGCGCAGTTTATTTGAAGGCAGTGATATTAAAGAATTGGCATTATGGTGGAATGAGTTCCAAGATGCTGATTACAATCAACGCGGTCAAATGGTAACGAACATCAATGATGGTGGTAGTAGTCGCCGTCCACGTCGTCGTCGCCCACAATCACAACACCGTAAAAAACCGCAAGTTAAGTTATGATCCGCGCTTATATTGCTATCGGTAGTAACTTGGGCGATCCCGTCGCCCAAGCTAAAACAGCGATTGACGCACTGCAACATATACCAAATAGTCAGGTTGTTAGGGTGTCATCGTTGTACAGCAGTACTCCGATGGGACCACAAAACCAACCTGATTATATTAATGCGGTTGTTGCCATCGACACCACATTAGCTCCACTTGAGTTACTCAATCACACTCAAGCTATTGAGCTCATACAAGGACGTGTTCGTAAAGATGAACGCTGGGGTCCAAGGACGTTAGATCTCGATATTATTCTATATGGTGATCTGCAACACCAGTGTGAGCGCCTAACTGTGCCGCACTATGGGATGAAAGTACGGGAGTTCGTACTGTATCCACTTGCCGAAATTACCCCTGATTTAGTTCTACCTGATCACACTTCTTTATGCTCATTATTGACTCAGGTTAACCGTAATGGCTTAGCTATTTGGCAAGCATAAATTCATCAGGGCGAGGAAGAAGCTATGAAAAAAATCACCATCAACGATCTACTAAAATGGAAGCAAGAAGGTCGTAAATTTGCATCAGTAACAGCATATGACGCTAGTTTTTCTCAATTATTTGAGCAACAGAATATGCCGGTTATGTTAGTAGGCGATTCGTTAGGCATGGTACTCCAAGGCCGAAACGACACCTTACCCGTAACCATTGATGATATCGCCTACCATACGCGTAGCGTTCGTGCAGGCAGCCCTAATTCGCTGCTAATGGCTGACATGCCATTCATGACCTTCGCAACCCCAGCACAAGCTTGTGAAAATGCCGCTAAATTAATGCGCGCAGGGGCTAACATGGTAAAAATCGAAGGTGGCGCTTGGGTTGCTGAAACAATTACAACCCTCACAGAACGTGCAGTTCCTGTATGTGCTCACCTTGGTTTAACTCCTCAGTCTGTCAATATTTTTGGCGGCTATAAAGTTCAAGGCCGCAATTTGGATCAAGCTGAGACTATGGTTAAAGATGCCATAACTCTCGCTAAAGCTGGTGCCCAAATCATCGTATTGGAATGTGTTCCAGCAAGCCTTGCTGAACGTATTACCAAGGCGGTGGATGTGCCTGTAATTGGTATCGGTGCGGGTAATGCGACCGATGGCCAAATACTGGTTATGCACGACATGTTTGGTATTTCTGCAAACTATATGCCGAAGTTCTCTAAGAACTTCCTTGCAGAAACCGGAGATATGCGTGCTGCGGTTACTAAATACATTGAAGATGTTGAGTCTGGTGCATTTCCAGGAGCTCAACATACCTTTGAATAAGGAATAAGAGATGCAAACATTCGCCGAGATTGCCCAGTTAAGAGAACAAATTACGACATGGCGTCGTGCAGGCCGTCGTATTGCCTTTGTTCCAACCATGGGTAACTTACATGAAGGCCATCTTACGTTAATGCGTAAAGCACGTAAGCATGCAGATGTTGTTGTTGCGAGTATTTTTGTTAATCCGATGCAGTTTGAAAAAACGGAAGACTTAACCAATTATCCGCGCACTCTTGAACAAGATATTGCTAAGTTACAACAACAAAATATGGTGGATGTGGTTTTTACTCCAACCCCAGAAATCATGTATCCAGCCGGTGTTAATAATCAGACGTTCATCGACGTTCCAGGATTATCTACCATTTTAGAAGGCGAATTACGTCCAGGTCATTTCCGTGGCGTAGCAACTATCGTCAATAAACTGTTTAATATCGTCCAACCAGATGTGGCTTGTTTTGGTGAAAAAGATTATCAACAATTGGCACTTATTCGCCAAATGGTGATTGATTTAGCGATGGATATTCACATTGTTGGGGTACCGACTGTACGTGAGATGGATGGCCTAGCCATGAGTTCACGTAATGGTAATCTAACCGTTGATGAACGCCAACGAGCACCTGTTTTAGCCCGCACTATGCGCTGGATCAGTAGCCAAATGCGTGGTGGTCGTACTGACTATGATGAATTAATTGTTGATGCTAACGATCAATTACGTGCCGCGGGTCTGCAACCAGATAAAAGTTTTATCCGTGATGCAGTAACCTTATTGCCGATCACTGACGCGAGCCAACAAGCGGTTATTTTAATGTCAGCGCAACTCGGTAAAGCGCGCTTAATCGACAACCAAGTTGTTGATTTAGCAGCAGCCGTTGCGACACCAGAAGAAGATGTAGCAGAAGCGAATTAATTGTCTCTGTATACATAAAAATACCGCCCGTTAGTCATTAACGGGCGGTATTTTTTTAACTATAAATTGTCAGCTATGTATTTGTAGCTACTGGTTAGTAAAAATAATCACAGCGGTTATGATCGCAAACCAATACCACGCGAAATCAGGTAATAAGCAACACCATACAGGGCAATAACAAATAAACTTAATACCGCAAACGATGTTCCAATACCGACATCAGACACCCCGAGAAAACCATAACGGAACGCATTAACCATATACACAATCGGGTTAATCTTGGACACTATCTGCCATGCTTCAGGCAGTAAATTAATCGAATAAAACACCCCACCAAGATAAGTCAGCGGTGTTAATACAAAAGTCGGAATAATACTAATATCATCAAAAGTGCGGGCAAAGATGGCATTAATTAACCCTCCGAGAGAAAACACAATTGAAGTCATCACAACGGTGGCAATAATAACCCCTAAATGGGCGATATTAAGTGAGACAAACAACAATGACACCACCGATACAATCAGGCCAACACCTAATCCTCGTAGTACACC
>CAMQXY010000097.1 GCA_947039005.1 uncultured Photobacterium sp.
TCAAGACCAGTGCTTTCAACCGCTCAGCCATCTCTCCAATGGCGCGAATAATACCTATCATCACGGTAGCTGTAAAGTCTTTTTTCTAAAAAACTATAACATTAACTAATTCAATATCACTTATTAATCAGAGTCATCAAAAAACGACCTTTATGGCTATAAAACTAGCATTTTCATATTGTTACTCATTTATAAATATGGGTTATACAAAATGAACAATGGTTTGAATGAGCTTTGTAGCTAATTTTGCAGTCTGATTATCGTAGTCATATTCAGGATTCAACTCGGCAATATCAACGATCTTTACTTTGCCACTCGCCATAATGTGTTTAATCGCCCATTCAACCATCGATAAACTTACACCATGCATGCGCGTCATATTTGCGCCAGGGGCTATTGATGATGAAAATACATCAAGATCGATACTCAACTGAATACAATCGACACTATCAATAAAACTATCTAATTGTGCCTGAACATGTTTTTTATTACGGGTTGTCATTTGATTATCAAGCAACCATTGACAACCAAGATCTTCAGCAAGTTTAAACATCGCTTGTGAATTAGCATGATCACAAATACCTAAACCAAGAAAATCAAAACTGCGTTGTTGGTCTTTGCTATAACACCATGCAGCATGAAAGGCAGACCCCGATCGCAACGATAATGACGGCCTTAACTCAAAATGGGCATCAAAATTAATCACCCCCACTCGCGGTGGTATCAGCTGTGGTTGCTGATCTTCTGTAATAGTAACTGCTTCAGCACTAAAATCAGACAATGCTTGATAACTGGCAATTGATATTTCATGCCCACCGCCAAGCACAACAGGAAAATGACCATCTCGTAAACTACGCAACAGCAATTGATGCTGTCTATGGCTCACAGCGGCAAAACTATGATCATTGACACTTTGTTCAATATCGCCCGCATCATAGAAAGGCAATTTAGTTTGTGCATGGGTACGAGGAAGAATACGCCGAATGCTGGCAGGACCTTCTTTTGCGCCCTGCAAACCGCGTCCCCAATCAAGACTGAGATCAGAAATTACGCCAACCAACATAATGCCACGTTGGTATTGTTGGGTATAAGGGCTGATGAGCGTATGTTTACGATGGTATAACATCGGTTTTTGTGGCTCATTTTTAAATAACTTTTTTAATTGATCAACTAACATACGCCTATCTTCCCTATCTTTCACAAACAACACACACTAGTGCTGCGGTGGTAACGCTCTTGCGGCTTGTAATACACACATTACGATTTTATTTTTACGACTATTAATGCGCTCGGCTGGTGCCATTACACTGACAGCCCCAACGACTTTATTACCCACAAACACAGGTGCGCTAACACCAGAAACGCCAGCATCGATTTCTGAGGTACTGATCGCAAAACCATCTTGCTTGATTAAATCTAATTCAGCGATCCAGGCATCGACCTGCTGTTGTTCAGTAATTTCATAGTGCTCTAAAATCGTTAACTGACGCGCTAATGGTAAATAAGCCAAGATCACCTTAGCAGATGCACCACGAATCAATGGCTGACTTTGACCTTTTTCATAACTACAACGAAGCGCATAAGGGCTATCGATACTGTCAACACATAAGGCGTTAAATCCAACAGCGACCATATAGGCTGACATCTCGCCAGTTTGCTGTTGTAAACGTTTCAATATCGGTCGAACGCCATCAGGTAACGGAGAGTTCATGTCAAAATTACGCTGAAGTTGTAATGCAGCAGGGCCGGCACTATAAGTATTACGCCCATGGTTTTCTTCAATTAAATTCCAATCACGAAGTAAAGCTAAATAGCGATATAAGCTACTTATTGGCATTTCCATTTCGGCACTGAGTTGTTGTGCTTGCAGCGGTACATTAGATGCTGCAATGTGAATAAGCACTTGCAACAATTTTTCATTAGCACTGAGTGAATGAGTCACAGGTAGGTTATCTCTAATTTGTGTGATGATTATTTGTAACCAATTATGTCACTAACAACAAGTGTTATTCTTACATTGTGAGAAAATAAGGGATTTATTTGCTTTATTTTATTACCTTACGAGAAATTAACCTATATTTGAAATCTTTAGCTTCAAAAATAACTATTCCGATTACTGTTTTTAAGTTGGTTTATTATTTCAACGTAAAAATAAAAAAATCGACTTTAGCCTGCATAAATACAGATCTAACTAGCCAGAATTAAGGGGTACTGGTAAAATATTTGCATAATTGACCGTCTAAAACAGTAAAAGAGAGTGATTCCTCATGGGAAGAAAGTTCGAAGTACGCAAATTGTCTATGGCAAAAACCCAAGGCGCTAAGATCAAGGTTTACTCTAAGTACGGTAAAGAAATCTACGTTTGTGCTAAGAACGGCAGTCCAGATCCGGATAGCAACCTAGCACTTCGCCGTCTTATTGAAAAAGCGAAAAAAGATCAGGTACCAAGCCACGTTATCGAAAAAGCGATTGATAAAGCGAAAGGCGGCGGCGGTGAAGATTACTCAACTGCACGTTACGAAGGTTTTGGCCCAGGCAACTGCATGGTTATCGTTGACTGTCTAACAGACAACAACAACCGTACTTTCATGGACGTTCGTCAAGCATTTGTTAAAAACAATGCGAAAATCGGTAGCCCTGGCACCGTTGGTCACATGTTTGAGCACCAAGCAGTATTTGAATTCAAAGGTACTGACGAAGAAGTTGTACTTGAAAATCTAATGATGGAAGACGTTGACGTTACTGACATCACTTGTGAAGATGGCGAAATCACCGTTTATGCGCCCCACACTGAATTCTTTAAAGTGAAAAATGCACTTGCAGCGACAATGGCTGACGTGGAAATTGACTCTGAAGAAATTGCTTTCGTACCGCAGACAATGACTGAATTGGCTGGTGACGATATCGCAATGTTCGAGAAATTCCTTGATGCACTAAACGATTGTGATGACGTACAAAACGTTTACCACAATGCTGAAATAGCTGACTAATTATAGACCGCTATTTTTCACAAAAAGGTCACTTCGGTGGCCTTTTTGTTTTTTAGCATTACCCGCTTAAAATATTATATAGATCCCCTCAATAATCCTCGCACCAACCATGCCATTATTTTAATAGTTACTTAGATATAATATTGACAAAAAACATAACTATTCCACTTGTTGCTATGATTATTTAAGCCTATAACTAATTGTAATATTAATTTATGTTCAATGAATGTGGCTTATTTAAACGGGAGTTAAAGAATAAATATGAATATTTTAATCGTATTAACGTCTCATCACGATTTAGGCGAAACTACCGCTAAAACTGGTTTATGGTTAGACGAATTTACCGTTCCTTTTTATGCCTTTAAAGATAATAATTATACGGTTGCTCTAGCCTCTCCACTCGGTAGACAAGTACCCATAGATCCAAAAAGTGACACGCCAGAGCTACAAACTGAATCTGTTATTCGCTTTAAAAATGATCCTGATGCCATTACGCAATTAGCCAATACTTTACTATTATCAACCATTAATCCAGCTGATTATGATGCCGTATTTTATCCTGGCGGTCATGGACCATTGTGGGATCTATCACAAGATGCCGCATCACAAAATATCATTGAATGCTGTTATCAACACAACAAACCTACAGGCCTTGTCTGCCATGGTCCTGCTGCATTAAAAGCCCCTAAAAATCCTGATGGGAGCCCATTGATCACCGGTAAAAATGTGACGGGATTTAGTGACAGTGAAGAAGCTGCGGTTGGACTCACTGATGTCGTCCCTTTTTTACTTGAAGATATGTTAACAAGCCAAGGTGCACATTATAGTAAAGGTCCCGATTGGGAGAGTTATATCGTCGTTGATAAAAATCTCATCACCGGACAGAATCCTGCGTCTGCACAAGCGGTTGCCCTTGAAATCATTCGTCAATTACAATCGAATTAACAAAAAAGCCTAGCTATTCAATTAGCTAGGCTTTCAATATTTAGTGACATTAAATTAATGTGATTATTTATTATTCAGCGGCCAATGATCAAAATAGATATGGCTTGCTTGCCAATCAACTTTTTGGTGGTTGTCGGCTAATAAATAACGTGCAACCGTAAAGGCAAATTCAAAACTCACCCCTAATCCACGTCCGGTAATAAATTGCCCATCAACAACCACTTTCTGTTTAACAAACTCACCATCATCGAATTTTTCAGCTAATTTATCGCCCGTTGTATACGTGCGACCTTGTAATAAATGATGCGCAGCAAGCACCTTAGCGCCAGAAGAGCATAATGCACAGATGTACTTATTGGCATCAATATGGCGTTTTAGAAAAGCAATCACATTAGCGTTAGCTGACAAATTATCAGTGCCTTGTGGACCACCGGGCATCATCACCGCATCATAAGTGGTGTCGAATTTATCGGCTAACACATAATCAGCACTAATTTTAGTTTCAAAGTAAGTATTAAGCGTGGTGGTTTCCATGCATGACAACACATCCACTTTAATCTCTAAGCGACGCATAATATCAATAAAAACCACCGCTTCGCCTTCTTCAAAACCATCAGCAAGCAGTACCGCAACATGTTTTACATCAGTCATAATAAATTCCTATGCGCCTATTTGATCAATCATAGCCCGCACTTCGCGCACATTACCAGCAATCAGATCCCACTCATGATTAGCAATCGCACGGGTTGGAGCAATCCATGTTCCACCACACGCAATCACCTGAGGAATAGCTAAATACTCACCCAGATTAAGCGGTGTTACACCACCTGTTGGCATCAATTGAATTTGGCTATAAGGCCCAACCAATGATTTAAGCATGTTAATGCCACCAGAAGCTTCAGCAGGGAAAAATTTAAGCGCACTCACACCGAGTTCTAACGCCTGTTCAACCAAGCTTGGGTTATTAACCCCAGGGATCATTTTAATATTATTGGCTAAACAATATTTTACTGTCGAAGGATTAAACCCAGGGCTGATCACAAAGTCAGCACCCGCTGCAATAGCGGCATCGACTTGATCAATGGTTAATACGGTTCCTGCACACAATACAATCTGTGGATAGGCGGCGCGAATTAAGCGAATAGATTCAGCCGCCGCCGCGGTACGAAAGGTAATTTCAGCAGCAGGTAGACCATTTTCAACTAACACTTTAGCAAGCGGAACCGCATCCGCTGCGTTTTCAATTTGAATTACAGGCATTACTCGCAATGCACGCAAACGATCAATCCATTCATTTGTCATCATAATTACTACTCATTAAATCCGTTAAATATTGGGTACATTGCTGAGGAATAACTGCCCCTCGATGTTGAATTACTTGTGCTGCAAGATTATTGCCCCACTGACAACATGCAGCCATTGGCAGATCTTTTGCCCATGCCGCTAGATAAGCAGCATTAAAAGAATCCCCAGCGGCGGTTGTATCAATAACATGTTCAATTTGATTACCGTCTACAAACCCTTGCTGACCGGCTTGCGACCACATTGCCCCTTTACTGCCTAATTTCACCACCACTTGACTGACACCTAAGCGGTGCAAACGCTCAGCAATAACCTCAGCTGAAGTATTGACTTCTCCGCGTAATAAATCCTCATCATCAGCGGTCACTAACGCAATATCCGCTAATCGATACAGTTCTGATAGCCATGTTTTAGCATGGGTTGCACCATCCCATAATCGTGGTCGATAATTAGAATCAACCGCAATTTTACAGCCAGAAGCTTTCAAGTTTGCAAGGGCTTCAATGAGTTTAATTTTGCCATGCTCAGGTAAAATCGCCAAAGAGATCCCTGAGAGGTAGATCAAATCATAGGCTTTTAATTGTGCAATAATTTGTGAAAACTGAGCATGTTCACACATATAACGCGCTGCAGAATCACTGCGCCAATAATGAAAACTACGCTCTCCTTGTGGATCGATTTCAATTGCATACATACCGGGTAATTTATCGCGTTCACGCATCACAAAGCGACAATCAATGCCTTCATGCTGCCATGCATCAACCATAGCATTACTGTAATTATCAATGCCGAGTGCGGTGATATAACTAGGGGAACGTTGAGGAAGTAATCGAGAAAGATAAATTGCAGTATTAAGCGTATCACCACCAAATTTTTGCTGTTGGGTAGCAAAAGGGGTGCCACTAAGCTCAATCATACACTCACCCAAAATAGCGATGTTGCGCTTTATTGCTGAATTTTGACATGTCATTTTTCTTCACCTACGAGCCATTATTAGCTGTCAGAAAAAAGGCCATGACGACGAGATATGGGAGTCAATCATGGCCAAAAAACATCATCACTCAAAGTTATAAATGCAATACCAAATAAAGCGATAAGCTTTAGGGGGAACTAGCATTACATTGTGTCATCCCTGGCGAGAGGTTATATTCTGTGGTTAATTACGCTTTTCCTTCGCTACCACATACACGAATTTTATCTTGAATGACTTTCTTCATTGCCGCTTTACCTGGAATGATATAGTGACGCGGATCATTCGCTTCAGGGTGCTCAATAAAGTATTGTTTCACCGCATCGGCAAACGCAATTTTAAGTTCTGTCGCAACATTCACTTTAGTAATGCCCAATTCGATGCAACGACGTACATCTTCATCTGGCACACCTGAAGCACCATGTAGCACTAACGGTGTATCTGTTTTACTACGAATAATCCCCAAACGATCAAAATCTAATTGAGGCTGTTCTTTGTACATACCATGAGCAGTACCAATCGCAATCGCTAATGAATCTATGCCAGTAGCATTAATAAACTCAACCGCAGCATCTGGATCGGTATAAAGCGCATCTTTATCTTCAACAATAAGATCGTCTTCTTGACCACCTAAACGGCCTAATTCTGCTTCAACTGAACAATCCCAACCATGACAGAACTGCACGACTTTACGGGTAATATCAATATTGCCATCAAAGCTATGATGCGAACCATCAATCATCGCTGATTTAATGCCTGCTTCTACTTTAGTCCGAATATCACTAAACGACTCATGGTGATCCATGTGTAATGCAATTGGCGTTTGATAAATATTTGCCGCTTTAAGACAAATACCCACCAAGTAATCAGTGCCAGCATAAGAATAAGTGCCAGGCGTGCCAGCCAGAATAACGGGAGAACGCATCTCAGCCGCAGTTTCAAGCACAACTTGAATCGTCTCAAGATTATGAATATTAAAAGCAGGAACGGCATAGCCGCCTAGCTGCGCTTTTAGCAGCATTTCACGCGAAGAAACCAAAAACATAAAAAACCTCAAACCTTCCGTTAACTTTCGATTTAGATAGTATTCGAAAACAAAAACAAATAAAAAGATCTAAATCACATAAATGCTTTCAAAACGAAAAAAAGTAACTAAACGAAATCAAAAGAAGTGTGACATTTTGGATGAATAGCAGGTAATACCTTTACGCAATAAGTTATTCTTCGGTCTTTCCGCCCGCCCAAGTATATTTTCAAGCCAATAGTGGCGGGTTAATTGCGGATCTAAACGACGAGATAATGGCGTTTGCTCAGTGATATAATCATTTTTAAATATTACTACCACCTCTTTCGTTTCGAAAACGCCAATCACTTGCGCATTTATCGCTGGCAATGAAAAATTAAAATCCCCTTGCTCAATCGGTAATGGTTGTTGCTCGGCTTGCCATAAGCCACAGCGATCCCCACAAAATAAAGCAATGTTGAGTGCTCGTAACGACCAAAAACTACTCGCAGGACCACTGTAGTTATCAACCAGACGGGTATCGTCGCTAAACAATCCTTGGGTTGGCGCACCATGTTGCATCGCACCATGGCCAATAAAATATTCCAAGCTAGTTGCAAAGGCGCGTTGAGCTTCACCAGCAGAAATTACATCACTGTGCTGATCAATCGCCATAATTAATGGCGCTGCTGCAGCTAAGCGATAACAGGCACTACGACCAAAGAAAGGCAAACCTTCAGCGGTAAATAAATAACGATATTGGCTAACAAAATCAGCAAGAGTTTGATGAATAAATTCGCGATCAAAACTTGAATCTATTTGATCAAGCCAATAGAGCGAGTAATGAAATCCCCATGCGTTGTAATAATCATAATTCCCTTTCGCACCATCACGGAACCAGCCATCACCAACATGAAATTGTTTTACCCGTTCATATTTATCGTAAGCAACGGTATCTTCTCCCGTTAACGCCTTAATCACTAATTGCACCGTTAACGGAAATAAGTGCCAATTATTATCCACTGTTTGGCAGTGATTCACTTGCTTAAACCACGTGATAATTTGTGTCTGCTCAGCAGTGGTCATTGGTTGCCAAACATGTTCACGACTCAGCCATAATGCCAGCGCTAAATCGGCACTTTCACAAATACGTTGATCATAATCGTGTAATGTTCCCCAATAACCCGCATGTCGAGGATCAGTTCCCGCTAAGAAAGCATTGCGCAACATAGCAACAAGATCCAGAGGATTACCATTTAGCCCCGCTAGCGGCTGCGAACCATGTTGGCTTATCCACGCTGCTAATGTTGGTAATACACGACTAGAGCCTTCCATCGCATCGGTACGTGCACTTTGCTGACTCGGGCGACCAGGATAATAAGCATGGCTATAATCCCATACTGCGTAATGCTCAAACGCTTCAGCAACATAACGCACTAAGTATTCGCATTTATTCTCAATACTTAGCGCATCATCAGTAAAACATGCCGCTATTGCTGCATCATTATTAGAATAAATAGGCGCTTTCATTTTTAAACGCACCAGTCGCTGTTTAAATAGCTTAAAGTACATCGCAATGGTCGGGTGTTCATAAGGGATGGTTGGTCGTTCAGTTGCTTGAATCGTTTTCGCTATATAGGGTGGCTGTAGCGTTATATGGTGGGGTTTGGTTAATCTATCCAACTTAGGCTCAGTGACTGCGGTAGGTGTTTGAATATCATTTATCATTGTCGTCCTCCATGAACAATAACGCATCACGATCATATTGATATACCCTCAACATAACGGTGATGCGATAATCTATAATTTGTTATTAACCTTTTGCTGATTCAGTTAATACCTGATAACGATCTTGTCCCCATGCCACTGGCTTAGGTTTATCTTTGATCCATTCATAAAAAGCTTGTTTCATTTGCTTCACTTTTTGTGGATATTGCAGAGCCAGATCTTTTAGTTCACTTGGATCAAGCTTGTCATTGAATAATTTCACTTTATTAGTGCCATCATCATAGAAATACAATGCCCATTCTTGATCACGAATTGCCCATGAACCTTTTGATAATTTCTCTACATTTGGATTGTTAGGAATATCATTCGATTCATAAGTGATCCATTTCCAGTAGCCGTGCCAAAATGCATCATTTTCTTCACTGTAATGCTTGGCACCAGGGCCAGCCCAGTAAATGTATTGGTGTGGCGATTGTTTTGTTTTTCCTTCAAGCACTGGCAAAATGTTTTTACCGTCAACCTTCATTTCTGCTGGAATAGTAATCCCCGCCGCAGTCAGTGCTGTTGGCAAAATATCTAATGCTGAGATCAAGGTATCATTGGTGCCACCAGCAGGAATATGCTTCGGCCAATAAGCAACAAATGGCACCCGCACACCACCGTTATACATCTGACCTTTATAGCCACGATCCATACCATTCATTGGCATTGGTGACTCATGTACCGCGCCATTATCCGATAAGAAGAAAATGAGCGTATTGTCTAATTCACCCTTTTTCTTCAGCAGTTCAACAATTTGTCCAAGCCCTTCATCGGCAGCATTAATCGCCGCAAAATATTTATCCGCTTCAACGTTACCCGTTTTAAAACGCTCCATATATTTCGCAGGCGATGCTTCTTCTAGTGGAATATGCGGCACACTAAACGCAAGGTTAATAAAGAACGGTTTATCGCCACTTTGCTCTATAAACTGCAACGCTTCATTGGTTAAGTTATGGGTTAAATAACCCGGTGCTGGAATGTTTTTACCATTTTGATAAATAGCCGGTGAATCCCATAACGCGGCACCAGAAGCGTAAAAACTGTAGGAATAATTAAATCCACGTTGTTCTGGTGAATATTCTTTGGGGGTGACAGGGATCTGATTATCGTGGTAATCACGCGTTTTGTTGTTATCTGCAACGGCATTTTTACTGCTTATTTTTGAATTGTGCCACTTACCAATATTGGCAGTATTGTAGCCATTTTCTTGAAATAGAGCGGGAAGTAGTTTGATGTCTAATGGCACACCTTGCAGCGCATCATCATTACTGTAAGTACCAAAACTGGTTGGGTAACGACCGGTAAAAATACCCGCACGCGAAGGACCACAAACAGGGTGAGCCACAAAGGCATTGGTCATCTTCACGCCTTGCTGAGCTAAACTTGCCACGGTTGGCATTGCACGTTTAGCAGCATCCACCATTTTATCAAAATCACCTTGATAACGTACTGGCACAGGGCGATCAGCCAAGGTCTTTTTATCTAAACTGTCTAATGCAAAATCTAACTGACCTGTCCCCAGATCATCCATCACCACTAATAATACATTGGGTTGTTTTGTCGTGGCAGTCTCTGGGGCAGCATTCGCTACAGCGGAAGATGCCATGCAGGCAGCAGCCACAAAACTCGCAATTACCGTCTTCTTCATCGAGGACAGATTCATTGTATACTCCTTGTAATATACTGCTGTAACACAGCAATACGTCTTAAAATTCATTTTAATAATCAATGTTATGCTGAGCGAAGTTGCGCTAAATAAGGCAAGGCATCTACCGCAGTTCCACCTTGTTGAATCGCCTGACTCATCATATGCATTGCAGGGGCGGTATGGCGAAAGATCTGTTGATATGAACCGCACAGATAATTTTGTTTATGCTTTTCACCCGTAACACTCACCAAACGATGCTTAGGGCAACCGCCATAACACAACCCATGCACCTCACATTGCTGACATTGTTGAGTCAGCTTTTGAGATTTAGCACTGCCAAAACGCTGTTGTTGTTTACTGGTTGCGAGTTTCACAAGTTCTGTGGTCGCAATATTGCCCAGTTTATTAGCGGGATAAACATAGTGATCACACGAATAAATATCGCCATTGGCTTCAATCACCATCGCTTGACCACATTCTTTTGATTGCACGCAAACAGAGGCAGGATACCCAAGCCATGTCGCTAAAATACTGTCAAACATTCGCACAAACACAGTACCGACATCGTGCTGTAACCACTCATCAAACACTTCACTCATAAACTGACCATAACCCTCAGCAGGCACTGAAAAATGGGTTAATGGTGCGTCTTTTTGGGGTGAATAATGACCGCTGGTATTGGTTTGATATTGCGGTTGGACTTCAACGATAGGAATAAACTGTAAGTGACGCGCCCCAAGTGAGGTTAAAAAGCGGTAAGTCTCACGCCCTTTATGCCAATTTTGATCATTGATAACCGTCAGAATATTAAATTCAACCTGATATTCTAAAAGTAACTCAATCGCTTTTTTAACGCGCTCAAAGGTTGGTTTACCGTTCACTGAAATACGATATTTATCATGTACTTCAGGAGTACCATCCACAGAAACGCCAATCAGAAACTTATGTTCGGCAAAAAATTGCGCCCACTGCCGATTAATAGCCACCGCATTGGTTTGAAAGCTATTGGTAATATTTTTACCCGCGCCATATTGGGCTTGGTATTTAACCACGTTGCGGAAAAAATCTAGCCCAGCAAGCGTGGGCTCTCCCCCCTGCCATGAAAAGTCGATTTCAGTGCTATTTTGGCTGGCAATATAATGGCGGACATAACGCTTTAGCGTGGCATCTGACATTTGATCACTATTTGGTATGACCGCATTCGTAGTACTTGCAGCCGATCCACAACTGTTACTACTGGTATTACCAACCACCGTTTCTTTTTCTAAATAAAAGCAGTAATCACACTTTAAATTACAGCGATAACTGGTTGGCTTAGCCATCATATGAAAACGTGCTTGCTGAGAATGGAATGAAGACAGCGCCATAGTTAACCTTTTTAAATGCTTTCGAAATACTGATAACGCATAATACGAAAGAAAACGAAAGATTAAAGCGATAAAGATCACAAGCGAATAAAAATGAAAG
>CAMQXY010000098.1 GCA_947039005.1 uncultured Photobacterium sp.
AGTACTTAGCACCACAATGATTATTGCTGGAATAATTTTGATGGCAAAGAAGGGTTCTCGTACTGGGGGAGTTACGTGTTTGTTGGGGGTGATTTTTGTCATATGTTACAAGCCTATACATTTATATCCCTATATAGTATATGGTTATGTAATAAACTCTAGTTATTAATGCTACTGCAGAATGTTTTTTGTGGTTATTAGATATAGCACGTATTTATCATTATAAATTTTCATGATAAATAAAAAATACGAGTTACTGTACAGTAATGTATATTTTTGTATGGTATTAGTCGGAAGTCATCATGCTGGCAAGAGTGAGATATTCAGTATTGAACAATGTAAACGTTTTCTTATGTAATGATGAAAAAATAGTTTTTTATTATATTTAAATAACGGTAACTTTATTTAAAGTTTGGATGATGTGCTATTTCTGTCTTGATAATAATCAAGTATTAAGAACAATAAATATTATATTATCAATTGGTAATATTGGATTATGCCATAGCTGCATAGTTATTTTATGCTGTAAGTATTTTATAAAAAGATATTTAATCTTTATAATTATCTTTTTATAAGATAAAAGCGAAGAAGGTTATGTTATTTAATAATGATATAATGAGATTCTTGCGTTATTTATTAATGTAATTCTTACCGCTAAACATTTCTGTTTGTGAGCTGAACTTTATTATTTATTAATATTCGATGGCAACGATTACATATTTTATCATTGGTCACATTTTGAGCGAATTATTCGCTATAGACTTCTGAATGTTAAATAAGCATGCTTTCTGCATGTATCCTTTGAAATTAAAATAGTAATTAAATATAGGGAATAACTGTATGAAAAAGCTGAAACTATTAGCAGTTTTGTGTGCAGGGCTAAGTGTGGGTTCAGTAGCATTTGCTGAGACTATGGTTGGTTTTACTATTTATAAATATGATGATAATTTTATGTCAGTTGTTCGCCAAGCGATAGAAAAAGAAGCGAGCACAGATCAAGAAATTAAATTATTAATGAATGACTCTCAAAATAGTCAATCTATGCAAAATGATCAGATTGACATCATGCTAGCCCGCGGTGTTAAAGCTTTGGCGATTAACTTAGTTGATCCTGCTGCTGCTCCTGTCATTATTCAAAAAGCTAAAATGGATGATGTACCGATTGTTTTTTTTAATAAAGAACCTGCTCCTGAAGTACTTGCCAGTTATGATAAAGCTTATTATGTCGGTACTGACTCTAAAGAGTCTGGCGTTATTCAAGGAGAGCTTATTGCTAAACATTGGCAAGCTAATACTGCATGGGATTTAAATAAAGACGGTATCTTACAGTATGTATTATTAAAAGGTGAGCCTGGTCATCCTGATGCTGAAGCTCGAACTACATATGTTATTAAAACATTAAATGACCGTGGCATTAAAACGGATCAATTGCATTTAGATACTGCAATGTGGGATACCGCCATGGCAAAAGATAAGATGGATGCATGGGTATCAGGGCCTAATGGTAATAAATTCGAAGTAGTTATTACGAATAATGATGGTATGGCGATGGGGGCGATTGAATCGTTAAAAGCGGCAGATAAGAAAGAAGTACCTGTTTTTGGGGTTGATGCATTAAGTGAAGCATTAGCATTAGTACGATCAGGCGCAATGGTGGGTACTGTACTTAATGATGCCGATAACCAAGCAAAAGCCGCATTTGAAATGACGCGTAATCTCGCGAATGGTCGACCAGCCGAAGAGGGAACAAAGTGGATTGTCATTAATAAGGTTGTAAGAATCCCTTATGTTGGCATCGATAAATCCAGTCTGAATTAAATTTTTAGCAGATACATGGCAGATTGTTATCTGCCATGTTGTGTATTAATTTAGGTGGAGTATGGATGATGGCAACGCTTGATAATAATGAATTTCTTTTAGAAATGAGAGGCATTAGTAAAGAATTCCCCGGCGTAAAAGCGTTGGATGAGGTTAATTTAAAAGTTAGACCTTATTCGATACATGCGCTAATGGGGGAAAATGGTGCAGGTAAATCAACACTGCTGAAATGTCTTTTTGGTATTTATGAAAAAAATGAGGGAGATATATTTTTTCTGGGTGAGAGTGTTAATTTCCAATCGTCAAAACAAGCGTTAGAAGCTGGGATATCAATGGTCCATCAGGAGCTTAACCAAGTCTTACAGCGCACAGTAATGGATAATATTTGGTTAGGACGTTATCCCACAAAAGGTTTATTTATTGATCAACAAAAAATGTATCTAGATACGAAGGAAATATTTTCTGAGTTGGATATTGATATCGATCCACAAGTAAAAGTTGCCACATTATCAGTATCTCAAATGCAAATGTTAGAAATAGCTAAAGCTTTTTCCTATAACGCAAAAATAGTAATTATGGATGAACCAACATCTTCGTTAACGGAAAAAGAAGTTAATCATTTATTTACAATAATACAAAAGCTTAAAAATAAAGGCTGTGGGATTGTTTATATTTCACACAAGATGGATGAGATATTTACCATTTGTGATGAAATAACAATTTTACGTGATGGGCGTTGGGTCGATACACAAAAACTGGCAGATCTTAATATGGATCAAATCATTGCAAAGATGGTTGGGCGAGAGCTGACACAACGATTCCCAGATAAAACCAATGTACCTAAAGAAACGATATTATCGGTTAAAGATTTAACTGCACTCAATCAACCGTCAATTCAAAATATTAGTTTTGATTTACGAAAAGGTGAAATATTAGGTATTGCAGGATTGGTAGGCTCAAAAAGAACGGATATTGTCGAAACTATTTTTGGCATTCGTGAACGTTGTCGGGGAAAGATTGTTTTAAATAATAACGTAGTGCTAAATCGTAATGCACATGAGGCAATTCGTAATCGTTTTGCTTTAGTGACAGAAGAGCGCCGAACAACGGGTATATACAGTAATTTAGATATTACCTTTAATGCGCTGGTGGCAAACGTTGATAACTATACCAAATGGGGTGGATTGTTAAGTTATAGCCAAATGAGCAGTGATACACAATGGGTCATTGATTCTATGCGAGTTAAAACGCCTTCACATAAAACGAAAATTGGATCGTTGTCTGGAGGTAATCAGCAAAAGGTTATTATTGGTCGTTGGTTACTGACTAAACCTGAAATTTTAATGTTAGATGAACCGACAAGAGGTATTGATGTTGGGGCTAAATTTGAAATTTATCAGCTTATTCTTGATTTAGCGAACCGTGATAAAGGCGTCATTATTATTTCATCAGAAATGCCTGAGTTATTAGGGATCACTGATCGTATTTTAGTTATGAGTAATGGTCGTGCTGCTGGCATTGTTGATACTAAAACGACAACTCAGCATGAAATTCTTAGTTTAGCATCACGTTATTTATAAGGATAAGAACATGGAAGCTCTCAAAAAATTAGGTATGACCCGTTACCTAAAAGAAGGTGGTATTTATGCGGTTTTATTTATACTACTTGCAATAATTATAATACAAGAACCTTCTTTTCTTAGTTTGCGTAATTTAAGTAATATTCTGACTCAGTCTTCAGTACGTATCATTATTGCACTTGGCGTTGCTGGTATAATTGTTACTCAAGGTACTGATTTATCTGTTGGTCGACAGGTCGGTTTAGCCGCAGTATTATCTGCAACATTATTACAAGCATCTGATAATGTGAATAAAGTATTTCCAAATTTAGGTGAAATACCTATCGTGGGAGTCATTATTGCCGTATGTGCAGTTGGTGCTTTAATTGGTCTTGTTAATGGTTTGATTGTTGCTTATTTGAAGGTAACACCTTTTATTACGACCTTAGGTACGATGATCATTGTTTATGGTATCAATTCTCTCTATTACGACTCTGTAGGCGCATCACCAATTGCTGGTTTTGATCAACGTTTTTCTGAATTTACGCAAGGTTTTATTCGGTTTGGAGATTTTAGGTTATCTTATTTAACATTTTATGCTGCTATTGCGATTGTTTTTGTATGGATTCTTTGGAATAAAACAGTTTTTGGGAAAAATTTATTTGCGGTTGGTGGTAATCCAGAGGCGGCTAAAGTTTCCGGTGTAAATGTTCCACTTACTCTTCTTAAAATTTATGCTTTGTCAGGAGTGTTTTATGCTTTTGGTGGCATGCTAGAGGCTGGACGCATTGGTAGTGCAACTAATAACCTTGGCTTTATGTATGAATTAGATGCGATTGCAGCCTGTGTTGTTGGTGGGGTGTCGTTTGCTGGTGGTGTTGGTAGTGTTGCAGGTGTTGTTACAGGGGTATTGATCTTTACTGTGATTAATTACGGTATGACTTATATTGGGGTGAGTCCGTATTGGCAATATATTATTAAAGGCGGAATTATTATTTTTGCTGTTGCACTGGATTCAATGAAATACGCAGATAAGAAATAAAAAAGCCGCCATAGGTATTAACTATGGCGGAAAATTAACAGTATTCTAGGTAGTCAAGAGACTATTAATGCGGTTTTATTTGACCACTTCAATATTAGATTTTATTCGTAACTATAAGACTAATAACATCTTATTTCTGTTTACGCGCAAATGAATTGAAACGTACCGCGTAGCAGATACTCGAATTATGCGTTAGTGCCGCATTTCTTAAACATATCTAATGATGGATTGTATAGTTTCGTGGATATATGCATCAGTCCGAGTACGCTAGAGAATAGATTATCCTGAGAAAGACCGCTCTTTTCATTGAGTGCCATTTTGTTTAAACAAGTCATATCGATACCACGTTGTTTAATGAATCCATCGCCAAACCAAGTGATTAAAGGTACATGCTTCTGATATTTAGGTGCAAACATATACGGTGTGCCATGCAGGTAAATTCCGTCTTCACCGAGGCTTTCGCCATGATCACTAAGGTAGAGTAAAGCGACATTATATTTAGGTTCATAGGTTTTCAATTTGTCAATTAGCTTTGACAGAACGTAGTCTGTAAAATGAATAGTATCGTCGTATTGATTCACCAATTCTTTGTGCGTACAGTTTTGAATGTCACTGCGATTACAACGAGGCGTAAAAGTTTCCATATCTTTAGGTAAACGCTCGTAATACGTTGGACCATGACTACCGACTAGATGGAAGGCAACGACTTTAGATCCTGCTCCCATGGCAGTGATTCGTTTATCCAGTCCTTTTAATAACACAGTGTCGTAGCACATTTCGCCATTACAATATTTTGGATTGGCTTTGGGATTTATCCCAACATAAGAAATACGCTTAGCAACCCCTTTTGAACCGCCATCATTATCTATCCAGAGCGTTTTAATGCCTGCAATGTGTAACATGTCCATCAAGTTATTTTCATGATGTGCAATATTGGCATTGTATCCGACTCTGGTCATATTGCTGAACATGCAGGGTACTGAAAGTGCAGTATAAGTACCACAGGATTGCACCATACGGTAGCTTTCTAGATTGGAAAGCGATTGTGTATATGAATTGGTGTTGTTGCCTTTATAGCCATTGAGAGAATAGTTGTAAGTACGTGCTGTTTCCCCAACGACTAAGAAGAATAACGTTGGTTTTTTACCTTTATCAGCCTTAACAACATGAGAATCTGTTCCGATATCTCTAAATTTGATTGGCTTAGTAAAGTAGGTCTCTTTTATATATTGTTCCAGCCCATAAATAGGGTAGGTAGGTACGATCATTTTTTGGAGGTAGTGATTATTACGTCCAATACTAGCAAAATCTTTGTAATGGGAAAAAGCCAATCCACCCGCAATGACAAGTGATAAGACGCCGACTAAAATATTCTTTAATGTCGATAAGATATAACTTTTGGGACCACTAAACTGATGCTTGTGAAGACAAATCAAAATAACTGGAATAATACCGGTGATCACAACCCAAGAGATAACAGAGACATTCAGATATGACAATGCCTCCCCTTGATCGGTTGAGAAGATATTTAGCCACATTTGATCAGTAAAGAGTACGTCATAGTTCAATATTTGGAAACTAACGATACTTGAAATAAGCGTGATTACAGATAGTGCGGTTTTGGTTAAATAAGGTATATATACTGAGAAAACGAGAGAGAATATGCTATTTAGTGCAAAAAATAAGAATAATCCACAAATGATTTTGAGAACAATCCCATGTGCATCGACAGTATCAACAATGCTATTGAATTTTGATAGCACTGGATGATTTAAAACCACTGTGAAATACAATGATAGTAAAGCGATCATCCAAGTATAGGATGTACGAATTCGCTTTAGATGAGAAAGATTTTTATTCAAAGATGAAACACTCTATTTATAAGTCGGTACGTTATGTTGGCGGATATTATCCAAATATGAATAACTTATCCTTTTTATTAAGGGCATATAAGATTGCACTTTAGGTGTAATATGCATCTTGTTTATGCTTATTTATATATAATTAATATCAGAATGACTGAAATGAGTGGTTTTAATGATGCATTTTATACGTGTATTTTATGCATGTATTGTATAAGCATAATTATCGTTGATTAAATGTTATCAAATAGAAAAAGCTTATATTAATAGATACTTGATGAAGAATTATGTTTTTTTTACTACAAAGAGAGCGCGTGAAGTGAAATCAAGTAGGTAATAGATCAAGGCGTCGATGGTACTATCGGCGATGGTTACATATCTGAATAGTTAGGACCGCTGCCGCCTTCTGGTGGTATCCAGCTGATATTGATCGACGGATCTTTGATATCACACGCTTTACAATGAATACATTTACTAGCATCGATCTTGAATATCTTCTTATTTACTTGTTCTGTAATGCTAAATACACCTGTAGGGCAATAGCGCAAACTTGGTTCGTTAAAGTAATTAAAATGTTGTTCTATAGGTAACGCCGGATTATGTAATTTAAGGTGGTTTATTTGATTTTCACGGTATGAAATATTGGCCATAATTACCGACGAGGCCATATCAAAACTAAGTTTACCATCGGGTTCTTGATAATTAATGGGCTGTGTTTGTGCTGTTGTTAATAGCATCGTTCTATCAGGGGTTGGGTGAGCGAGAGTCCATGGTAATTTACCATTAAAATACTTTTGTTCAATATAACTCGCAATATAGCCTGTTACTTGACCAAAATAATGGGTATTTGCTGCACTATTTCGTGCTTGATTTAATTCTGTATATAACCAACTACTTTCGAATAATGTTTGATAAAGAGGTTCAGTAAAAGATTCGTTGTTCGTTAGTTCAGTATAAATTGTTGCCGCGGCCAACATGCCTGATTTCATTGCAGTATGGCAACCTTTAATTTTATTTGTATTGAGTGTTCCTGCATCACAACCAACAATAACGCCGCCGGGAAAAGCTTGTTTAGGCAATGAAGCTAACCCCCCTTTGGTAATAGCATGTGCACCATAACTGATTCGAGTTCCTCCTTGAAGTACTTGCGAGAAAAGGGGATGGTGCTTGAGCCGTTGAAATTCATGAAAAGGACTTATATAAGGATTGCGATAATCTAAATCGGTAATTAATCCTACTGCAACTTGATTATCACTTAAATGATACAGAAAACTGCTACCTGTTGAATGTGATTCATTCAGTGGCCAACCGAGAGTCTGTATGATCTTTCCTGTTTGATGTTGTGATTCAGGGATCTGCCATATTTCTTTTATCCCTAATGCGTAGTGTTGGCTCTGACTATTTTTATCAAGTTTAAAGCGACGTATGACTTCTTTTCCTAAATATCCTCGGCTGCCTTCAGATAAAATAGTATAGCGAGCCTGAAAAGTTATACTTTTTTTATAATGCTCTGAATGTATACCATGTTTGTTTATACCATTGGCCTTGGTTTTAACACCTGCTACATATTCGGTTCCATTTTGTTCATAAGTCTGTAATTCATCTAGTGGGATATGTTTTTTGTTATAGATGGGGTGTGTACGATAAAGTACGGTATCAACACTGATGCCAGTAAAAATATCGACGTTGAGTTGCAAAGCTTGTTTCGCTAACCAGCGACATAAACAACCAAGGCTAATAATATAGCAATTGTGAGTGTCAGGTGTTTCAGGAATGATTTGTTGAGGTAATGGCAGTGTTTTATTGTTATTGGTCAGCCAATAGGTTGTATTATCAGTGATTGCTGTTGTTACTGGGCAATCTGTTTGTTGCCAGTTTGGAAAGAGTTCATCAAGCGCACGGGTTTCAAATAAAGCCCCTGAAATAATATGTCCCCCGATGGTGTTACTTTTTTCTAGTACACAAATAGAAATAGGATTATTTTTATGCAGTTGTGCTAATCGACAGGCAGCAGCTAAACCCGCGGGTCCTGCGCCGATGATAACAACATCATATTGTTGGTGGGTAGATTGATGATTATTGTGCTCCTTATCCATATCAGATTCCTTGACTCACTTCTTTTAAATATAGTTGAGTTGATGGAAACGTAAATAAAATGCAATATTAATAATCGGTCAGTATCAATAAAAAAAACCGATGGCAGTGTGGTGTCATCGGTTTTGATTGGTTAAGTTAGTTTGTGGTATTTATTATTTAAATCTGGTTCTTATTGAGCAATTGAAAGCTTTTTTAATCTGAATACCATCCAGAGGGTAAGCGCAGCACTACAGATCGGTAATGCGAGCCAGACACCATTCACCCCAAAACTATGCGCTAGCACAAAGATTGCAATCGAGATTAAAATCAGTTTACCACCTGTTAATAAAGAGGCTTCTTTAGGCATATTAATTGCTTGAAAGTAGGTTGCTCCCACCAATAATAAACCTTCAAAAGGTAAGCCCCAAAAATATAATGACATGCCTTTAATGGCTTCAGGTTGTAACGCGAGGTTATTTCCAGCAAACATATAGACGACTATTTCAGGAATGCTATATAAGGTTATGACGCCAATAGCTGCAATCAATAATGTGATCATAAACGCGAGGTTACGAATTTTAGTGACGCGATCTTTAAGACCAGCACCGGTATTGAAGCTCACCAGCGGTTGAGTCCCGAGAGCAATACCCTCAAAGATTAAATAAAAGAACGCTTCGGTATAACTTACAATGCCATATGCGGCAACGTGAATGGGTTTACCGACCATTAGGAACGCTTTGTTATGTAAGATCAGTACCACAGAAAGGTACATGTACATTAATAAACTTGAAGTGCCTAATTTGAGTATTTGCAATACGGTATCAAGCTTAATTTTAAGGCTATCCCAACCAATACGTAATTGTGTTTTATCGGTAAAGAAATGCTGTAAACATAAAAGACACGTCACCGCTTGCGATAGCATCGTTGCAACCGCAGCGCCGGTTAATCCCCACGGGATCACCACAATAAACAACCAGTCTAAGACGATATTCAGTACGCCACCTAAGATCATTATTAGCGTCACACGATTAGGTTGACCATCGTTACGAAGTAATGCTGAAAATGCCATCGAAACAATCGCAAAACTGCCCATGGTGAAATACCAAAATAGGTAGTCTGTTGCCATGGTGAGGATATGGTTTTTTGCCCCGATCCAAATCAGAATCTCTTGTCCAAATAACAGCCCTAAAGTGCAGAAAATAATCGCAGCAATAATACTTAGAGTTAGTGCATTACCGACAATATGGCGAGCTTGTTGGGTATTGTTTGCTCCTAGTTGTATAGAGACTAATGCAGATGCACCCATGCCTATCATGGCACCAACCGCATAAAGGATAGAGCCAATAGGATAGCCTAGCATAATCGCGGCAAGACCATCTTCACCGATGAAATGGCCAACAAACATACCGTCGACGGCAACATAAATACCAGTAATAAGCATGGCAGCAATTGTTGGTAAGGTGTAGCGACAAAAAAGACGAAAAATTGAATCATCACGTAAAGATAATGGTTGGGGTGTTGACACTGTCATCGGACATATTCCATGTGAACCGCAGAAGTGGATGTAAAAAATCGTTCGCATTGTCTGTGCATTCAGTAAGTTAGTCAATCCAACAAACTGCATTTCTGGTGTAGGGATCACGTGATTTTGGCATTATTATGTAATGTGTAAATACTCAAAGAGAGCAGATATTATTCTGGTGTAATTTGGTGATTGAATGTTTAGCAATTTGATCGTTTAGATGTTCAACTTGTTTGGTATTTATTTTTTCTCGCTAATAAATTCATGATTTTTTGTTTACGGCAATAAAGTAGAGATAAACAAATGAATAAGTAAATCGTTGGTTCAATAAGCCCTGATTTTACTGACCAATAATAGTGAATTGGACTTAATATCAATGTGAGGTAAACCCAGTTATGCAGTTGTTGCCAATGCTGACCTAAACGACGTTGCATTGATTGTGTAGAGGTGAGTGCCAGCAGGAGTAAAATTATCCAACTTATCGCACCAATAGCCAGATAGGGACGTTTAATGATTTCACTGCCTAATAAATACCAATCAAAATTCAGATCCAGTGCAAGATAGGCGCTAAGGTGTAGTGCAACCCAAAAGAAACTGTATACGCCTAATAATCGTCTAAGGCGAATAAGTCCCCCTTGTTTATATTTTTTGGCTAGTGGCGATAACAGGAGGGTAAGAATCAATGTATTCAATGCCGCTTTACCGGTGAAATGTTCAATACCTTTGATCGGATCGGCCCCAAAACCACCGTTAAGCGTGTTATGAACCAATACTGTGACAAAAAGTAATGACACCGCATGAATGATGACTTTTATGATTAAAATTCGAGTTGGTGTGAGACGGAATTTTTGAACATGACGAGTGATCATTAGTAGTTCCTTTTTAAATCCATATTTTTATATAGCGAAGCTACTTCTTCTGCATAACCGTTAAACATTAATGTTGGTTGGCGTCGACTACTAAAGACATTGCCTTTACCAATAAAACGCTCACTTGCTTGGCTCCAGCGTGGATGATCTACCTTGGGATTAACGTTAGCATAAAAGCCATATTCACTGGCGGCTAAGCGATTCCATGTTGTGGGTGGTTGCTGATCGGTAAGGTGGATACGTACAATAGATTTAATACTCTTAAAACCATACTTCCATGGCACAACCAGTCGCAGTGGAGCACCATTTTGTGGGGCTAATGTTTTGCCATATAACCCAACAGAGATCATCGTGAGTGGGTGCATAGCTTCATCGATACGAAGTCCTTCTACATAAGGGTATTCAATACCGCCACCAAGTCGTGATGATGCCTGCCCTGGCATTTGTTTGGGATCGTATAAGGTTTCAAAAGCAACGTATTTAGCTCGCTGTTGAGGATCGGCTTTTTTTATAATGTCGCGTAAACTAAAACCTATCCATGGAATATTCATTGACCAAGCTTCAACACAACGTAAACGATAGATACGCTCTTCTAAAGTAAATTGGTTGAATAGGTCGTCATAATCGAGTGTGAATGGTTTATTTACGAGTCCATCAATGGTTACTTGCCACGGATCGGTTATAAATTTTTCTGCACGTATGGCTGGAGAGGACTTATCCGTTCCAAATTCATAGAAATTATTATAATGAAGTATTTTATCTTCGGGTGTTAGAGATAATGCAGGGTTAGATAAAGACGAATTGGCGCCGATAAGTTGCCGACGCTGGTCAATGGCTTGTTTTTCTGGCGATGAGATAAAATCAAATAACCCAGCATTGGCATTGGTTGATAGTGGTAATCCAACCGCAATAATACCTAGTTTCTTTAAAATATCTCGGCGTTGGTGGTAAATAGATTCAGGGGTTACTTGGCTTTCTGATAGTGTCCAACGAGGACGTGTTTTTATTTGCATAAAGTACCTATTTTTATGTTTAAATTGATAATGATTTCTATTTAAGTAGACCGTCAGCGAGGTGTAAAAATTTCATCGGCAGATGGTTTTTATTGCTGTTTACTAAATAGATCGGTAAAAACAATCGAATAAAAAGAGGCTTTAGGCGGTTATAATAGTATTTAAATTATAATGTTAAATGTCAAAATCTGGATGGAGATCGATGAGTGCGATTAATAGTTTGAATGCCAGTATTGAATTACAGCATATTTATCTAG
>CAMQXY010000099.1 GCA_947039005.1 uncultured Photobacterium sp.
CGATTATTCGCGGCGTTTTTTCTATCTTTTTTATGGTTTATTTTTATATCACCAATAATAACTAAGATTAAACAGCTTGTTGAATAATCACTTCATCGGCTTTATTAGTATAATCCGCCATACGATCAAAATTCAGATAACGATAAGTATCTGCCGCAGTCGCATTAATTTGCTGAGCGTAAGTTAGGTATTCTTCCATGGTTGGAATACGACCTAAGATTGCACCCACCGCAGCTAACTCAGCCGAGGATAAATACACGTTAGCGCCATTCCCTAAACGGTTGGGGAAGTTACGGGTTGAAGTCGACATTACCGTCGAATTATCTTTCACTCGTGCTTGGTTACCCATACACAAAGAACATCCCGGCGTTTCAATACGCGCTCCTGCACGACCAAAGATACCGTAATAACCTTCTTCGGTTAGTTGGTCTTTATCCATCTTGGTCGGTGGTGCAACCCATAATCGGGTATCTAATTGACCCCCAAATTTCTCCAGTAATTTACCCGCAGCGCGGAAGTGACCAATGTTAGTCATGCATGAGCCGATAAACACTTCATCAATCGCTGTACCTGCAACCTCTGACAGTAAACGCGCATCATCAGGATCATTGGGCGCACATAGAATTGGCTCTTTAATATCTGCCAGATCAATGTCAATCACATGGGCATATTCTGCATCTTTATCTGCGGTCATTAACTCAGGATTGGCTAACCATTCTTGCATCGCAGTAACACGACGTTCAATGGTACGACGATCACCATAACCTTCAGCGATCATCCATTTCAGCATCACGATATTGGAGTTTAAATATTCAGTGATCGACTCTGGCGACAGTTTTACGGTACAACCCGCAGCACTACGCTCAGCCGATGCATCAGAAAGCTCAAACGCTTGCTCAACCGATAAATGCTCAACCCCTTCAATCTCAAGTACACGCCCTGAGAATTCATTGATCTTGCCCGATTTTTCAACCGTTAATAGCCCTTGCTGAATCGCAAAATAAGGAATTGCATGCACTAAATCACGTAGAGTGATCCCCGCTTGCATCTCGCCTTTAAAGCGCACCAAAATAGATTCTGGCATATCCAGTGGCATCACTCCGGTTGCCGCAGCAAATGCCACTAAACCTGAACCGGCTGGAAATGAAATACCTAATGGGAAACGGGTATGTGAATCACCACCCGTACCGACGGTATCAGGCAACAACATGCGGTTAAGCCATGAGTGAATAACACCATCTTTAGGACGTAACGCCACTCCACCACGATTCATAATAAAATCAGGCAGAGTATGGTGAGTATTAACATCAATCGGTTTTGGATACGCCGAGGTATGACAGAAAGACTGCATCGTCAGATCCGCCGAGAAACCTAAACAAGCTAAGTCTTTCAGTTCATCACGGGTCATAGGGCCGGTGGTATCTTGCGAACCAACAGTGGTCATTTTCGGCTCACAATAAGTGCCCGGACGAACGCCCTCAACACCACAGGCTTTACCCACCATCTTCTGCGCTAAGGTATAACCTTTATCGCTTTCAGCAACGGCGACAGGACGACGGAACACATCAGATGCTGGTAGGTTCAATGCTTGACGGGCACGATCAGTTAAACCACGACCAATGATCAATGGAATTCGACCACCCGCACGCACTTCATCAATCAGTACATCGGTTTTTAATTTAAAGGTTGAGACGACTTCATCGTTATCATGGCGACGGACTTCACCTTTAAATGGGTAAACGTCAATCACATCGCCCATTGCTAGCTTAGTTACATCAACTTCAATCGGCAATGCGCCAGCATCTTCCATGGTATTAAAGAAGATCGGCGCGATCTTACCGCCAAGCACATAACCACCCGCACGCTTATTGGGCACATAAGGAATATCATCGCCCATAAACCACAGCACAGAGTTAGTGGCAGACTTACGTGAAGAGCCTGTTCCTACAACATCACCGACATAGACTAATTGATGACCTTGTTGTTTTAACGCTTCAATTTGAGTAATCGGACCAATAGTACCCGCTTGATCTGGAGTGATCCCTTCACGCTCAATTTTTAACATTGCTAACGCATGCAACGGAATATCAGGCCGTGACCATGCATCTGGTGCTGGCGATAAGTCATCGGTATTAGTTTCACCACTGACTTTAAATACGGTTAGGGTAATTTTTTCAGCGAGGGCAGGTTTTGATAAGAACCATTCAGCATCCGCCCACGACTGCATCACTTGCTTAGCAAAGGTATTGCCTGCTTTGGCTTTTTGCTCAACATCATAAAATGAGTCAAACATCAGTAATGTATGTGATAACGCAGTCACTGCAATTGGCGCAAGTTCAGCATCATCAAGCAGGGAAATCAGGGGTTCAATATTATAACCGCCTTGCATAGTCCCTAATAATTGGGCGGCTTTGGCTTTGCTAACCAGTGGCGATTGAGCTTCGCCCGTGGTAATTGCCGCCAGAAAACCCGCTTTAACATAAGCCGCTTCATCCACTCCTGGTGGAATACGATTTTCTAATAAATCCAACAGCACCGCTTCCTCACCTTGAGGTGGGGTTTTCAATAACTCAATCAGAGCGGCAACCTGTTCAGCATTTAGCGGCTGGGCAACAACCCCTTCAGCTGCACGCTCTTCGACGTGTTTACGGTAGGCTTCAAGCACGACATATTCCTCTTATATTGGCTCGACGATAACGTCGAACATCCTTGGAAGTTAAATGATCTCTCACTGATCAGTTATTGCAGTTTAATCTATACCTGACATTTTAACGGTTAATTAGAGATCAAAACTGTTAAATACTATAGCATTTTTAACTTAAAATTAAAATGAGTCGATATTTTACAACATTCACATTTTTGGTAAATTATTCGGTATTAATCACAAAAGAATGTACTGTTGGTGAAAAATGTACCGTTGGTGAAATAGCAGCCACAAAAAAAGCGCCCATAAGGCGCTTTTTAGTTAACTGAGCAAGTTAAGCGAGAATTACTTGTTACGCTTTACTGCTTTTGCATTTGGAAGGTCAGTGATTGAACCTTCAAATACTTCTGCTGCAAGACCAATTGATTCATGCAATGTTGGGTGAGCGTGAATAGTTAATGCGATATCTTCGGCATCACAACCCATCTCGATCGCTAGACCAATTTCACCTAACAATTCACCACCGTTAGTACCAACGATAGCACCACCGATAACGCGGTGAGTGTCTTTGTCGAAGATCATCTTGGTCATACCATCAGCACAATCAGATGCGATAGCACGGCCTGATGCCGCCCATGGGAACGTAGCAACTTCGTAGTTGATACCTTCTGCTTTCGCTTCTTTCTCAGTCTTACCTACCCACGCAACTTCTGGCTCAGTGTAGGCAATTGAAGGAATTACTTTAGGATCGAAGTAGTGCTTCTTACCAGAAATAACTTCTGCTGCTACGTGACCTTCATGCACACCTTTGTGAGCAAGCATAGGTTGACCAACAACGTCACCAATCGCGTGAATGTGCGCTACGTTAGTACGTAGTTGCTTATCTACATTGATAAAGCCGCGCTCATCAACGTTGATACCCGCTTTTTCAGCGTCGATCAGTTTACCGTTTGGTACACGACCGATAGCCACTAGCACTGCATCATAACGAACAGGCTCAGCCGGGGCTTTCTTGCCTTCCATTGATACGTAGATACCGTCTTCTTTGGCTTCAACTGCTGTCACTTTCGTTTCTAGCATTAGGTTGAATTTCTTAGCAATACGCTTAGTGAAGACTTTAATGATATCTTTATCAGCTGCTGGGATCACTTGATCGAACATTTCAACAACGTCGACATCAGAACCTAGCGCGTGGTAAACCGTACCCATTTCAAGACCGATGATACCGCCGCCCATAACAAGTAACTTTTTAGGTACTTCTTTAAGCTCTAGCGCA
This sequence comes from uncultured Photobacterium sp., assembly GCA_947039005.1. Classification (GTDB taxonomy): domain Bacteria; phylum Pseudomonadota; class Gammaproteobacteria; order Enterobacterales; family Vibrionaceae; genus Photobacterium. Next base: position 3,921 of record CAMQXY010000099.1, read on the forward strand.
TCTGTTGAATCCCAAATACGTGGGTCTTCATGCGGAATGAAAGGTAACTTAATTGGGCGTGAACCCGCAGCGATAATTGCATTGTCAAATGTTACTGTCGTTTGACCGTCAGCACCTTCAACAACGATTGAATTAGGACCTGTGAACTTACCGTAACCGTTAACCACGTTAACTTTACGCATCTTAGCCATACCGCCAAGACCGCCAGTAAGCTGGGTAATTACTTTATCTTTCCATAGACGGATTTTATTAATATCGGTTTGTGGCTCGCCGAAAATCACGCCGTGTTCTGCCATTGCTTTTGCTTCTTCAATAACTTTCGCTACGTGAAGCAGAGCTTTTGATGGGATACAACCCACGTTAAGACACACACCGCCTAGGGTACTATATTTTTCGATTAAAACCGTATCCAAACCTAAGTCTGCACAACGGAATGCTGCAGAATAACCAGCAGGGCCTGAACCTACTACTACTACCTGGGCTTTAATTTCTTTGCTCATCATGACCTCGTTGTAAGTCTTTTATCCCTAACAGGCTATCAGCTATGCTGTAGTATTAATCCAGAATTTACGTTCAAAATAAGTAACAAGTTTACAGACCTGTTAACAACATGAAAAATAAATTACTGTAGCCTGTGAGCTAAACAACAATTCCATGCCTACTCAGCGTAGGCATGGCGTTGTGGATGTGAAACCTTATAGTACCAAACGACGGATGTCAGATAGACAACCATTTAGGTAAGTAATGAAACGTGCACCTTCAGCACCATCAATCACACGGTGATCGTATGACAGTGATAATGGAAGTTGTAGACGCGGTTCAAACTCTTTACCGTTCCATACTGGCTTCATTTCAGACTTAGATACACCAAGGATACCTACTTCTGGTGCATTCACGATTGGTGTGAACGCAGTACCACCTAAGCCACCAAGGCTTGAGATAGTGAAACAGCCACCTTGCATATCTGATGCAGTTAGCTTACCAGCACGTGCTTTCTTAGAGATAGTCATTAGCTCTTCAGACAGCTCGTAAATACCTTTCTTATTCACGTCTTTAAATACAGGAACAACCAAGCCATTCGGGGTATCTACCGCGATGCCGATGTTGATGTATTTCTTCAGAATCAAGCTCGCGCCATCATCAGATAGTGAAGAGTTGAATGAAGGGAACGCTTCTAGTGCTTTCGCTACTGCTTTAAGAATGAACACTAATGGCGTGATTTTCATGCCAGTGTCTTTCTTCGCTTCGATAGCGTTTTGGTCTTTACGGAATGCTTCAAGCTCAGTGATATCTGCATTATCCCACTGTGTAACGTGTGGGATCATTACCCAGTTACGGTGCAGGTTAGCGCCAGAAATCTTCTTAATGCGAGAAAGAGGCTTAACTTCTGTCTCACCAAACTTGCTGAAGTCAATCTTCGGCCAAGGTAGTAGACCTAATGCAGCGCCATCGCCTTTACCTGAAGCCGATGCTGCAGCACCAGACTCAAGACGCTTAAGTGCATCTTTAACGAAGCTTTGAACGTCTTCTTTAAGAACGCGGTTCTTACGGCCAGTACCTTTAACTTTCGCAAGGTTAACGCCAAACTCACGTGCTAGACGACGAACAACAGGTGATGCGTGTGCATAATCGTTGTTTTCTTCAAAGTCGCCCGTTGTTGCTGCTGGAGCAGATGCAACAGGTGCCGCTGTAGGTGCAGGCGCTGCCGCTTGAGCAGGTGCTGCAACCGCTACCGCAACAGGTGCTGCGCCAACAACGTCAAAGATCATGATCAATGAACCAGTAGAAACCTTGTCGCCAGCAGCGATTTTGATTTCTTTGATAGTACCAGCGAAAGGTGCAGGTACTTCCATTGATGCTTTGTCGCCTTCAACAGTGATTAAAGATTGCTCTTCTTCTACTGTATCGCCAACTGCAACCATGATCTCAGTAACTTCAACTTCGTCACCACCGATATCAGGAACATGCACTTCTTTTGCTGCTGCAACGGCTGGAGCCGCAGCTACAGGTGCTGCTACCGCAACTGGAGCAACTGCTGCGCCAGAACCTGCAACTTCAAAGATCATCACAAGTGAACCAGTAGAAACTTTGTCGCCTGTCGCGATTTTGATTTCTTTTAGTACGCCAGCAAACGGTGCTGGTACTTCCATTGACGCTTTATCGCCTTCAACAGTAAGTAGTGACTGCTCTTCTTCGATGCTGTCGCCGATAGCAACCATGATTTCAGTTACTTCAACTTCATCACCGCCGATATCAGGCACGTGTACTTCTTTCAGTTCAGCTACCGCTGCTGCTACAGGCGCGGCAACAGGTGCTGCTTCAGCTACAGGGGCAGCAACGGCTGCGCCTTCAGCTTCAAAGATCATGATCAATGAACCAGTAGAAACTGTGTCACCAACAACGATTTTAATTTCTTTCACGATACCCGCTTGAGAAGCCGGTACTTCCATTGAGGCTTTATCGCCTTCAACAGTGATCAGTGATTGATCTTCTTCAACCTTGTCGCCAACGCTAACAAGAATCTCAGTTACTTCAACCTCATCTGCACCGATATCAGGTACATTAATTTCGATTGTCATTATATTTGCCTCTTACGCGTATAGCGGGTTGATCTTGTCTGCGTCAATGTTGAATTTAGCAATTGCATCTGCAACAACAGAATTCTCGATGTCACCACGTTTTGCCAATTCAGAAAGTGCAGCAACAACAACGTAGCCTGCATTAACTTCAAAGTGACGACGTAGATTTGCACGGCTGTCTGAACGACCGAAGCCATCAGTACCCAGTACTTTAAATGACTCAGAAGGCATGAACGCACGAACTTGTTCTGCGTAGTTCTTCATGTAGTCAGTCGCAGCGATTGCAGGTTCAGTACCCATAACCGTAGTGATGTAAGCGACTTTCTGCTCAGCTTGTGGGTGCAGCATGTTGTAACGCTCAACATCTTGACCGTCACGAGTCAATTCGTTGAATGATGTTACCGAGTAAACATCAGACGCCACACCGTAGTCATCACTTAGGATTTGAGCCGCTGCGCGTACTTCATTCATGATAGTACCAGAGCTCATTAACTGAACCTTAGACTTCTCACCCGCGTAAGACTCAAGCTTGTAGATACCCTTACGAATACCTTCTTCTGCGCCTTCTGGCATACCAGGCATAGCGTAGTTTTCATTCATTACTGTTAGGTAGTAATAAATGTTCTCTTGCTCTTCACCGTACATGCGACGAATACCGTCTTGCATGATAACCGCTAGCTCGTAAGCAAACGTTGGATCGTAAGAGATACAGTTAGGCACTGTGTTAGCCATGATGTGTGAATGGCCATCTTCGTGCTGAAGACCTTCACCGTTCAAGGTTGTACGACCTGCAGTAGCACCTAATAGGAAGCCACGTGCTTGTTGGTCACCTGCCATCCACGCCATGTCGCCAACACGTTGGAAGCCGAACATTGAGTAGTAGATGTAGAACGGAATCATTGGTAAATCGTTGGTGCTGTATGATGTTGCAGCAGCGACCCAAGATGCCATTGAACCTAGTTCGTTGATACCTTCTTGCAGAACCTGACCTGAGTTTGCTTCTTTGTAGTAAGAAACAATGCCCTTATCTTCTGGGGTGTAAGTTTGACCCGCTGGGTTGTAGATACCCACTTGACGGAACAGACCTTCCATACCAAAGGTACGCGCTTCATCACAAATGATTGGCACGATGTTCTTACCAATATTCTTATCTTTCAATAGAATATTTAGGGTACGAACGTAAGCCATTGTGGTAGAGATTTCACGCTTTTGCTCAACAAGCAATGGGGTGAACTCTTCAAGCTCAGGTACTTTAAATTCTTGAGTAAACTTAGGGTTACGCTTAGGTGTGTAACCTAATAGCGCCTCACGACGAGCGTGTAGGTAGTTATACTCTGCAGAACCTTTTTCAAGCTCTAAATAAGGCAATGATTTAATTGCTTCATCAGAGATAAGATCTTGTAGACCTAAACGATCACGTAGGTATTGAACATGAGTCATGTCCATTTTCTTCACACCGTGAGCGATGTTTTTACCTTCAGCGGCTTCACCCATGCCGTAACCTTTAACAGTTTTAGCAAGAATAACCGTTGGTTTACCTTGAGTGTCTTTTGCATTAGTAAATGCAGCAAATAGTTTTGATGAATCGTGACCACCACGTTTCAGTTCAAAGATTTGCTCATCTGTCATGTCAGCAACCAGTGCTGCAGTCTCAGGGTACTTACCAAAGAAGTTCTCACGTACGTAAGCGCCATCTTTAGATTTAAATGTCTGGTAGTCACCATCGATAGTTTCGTTCATTAACTGAAGAAGCTTACCAGTAGTGTCTTTTGCTAGTAGTGAATCCCAGTTGTTACCCCAGATCACTTTAACCACATTCCAGCCAGCGCCTTTAAATAGACCTTCTAGCTCTTGAATGATTTTACCGTTACCCATAACCGGGCCATCTAGGCGCTGTAGGTTACAGTTGATAAGGAAACATAGGTTATCTAGCTTCTCACGCGCAGCGAAAGAGATCGCACCGCGTGATTCTGGCTCATCCATCTCGCCATCACCTAGGAACGCGTAAACACGTTGCGCAGACGTGTCTTTAAGACCACGGCCATTTAGGTATTTAAGGAAACGTGCTTGGTAGATCGCAGAGATAGGACCTAGACCCATAGATACCGTAGGGAACTGCCAGAATTCAGGCATTAACTTAGGGTGTGGGTATGAAGGAATACCTTTACCATCAACTTCTTGACGGAAGTTATCAAGTTGATCAGCCGTTAAACGGCCTTCAACGAATGCACGTGAGTAGATCCCTGGAGAAATGTGACCTTGGTAATAAACCAAATCGCCGCCATCAACGTCATTAGGTGCGCGGAAGAAGTGGTTAAAACATACTTCGTAGAAAGCAGAAGCAGACTGGTAAGACGCCATGTGGCCGCCTAGGTCTAAATCTTTCTTCGATGCACGCAATACGATCATGATTGCGTTCCAACGGATGACAGAACGGATACGACGCTCTAGCGTAGTATCGCCTGGGTACGCAGGTTGTTGCGCCGCAGGGATCGTATTAATATAATTAGTATTGATACCAGTTGCCATATCAACACCGTCTAAACGTGCTTTATCCAATACTTGCTCTAGTAAGTACTGGGCGCGTTCAACACCTTCTTCACGGACTACTGATTCAAGAGCTTCTAACCAATCTTGAGTTTCCAGTACATCCACGTCACTCTTCATGACTTCAGACATGCGATCTATCCTTTCGTTATAATTTACTAAACTAACAATGTCGCGACTTGCTATGGCCTTTGGCTGATAAAGAACCCTAGTCAAGCCCGTCCTTGCGTTGTTGAATTCGACGGAGAGAGCGTTGACGTCTGCTATCTTCTCGCGATAAATCCAACAAAGTCTCCTCGATGTAAGCCAAATGTGCGTGGGATGCTTCTCGTGCCTTTTCCGGCTGCTTAGAAACAATCGCTTCAACAATATTGGCTCGATGCTTACTAACCTTATTCACCACCTCTTGGTGACGATTAAGGTGTTCAAAATTCTGTAATACGTTCTGTTCTAACAACGGCGCTAAACTGCGAATAATGTGTAATAACACTACATTATGCGCTGACTCTGTAACCGCAATAAGGCATTGCATTACCGCGGTTGCTTCAGCGGCTAAATCGCCTTGCTGTTGGGCTTGCTGAATCCGCACATGACAATCTTTGATACGATCAAAATCATCATCATTACCACGCAGGGCCGCATAATATGCCGCTAATCCCTCTAACGCATGGCGCGCTTCAACTAAATCTAATTGTGTTTCTGGGTGTGCGGCTAATAAATCAAGTAATGGATCAGAAAAACCTTTCCATAAATTCTCTGTCACAAATGTGCCGCCACCTTGACGACGAGTCAGTAAATGTTTGGCTTCTAAACGTTGAATTGCCTCACGAACAGAAGGGCGAGAAACATCAAATTGCTTTGCCAATTCACGCTCAGGAGGCAATTGTTGCCCCGGAGATAATGTTCCCTCAACAATCAAACACTCAAGCTCTTGCTCGATAGCGTCACAAAGTTTAGGTTGGCGAATGCGTTTATACGTCATTATGATGAATGCTTCTTATAATCAATCTGCTTCATAACAAAACTAACAATACGGGTAATTGGTATTACCAATTTGCTGACGTGGAAAGTTTACAGAAATAATCGTAAAAGTCCACATTCAACTTGATTGAAATCATAGAACGGGCTTCGTTTAACAAAAAATACACATCAAAAGCAACAACAACCAACAAATACAGTCAGATTAAGATACAGCTAGTACTTAAAAACTAAGGGTTACAAGCCTCAACAGACAATTGGTTTGCGTTTTTTATCAACAACATAGTCAGTAGTTATCAATAAATAACCACTTATAGCTGTCTTTTATAGCAATGCCAATCAAACACTAATCCAGGGTCAGTTTTACGCCCCGGCGCAATAAATTCATGCCCTGTTACCCGTTGGCGAGTAATTGCCGGATAGTACTGCATGATTTTCTGGGTGAGTGTGGCTAGAGTTTGATACTGACAATCGGTGAAGGGTAAATAATCACAACCCTCAAGTTCAATTCCAATCGAATAATCATTACATTTGTCACGCCCTTCAAAGCAAGAAACCCCTGCATGCCATGCGCGAGCATTAAAAGGCACGAACTGAATAATACTGCCATCACGACGGATCAAGCAGTGAGCCGAAACGCGAAACTGATGAATTAATGCGAAATAAGCATGTTCGTTAGGATCAAGTTGCCCAGTGAACAGTTGCTCAATATAAGGACCGCCAAACTCCCCCGGCGGTAAACTGATGTTGTGCACCACCAGCAAAGAAACCTCATCATCAGGGCGAGCATCAAAAAATGGTGATGGCACCTGTTTAACGTTATCGAGCCAATGGTCGCTATTAATGGTTAGGGTCATATAAACCTCAAGTGGAAGTGATCAAGTCAATAAGTATCGAGTATCGAGCTAAAAATTAAAACCTCTCCCCTCGAAAACTGATTTTTTTCCCTGTATGCTTTTGCTATCAATCGCGGTAATCCTATTACCGGCAATCTCATGCAATGGATACGACATGACAGCTATGGAACATAAACACGACAGCACCGCCCGCCTCGCTTACCTTAAACAACAACTGCCACTGGAAATTACTCGCGCGGTTGCTGATGCCCTGCGTGAAGATTTAGGCGGTGACATTGATGCCAGTCGTGACATTACGGCTAATTTAATTGCCGCTGATAGTTACAGCACCGCTACCATTATCACCCGTGAATATGGCGTTTTTTGTGGTCAACTATGGGCAGATGAAGTATTTGTCCAATTAGGTGGCGAAGTGGTGATTGATTGGCATGTCGCTGATGGTGAGGTAGTTAAACCCAACCAAGTGTTATGTACCCTTAAAGGTCCTTCACGGGTATTGCTCACTGGCGAGCGTAATGCGATGAACTTTATTCAAACCCTCTCAGGTTGCGCCACCCTTACTGCGGAATATGCTAACCAACTGCAAGGCACTAATACTCGTCTATTAGACACCCGTAAAACCGTTCCCGGTCTCCGCAGCGCACTTAAATATGCGGTTAGTTGTGGTGGTGGTTTTAACCATCGTATTGGGGTATTTGATGCCTATTTGATCAAAGAAAACCACATCATGGCGTGTGGTGGGATTGATAAAGCGATTGCGACTGCCAAGCAGCTCAACCCCGGCAAACCAGTAGAAATAGAAACTGAATCGCTAGCAGAATTAGAACAAGCGATTGCCGCCGGTGCAGATATTATTATGCTGGATAATTTCAGCCTTGAGATGATGCGCGAAGCGGTGGCTATTAATGCCGGTCGCGCGGCACTGGAAAACTCAGGTGATATTACCCTCGCCAATATTCGTCAGTGTGCGTTAACGGGGGTGGATTATATTTCGGTCGGTGCGCT
>CAMQXY010000100.1 GCA_947039005.1 uncultured Photobacterium sp.
TACAGTATCAGCAAAAAATGATGTATTAATAAAGCGGTAACTAATGATGTTTATTTTTTATGATAAGTTGTTATCAGTGACAGATAAATAAGATATTTATCATTATCATGAAGTTTTCCTATTTAAGAATAATTGGTATGTTGATTTATAAAGTGATAGATAAGGAATAATATTTTATTTTAATACGAGTTATAGTATTAAGAGTTTTTAGAATATCTTTTTATAATTAATTGTAATAAGTGTATTTATGAAATCTTATCAATCACTTTATTGTTATTTTAATGATTAATTTAATAGAGCTTCAATGAGAATAAGTCACTATACTTAGCGAGTTCTAATGGTAATTAATCATAATTATGGGAGGTAGTATGTCTAACAGTAATTTTAATACAAGTCATGTTGTTAGAGCTTTAATTGGTGGTTTCCTTGGTACGCTAGCTTTTACTTTAATGGGTAAATTTATAGCACCACATATTATTGGACATTCAATGAATGTTGCCGCTATTATTGCTCATATGATGGGAACGTCTGATAATATTGGCTTAATAATGCATTTTATGGTCGGTACAATTGTCTTTCCTCTTGCTTATTTACTGCTTGGTTATAAACATTTACCTGGTTCTAGTTGGTTACGAGGGATATTGTTTTTAATTCCAATTTATCTAATTGCAATGATTGTTGTTATGCCAATGGCAGGTAAAGGGTTATTTTTTAACAGTGTTCCTATGTCTATGGTTGCTTTAATGGGACATATTGTTTACGGCTTTATTCTTGGACTGGTTGTAGGTAAACCTAAAAAATAATTAGTAGGTAAGTATAGTTGTTATTAATACAATATTAATTATTATATTGATAACAACTTATTTTATGTATCTATTGTTTATTTTATAAAATCGGATAATTGCACCGACTATTAATTTATATGCTTAATAATTCTAGATATTAGTTTGATAGTTATATAAATAGGATTTAACTATTTATCAACTATCTCTAATGAGGAGGCAACATGGCGACTTCAGTAAAACTCAATGCGGGTGATATATTCCCAACGATTCAGGTGACATTACTTGATGGTTCACATGCTACCTTAGGTCAACCACAAGGTAACGCGACATGGCAGGCTGTATTTGTTTATCGAGGTAAACATTGTCCGTTGTGTACAAAATACCTTAATGAATTAGAAAATTATAAGCAAAAGCTGTTAGATTCAGGTGTTGAAATTATTGCTGTTTCTGCCGATTCAAAACAACAATTAGAAGAACATATTGAAAAGCTAACGATCAGTTTTCCTATTGCTTATGGTTTAACTGAGCAACAAATGCAAACATTGGGATTATATATTTCGATTCCTCGTTCAGAGCAGGAAACGGATCATAATTTCTCTGAACCTGCATTATTTGTCATTAATGAAAATGGTGGATTGCAGATTGTTGATCTATCGAATAATCCATTTGTTCGACCAGAGTTAGAATCATTAGTCAATGGTATTGGATGGATCCGTAATCCAGACAATAACTATCCTATTCGTGGTACGTTTAAGTATTAAAAAAGAAAAACACCAGCCCATTTAGCACTAGTAATAACAATAAAGGCTGGTGTTTTTCTCTTTCATCGTAATGTTATTGTGGCTGATGATTTATAGCGCCAACGAAAGATCGTACTTCTTTTGACAGCAGCACTAATAATGCTGTGTTGTCGAGTCGATATATTTCATTTTCAATATAAGTAAATGATTGATAAATAAGTTTTTCTTGTTCTGATATGTGTCGGAATAAATCAGAGTGATTAGATGATTGATGCAATTTTTGTTGTAATAGTTTTAGTGACATAATTGCATGATCAATATCTGAGTTAATATCAGTATCTGGCGTTAAATTTTGTTTATTCTCATTGAGTTGAGTCAATATACGTAAAATAATATTAGAGCTTCGGCTGCAAAGTAAAATATGCTCGCTCGTTTGTGATTTAAAATGAGGTTCGCCTAAATATCCTATCCAATGATCAAATAAGTTAGTGTCGTTTACAACGCAAGTTTGAAAATGACGTTGCACATCTTCAGTTGGTAAATCCTGTTTATTTGCTAAATACGTCTTTAGACTGACTAAGTAATCAATATAACCTTTAATGGTAGCGTTAAGTTGGGTTGGAAAGGATTTTTTTTGCCATCCAGGGGTTAGGATAAATACAAATATCAGTGGAATAAACACCCCTAATACAGTGTTATCTAGACGTGGCAACATAATATTGTCACCTTGACCATTGAGCGAGAAACCAGCGAACACGAATAAAGTAACGAAGAAGACCGCAAATCCATAATGTCGCGCTGAGGTGTGAAAAAACAGTACTGCTGCAATACAAAATATAAACGGTAAGATATCACTCGAAACTTGAAAGTGTAGTAAACCACTGACCACAATTAATCCGCAAATTGTACCTGTCAGACGTTGTAATAGCCGAGTCCATGTCATTGATAAGTTTGGACGAAGAATAAGTAAACTGGTCATTAATGTCCAAAAACCAAAGTCGAGATTTAATAAACGGACAATAATTAAGCCTGTTGTTAAGCTCAATGTTCCTCGTAAGGCATGACGAAAATAACTCGATTTTAGCGTCATTTGACTGGTTAATTTAGAGACAATATCACGCCATTTCCAGGTTAAAACAATAGGCTTTGATACTGTTGGGCTGGCAATAGTACTGGATTGGTTTTTTAATTCGCACAATGAAAGATAAATAATATCTAATTTATTAATGAAAGACTGTGCCGCGATTGCTTCTTGTTGTGCATCCTTTGGTACTTGATAGCGACGTAATGTATCAAAATCAACATTTGGCAATGTTAAATGGTGCACATTGTTGACCGTTACTTGTGAGAGGTATTGGCTAATTTGTTGATTGGCATGATGAATTTGTTCTAACCATTGTGGACAAGATTGCTTTAAATAGGGGGTAGAAGTGAAATACATTAACCGTGTTTGTTCATTAATATGCTCAGCGATTTTTAGGAAACGGTACATATCTTGTAATTTTGCACTGTCTTCACCACAACTAAATTGCTGGTGGATACGATATTCAAGCGTATGAGAAAGCGTGGCTATTTGTGAGCGAGATTGGGCTGATTTGATGAAAAGCTGATTTTTATCGGTAGCGAACACAAAGCCCTGATCATGAATCATCAGTTTTTTTGCAAGTGCTTGGTAAAGATCCGATAAAATATCTTTGGATTCCTGATTCGGAAGGAAGATAATCGCTAATGCTTGCCAAAAAATGTACCACATTGCGCCACCAGTAAGCCACATGGGTATTAGCCATACCGAGCGTCCTTCAAGGTGTAATAACATCGCGTAAATGGCTAATAGAATGGCAGCAAAACCAATAGCACCTAAACGTGGTGTTAATACCGCGAGCATAAAAAGAGCAAAGCTAACAATGGCTAATGAGCCGGCAAATAACCAAGAGTGTGGAAAAACGAGCTCAATACCTAAACTTATCAAGAAAAATAGCGGTAGGGCAATCGCAAAATCGTAGATGCGGTATCTGGTCACACTTGAGGTATCTGCAAAGCCACAGCTGATGCTACCTAGTGAGAATGCAATTCCCATAGTGACGTGACCCATGAGAAATAAAGGGATAGAGCAACTGATAAAACTAAGTGCTGCGATATTTGTTCTTAGATTAAAAAAAGTTCGCAGTGATGGGTAACGAAGTAAAATATTTGACTGAATCATTATTGGCACGGTAGTTAATAAAAAATACGTATCCTTATAATTTATCGCTTGTCGGTATATTTAGCCAGTGTAGTGGCTGATTTTAGCGATAAATTTATTGAAATGAAGAATTGTTTATTATTTAGTCGTTTTTAATTGATATTCTTGATTATGGATAAAATAGCCATAATCATTGGAAATAAATGCTATTTATTGTCATCAAATTTCTCTTTATTATTGCCACATCAATGAGTTAATAAGAGATATTATTATGCAACATCAAATCATTACCGATCTTCGTAATCGTTATACAGCGAAGCAATATGATAAGAACAAAAAAATCAGTACTGAAAATATGGATATAATTAAAGAAGCAATTCGTTTATCTGCTTCATCAATCAATTCACAGCCATGGAAGTTTATTGTACTTGAAAGTGATGACGCAAAATTACGTTTTCATGAAACATTTGCTAATAAATACCAAATTAATCAGCGACATGCTACTGAAGCTTCACATATTGTTTTATTTGCGTATAACCCATTTTATACCAAAGATGATTATCGTCATGTTGTTGATGCAGAAGTATTATCTGGTCATTTAGCGGCAGATAAATATGATGACATGTTAAATGGTGCTTATGGTTTTGCAGAATCAAATACGGATGAGAATGGATTTAATGGTCATTGGACGAAAGCACAAACATACATTGCCTTAGGTAATGCTTTGCATGTGCTTGCCCGTTTAAATATTGCATCGACTTCAATGGAAGGCGTAGATTCTACACTTATTGGTTCTATCTTTAATGCTGAGTTAGATGGCTACGTGTGTGAATTAGCATTAGCAATGGGTTACCATTTAGAAGGACAAGATTATAATTACGGTTTACCTAAAGCCCGTTTAGCTGCTGAAGATATTATTACGGTACTGTAATTAATTGATAAATAAGTATCATATATTTTTTTGATGAGAGAGGTACATTTCCCAGTGTGGTGGTGTACCAATATGATCTTGTACTGCACGAATAAACTCTTTTACTAACATCGTATGCTTTCGATGAGGACATATCGCATAAATAGCCGTATCTACACGAGAGATAATCATAGTTGGTAACAGCTGTACTAATCCTTGTTGTTCTAGTGAATCTTCTAGATTAGATAAATCAATAAGCGCATAGCCGATGCCATCTTTGACTGTATTGATCATAGTTTTTACATCACTGACTTTGTATTTAGCTTTCATTTTATAATGGCAAAAGCGCTTACTTTTATGGGTGCTTTTGATCTGTAGTTGATCAATATTCACATCGGCATTACTGTATATAATGGCTGGTAAATCAGATAGTTGTTGTGGCGTTTTTGGAAAACCATATTGCTGAATAAAGGCGTTTGATGCAATTAAAATAAAATGAGTATCAGCAATTTTTTTCGCAATTAAGTTTGACTCAGTTAATTTTCCAAGTCGAAATGCAATATCAAATTGTTCTGAAATAATGTCAGACTTTCTATCATCCAATGAATGTATAATTTGGATATCAGGATATTGTTTCATAAAACGTGAAATCACAGGTTGTAGATAGCCTTGCCCAAAATAGATGGGTGAAGTGATACGTAAAATGCCTTTAGGGTGTGATTGATATGAGTCAGCAATGAGTTGGATATCATTTAAAACATCGTTGAGTTTGGCTGTGTGTTTGAGAATATCCTCACCAGCAGACGTTAAAGAAAATGATCGTGTCGAACGGTTTAATAGCTGAACACCTAATTCTGTTTCTAATTTTTTGATTTTTTTTGATAATGATGAATTATCCATGTCATGCAATGCTGCTGCTTTTGAAAAGGAACCTTGATGAACAACATCAGCAAATAACAATAGTTGGGTAGATAATGACATTTTTTATTCCTTTAATAACAGAATATTAATACAATTTAATGTTTTAGTTGTATGTTTTTTATTTATTTACATCACGCTTTTATATACAGCAATCACACCACAAATTAGGCATAACGATAATGCACCGTAACGGATGGTTTGTTTAGGCAATGATTGTGTGGTTTTTAATGCTAACCAATATCCAGCCCATGCGGCAGGCAGTAATGGTAATGTAAGCCATAATTTTTCAATATTAAAAAAACCAGCGGGAATTAAGGTAATCAACGAGATAATCGAACTAAATACAAAGAAAGCCGATAAATTACCTCGTAGTTGATTAGCTTCTTGATGCTGTAATAAAATAGCCATCGGCGGCCCACCAATCGCTGAACTTGTACCAAATAACCCAGAGAAAAACCCAGCAATAATCATCTTTATTGGTGTTGGCTCAATTCTAAATGGCATTACGCTAATAAATACCGCTATTAATACTAATAAACCAACCCATAATGATAAGGTTTGCGTAGAAACGAAAACTAGCAGTGTTGCGCCGGCAATTGATCCTGGAATACGACCAATAATAGCCATTTTTAATCCCCCTAGCTCAATACTACTACGGTGTTTTAGACTATTAAGTAACGAGATAAATAGGGCAACTAAACAAATAGGGGCGGGTACATATTGAGGGGCAATAATAATAAGAATAGGGGCTGAAACAATCGCCAGTCCAAAACCGATCGCTGTTTGTACAAAAGACCCTAAAAAGATCATCGCAATGGCAAGCAAAGTGGTTGGGTCAATAGTCATTATCAGGTTCTTACATTAAGAATTATGGAATATGGCTATTGTTATGTACTATGTCTTTTTATGCAATCAACAAATGAATCAGCATGTTATAAACCATGCTGATTAAGTGGTATTTAGTCATGATGATTTTTTTCGATAATTTTTTCAATAACAGCGACGTAGACAATTAAGATCATGTTGATACTAAATAAGTTTAATAGATATTCAGCGTCACGGGCATTAGATAGAGTTTCACTAAATAACATTATTGTTGTCACAATGAATGATACTAGAGCCGATCGTATTAACCATGGACGTTCACGGTTGATAAAAAACTCTTTATTTAGAATTGATTTGAAAATAAATAATAATGGTAAGCATTGCAATATAATAAGGATAGGAAATAACACATTAAAAAATGGAGTGAAAAATAAATGACCTATACGGCTATTATCCCAATTACCAACAATATGATCATGCCAGCCATTCCATGTTAAACCATAATAAGCAGTTTTAGGATGTATCAAACCTAAAAAAATGCCTACTACCTTATCGATAAAACCATTTTTAAACCAGTATGAAGCTAAAAATAATTGAACAGGTATTATATATAAAGAAATTTTTTTCACACGTTACTATCCTAAAATTATGATAATAGAGCTAGAAATATAGAAAATACGACCAAAGCATTCACTCTTTGAATGCATTCTAGGTTTTCATAACCTTAAGCATAACATTAACTGTATTATATTTAACGTAATAGTAGATGGAAATGACTATTTTTAATAGTAATCTTAATAATGATAAAGGATATTTGTTGTTTACTATTAATTATATTTATTAATACAAGTATCATTAGTTAGAAAAGTAAAATATAGATGAAATATGTTGATTTTAGTGTATGGAGTATAGTTAAAAGAAAATATGTGCATGTATGACTAGATATCACATATTTCCTTTTTCATTGTAATATTCATTATTCAGACAGTTTATCTAAAAAAAGCAAACCTTGTTGTAAACCATTTGAGGTTAAGGTTTGATAAAAGCCGTCGATATCCGCTAAATATTGACTTATTGCCAGCTTCTCTTCACTGTTTTTAGTCATACTTAAAAAGATAAGACATACTGTACCTGTTCGTGAATGGATCACCTGTTCCAGTAATTGAGAGCCTGCTTGTGATGATAATTTCATACCTAAATCTAAGGTGTTATTTGTCATGGCGTGGCTAAAAACAGATAAAAGTTCATTATCAATATCTTCTGCTTGCGAAAAGAGTGAAGCAAGAAACTTAACGTGTTTAGTTGCGAGGGCTGCCACCATATTTTCAATATTTTCAGCCATAGGTGCTTTTTTCCAATGCACCATATCGTTAGAGGTTATAGTAGTTATTTGACCACATTTATTGGCTTTATCTATTGCAATATCATGATTTGAAATATAAAACATATTAAAACAATGTTGGATAACCCATTCAAAATTGCTCTCTGCTACGATTATTTTTTGTTGAGAAAGAATAGTAGCGGTAGTGTTTTTTGCTTCACTGTGGAGTGATTGCACCATTAAATACAATGTGAAAAATATTTTACTTTGATGGATCGCTTCATGCATACGATCATCCATTGACGATGAGCGAGCGGTTAATTCCGTAAATGTCGCTATCTCCCTGACTGCGGCCTGGATATGTAGTTCGATACTAATCGTGTTATTCAGTCTTGTACTCATTAGCGTATTCCTTTTTTCGCTGGTACAGTTTAATTGTGGTACATGTTATGGATTTATGCACAATGCGATAGTCGAACTGTGAATAATGTTCACTTTTTCTGATGGGGGATTTAAATAGCTCAAACTATTACATTTAAAATTTAAAGAATATACTACGATAAAAATAATAAGATTTATTAATAATGAATATTACTTATAGTGAAAATAGACACTTACGAAAATTCTTTCATTTGCATGAGCAATATCAGGCTATTATTTATCGAGATGTTCGCGAACGGTTGCCTCAATTAATCGCAACTCAATCTGTAAAAATAAAAACGGCCAGACAGTTACGTTGTGCTGGTTTTAAAATTTATGAATATAAGATTGTTGCGGCTAAAGATGCGGTATTTCGATTAGCTTATACATATTGTAACGATACTATTAATGTTATTTATATTAGTCAAACAATCATTAAGCATCAGTTTTGTAAATTATTAGAAAAAACAGAGCTTGTTGATTGATGTATATCTAATGATAAAACAAATATTAGGAAAATTTAAATACTAATCATATTATATGAAACAAACAGCATTAATAATATAAAATAAAGGGTATTATTTAACCCCTTATTTTTTATGGAACATTTTTATGCCTTATGATTCTTTGATAACTGTTGGTGTGTTTATTTTTGTGGTTGTTGCGATTGTTGCAGCTGGTGTAAAAACTGTCACTCAAGGCTCTGAGTGGACAGTCGAACGATTTGGTCGTTACACTAAAACGCTTCGTCCCGGATTAAATCTTATTATACCTTTTGTTGATAAAGTTGGATTAAAAATCAGCATGATGGAACGTGTACTTGATATTCCAGCCCAAGAGGTTATTTCACGGGATAACGCCAGTGTAACCATTGATGCGGTGTGTTTTATTCAAGTATTTGATGCGGCAAAAGCGGCTTATGAAGTGTCTGATCTGGATCATGCCATTCGTAATCTGACACTAACGAACATGCGTACTGTATTAGGCTCAATGGAGTTAGATGAAATGTTGTCGCAACGTGACACGATTAATAGTCGGTTATTGTCTATCGTTGATCAGGCGACAAATCCATGGGGAATAAAAATAACGCGGATCGAAATTCGAGACGTACAACCACCCGCTGATTTAATTATTGCGATGAATGCGCAAATGAAGGCAGAACGAAATAAGCGAGCTGAAATTTTAGAAGCTGAAGGTGTACGTCAAGCGCAGGTATTACGAGCCGAAGGCCAAAAACAATCAGAAATATTAAAAGCTGAAGGTGAAAAACAAGCGGCTATTTTAAAAGCAGAAGCACGTGAACGATCAGCTGAAGCAGAGGCTCGTGCGACACAAATGGTATCAGATGCGATTTCAAATGGTGATGTAAAAGCTATAAATTACTTTATCGCTCAGGGTTATACTGATGCTCTAAAGAGTATTGGCCAATCAGAAAATAGTAAAGTAGTCATGATGCCACTTGAAACCGTCGGTTTAATGGGCTCTGTAGCGGGCATTGCTGAACTGTGGAATGATAAAGGTAGTAATAAAGGAAACAACGCATGATGACACTATTAGAACAGATGAATTTTTGGCATTGGATAGCACTAGGTCTAGTATTACTATTACTTGAGTTACTTGGTGCTGCTGGTTATTTATTATGGCTAGGAATTTCAGCTGTTCTTGTTGGGTTATTAATGATTGCATTACCATTAAGTTGGACATTGCAATGGGTAGCGTTTGCTGTATTTTCTTTATTTACTACTTGGCTATGGTGGCGATATCAGCATCAACGTGATATTCAAAATGATAAAACCAACACACTTAATCAGCGTGGCGCACAGATGATAGGACAAGAATGTGTCTTAGATCATGCGATTGTTGCGGGTAATGATCGGATGCGGTTAGGTGATACGACATGGAGTATTATTTCTAGTCGTGATTTACCTGCTGGCACACGGGTTAAAATTGTCTCTATTAATGGCATAGTCTTAACCGTAACTGAAAAAAAATGATGTTTCTATATTAATGATGAATCAGTAGATGAAGAGTAAATAAAATAAAAACGCCAAGCATGATGACTTGGCGTTTTTATTTATGCTCAAGCTAAAAATATTGCTTTAGCTTACTCGCCGTAAACCCTCGCCAGATCATGGCAGCATAAATTTCACATGCAATTTTTGTTAGTATTCGATCAATTGGTAAGAGGTGTTACTGGTAATTTGTTGATTGCATTAATGTTAATGGGATGTTTTTATTACTATGTAGCCAATAGAGACCTGAATTTTTACCAAATATTAATTGTAATCGCTTTTGAGCTGCGACGATATAATTGTAGTATACCGTATTATTTTTATAGGAATTCGATTCGCTATCATCATCTGAAAAAATAACTGCTTTATTTTGATTTAAATTAGCATTGTTTTGATAAGCCCAGTGAAAAACTTTAGGCGTTATTTTTAATGTGGCAATAAATTGAGAGTCTTTTTGGTTTATTGTTAATGATTCTGCGGATAACGATAAAGCTTGATAACGACCTGTTTTTTTATCTGCGATAAAACTGACTTTTGAATAGTCAAAAATGTTACTTTTATCTGTTGGTGATATATAAAAATTTGATATTTTTGAGATCATACCATAATTATCAATGTATGAACGATAGACAATAGATAAAGGATCAGGTGTTGATTCAGGTAGAATACAATTATTTTCATGAAAGATTTTTTTATTTCCGATAATAAGCTGAGTAAATTTATGCCATTCATCGGGTGCTATTTTGTAACTGAAATCAGTCATTGGTTTACATTGTTTTGTTTCTAGCGATATTTGACACCAAGCAATGGAGTAAAAATCATCAGATTTATATAGATATATTTTCTTATCCGTAGTTGTTATTTTTTCATGTTGATTTATTTGTTGTGCAAAAATAGCTTTAACCTTATTTCTTAAATCAAGTTGCTGCTCTAAATTTGTTGTAATGAATGTAATATTGTTAGTACCCATATTTTCATTTTCAATTAAAAAATGAGTAGGTTCTGTTTGAGAGGGGGACAGGTACCAAGCCCAACTGCCAAATAGTGTAGTGATTAGAATACCAATAGAAAAGAGGGTTTTTTTATTGATTTTACTTATAATATTACTTACTTTTCGTTGGTTTAAATCAACATGCTCACGAGTGAATTCACGAATTTGATAACCAACTCTAGGTAATGTTTCAATCACATCGCCTTTGTTTTTCTCATTAAGTTTTACGCGTAACGCACGAATAACTTGAAATAATGAAGCTTCAGTAACAATGCGATCTGGCCAACCGACTTTAAGTAAGTCATCTTTAGTAACTGGTGTGTTGTGGTTCTCAATTAAGTAGCTAAGAATATATTGTTCTGACAAATTGAGCTTGAGCGTAGATTCGGATGTTTTAAGTATTCCTTGACTTGCGATAAAGCATACTTTAGTCCGAAATTTTATTTGCTCAATATTTGCCATTTATAAACCTTGAATATTATGCTTTAGTTTGTCTATTCTATCATGTAATAGTTATAAAATGACTTATAGGTGCTAAAACGTACATCTAATCCCTATTATGATATTTATTATTGGTATAAAATACAACATTTAAAGTGATTATTTATTTTATATAGTGAAGATCATCCCTTAATAAAAGATATTAAAAATTAAAATCTTCCAAATTAAGTATAAGT
>CAMQXY010000101.1 GCA_947039005.1 uncultured Photobacterium sp.
GTATTTTCATTTAATTCAGCAACATTAGCTGATGAGCATGCTATTGTCAGAAACAACGAGCAGAGTAACGAGAATGGCTTCATATTACCCTCCAATAATAATGATTAATCACAGTATGACGTAATCATTATAGTGCTGCTTTAATAATCTAATAAATCTTATAATCAAGATTTTAAAATATAAAAAAGCCAGTAATGCTAAGAGCATCACTGGCTATTGTTTATTTTTATTATTTATTGCGTTTTAAATATTTGTACTGTTTCAAGTTTTGTCATTTTACGAATTTTACGCCAAACGAAATAAAATATGCCCACCATCATAAGCATTGATGGAATAGCAATAACGGGATAGCTTAGTAATGTCATTCGACCAAGCTCTTCATTAAAGGCTTCCGTTCCAGCAGGACTAGTAACAATGACCGTTGCTAGAATATAATTCATGATAGATGAAAAAACGAAAGTACTCGCAAATAAATAATTAGATTGAACCAAACAACGATCAAATGCCTGTTGCTGGTTAAATTCTGTTAATTTTTGCTTAATTAAACCTAAGTTTAAAATACTCTCATTGAAAATCATTTTAGTCACAATGGGATACTTGGTAAATGTTGAGCCAAGAACAACAACACCAATAATTCCGGGAATCAATGCTTCTTTAACGGCAAGCCATTGAGTATCAAGTTCTAAGACACCAATCCCACCAGTAAGTAACACACTGACAATACCGAGCACTGCAATAAAATTGAATTTCTTATTTTTTAATAATTCATAGCCTCCGAATGCAACTGGAAAAGCCAAAGCGACTAACAGTGCACCTACGGAGCCAAGACGATCATCGCCACTCATTTTCATTAAAATAATTGACGGAACAACAACGTTGAAAATAATTTCATTCAACGGATTAGTTTTCTTTTCGGCCATAATTCCTAATAATTTCCTTTATTTATAATTATGTCATTTAAACTTATTGCAATAACAACACCTCGTAATACTGTACCACTCCCCCTACGATTATCATTATTATAGTCATTTTAGCTAATGCTTACTGATCTGCTCTTTCTCTTTTTGGATTGTTTCGTTTCTCGCGATCACTGTAAAGAACAATATCGTTACAAACCATTAAAAATAGCATCAATAAAACAAGCTTGCCTATTAATCAATGATTAAAAACCCCCATTAATAGTTAAGCTTGCAATAATCGCCAATGTACATGCGCACGCGAGCATCGCTAACACGGGTTTAGTTTTAGTTAATAACGACATTAACCATAGCCCAGTTGCAATTAACAAACATCCCACACTGACAATGCGCCACACAAAAGGTAATAAAATACCATGATGGGTTTGATCGATCAGCGTTGCCACATCTAAGCTAGCAACAATAAGAATAATCACCCCGATGAATGTACCAAAAATAGGTAATGCTATATTCAAGGGGTCCACTTTATGTTGTGCTTTCACTAACATTGCATGTGCTAACAGACTACCACCAAAACCTACGCTAAAAATTATCCTCATCACCGCGCTAACATGCCCACTGCCAGCACTAAAACTTAAAATATCAATAACGTAAGCAATGCTCCACAACAACATAATAGCGACAATGATTTTGCGAGACCCATCTTTACCAATAAGCCGATTTTCACATAAGCTATAAACCAACGTTAATGCGACAAATACCAACACAAACACAACCGCACTAGAATTTGTTACATTAATGCTAGATTGCACCATCATCAGCGTCGCTTCGCGGATAAGTAACGAAGCAATCAATAACCAACTAATCAGAGGCAATAGTTTCATTACACGATCATGTTGCCCAAAACATAACTTACCCGACAACATTACCCCACCAATAATGATGAACGCACCAATCGCAAATTGTTCTAGCACTTCAGATAGTAATATCGACCAATTATTCCACTGCATTTTAACTCCTAATACAGCCTTACTCTACGCATAATGCATTGACAAATATGATCAATGTATTTATGTCATAACGTATTTTAATAAAGGGCTATTTTGCCTAATTGTCTGACCTTGTGCAAAAGGCTTCGACACAAAAAAACAAATTTACACATCAAAATAATCACTATAAGCATTTATCAAGACCATAAAGTAAAATACAATCAGATATTTACTGTCAGGGTATATTTAATACGATTGTTACAACAAACTATTCTCGATTTCAGGTTAAATTTTGCATTTGTATGATATAAATATGACAAAAAGCAATGATCATATGATTTTTAGCATTTAATAGGATAAAAGATTGACGAAGGATGATTGAAACAGGTATCTTATTTTTTATAGTGAAATAAGATTCAGCATACGAGATTAAATTTTATTTCAAACTAATTATTCGGTGCTCTATATATTACTAATATAGTGTCGCTCTCATTTTAATGAGACCCACTCAACATAGAGTCAATCACCTCTTTGTCTGATACTTGATCATCAGACTATAAAAATTAAAGTGAGTAATCAGATGTTTGCAATTATTAACACCAACGTATTTGATGGTAAAACTATTCAACAAAACCAAGCCATCTTTATTGAAAACGATCTTATTTCACGCATTGTTCCAATGTCAGAGATTTCAGCAAGTGAATTACCCGCAGAAACGTTTGACGCAAAAGGCTTATTAGCTTCTCCTGGTTTTATTGATGTACAGCTAAATGGCTGTGGCGGTGTATTACTTAACACTGCAATCACTAAAGAAACACTTGATATCATGAATCAAGCTAACTTAAAAAGCGGTACTACACAGTTTTTACCAACCTTTATTACCAGCGATGCTGAGTCAATGGTTGAAGTACTTAACATGGTAGATGCTATTGAAGATCCTGCACAACTTGGTGTTTTAGGTTTACACCTAGAAGGTCCTTTCATCAGCACTGAAAAGAAAGGCGCACACCGTGAAGAATTCATTCGTGAACTAGATAAGAAAACAGCACAATATTTAGCTGATAACGCAGACAAAATCTGTGTGTTA
This sequence comes from uncultured Photobacterium sp., assembly GCA_947039005.1. Taxonomy (GTDB): domain Bacteria; phylum Pseudomonadota; class Gammaproteobacteria; order Enterobacterales; family Vibrionaceae; genus Photobacterium. Next base: position 2,994 of record CAMQXY010000101.1, read on the forward strand.
ACCGTAGCACCTGAAAACACATCACAAGAAGTCATTGATATTGTACGTAATGCTGGTATTACCGTTTCACTAGGTCATACGAATGCAACCTACGAGCAAGTTGCAGAGAAAGAAGGCCTAACCATGGCTACTCACCTTTATAATGCAATGACACCACTAGGTTCTCGTGAACCAGGTGTTGTCGGTTACATCTTCGATAAAAAACCGCATGCAGGTATTATTGTTGACGGTATTCATGCCTCTTACCCATCAGTACGTATCGCTCACGAGATTTTAGGCGAGCAACTATTTATGGTAACAGATGCCGTTGCTCCAGCGGGAACTGATATGACAGAGTTCGATATGGCCGGTTTACACGCTTATGTCACTGATGGAAAATGTCATTTCAAAGACGGTACTATCGCAGGCTCAGCAGTTACTATGATTCAAGGTTTAAATAACCTGATGGATCACGTTGGTCTTTCGCTTGAAGAAGCCCTACGCATGGCAACATTATACCCAGCAAAAGCAATTAATATTGATAGCGAGTACGGCTTATTAAAAGCAGGTTACAAAGCGAATATCACATTACTTTCAGATGATACCCAAGTTAAGCATGTTTACCAAATGGGTAAAAAGGCATTCTAATTTAGGTTAATATCCGAGAAGGAAAAAGGCTGTAGTTCATTGAACCGCAGCCTTTTTTAATACTATTAATCTATTTTAGGACGAGACACTATATCGATAAGGATAATTAAATTTTCGTTGTTGTAGCCAATGTTACAGAGGACGGCATTGAGGTAGAAAAAACAACCGTATTACGTTTTGCTGCTACAGACATTTGATACTCTCGTAATTTAAAATAGCCATAAGTCACAACAATAGAGAAAAATAAATACGATAATGAAAATACAAATGGCGAACTAATCATATTCGCTTTAACAACCCACATCACACCAACGACAGTCACGATCAATTTAGCGGTCATTGCAACAAGTAACATCAATAATGCTAATTGTGGGTAACGTGTGACACGAAATGCTAACCAGTAAGCTGTTCCTATCGCTACAGCTGCAATACCAAACCCTGCCATAAATGAATGAAAATGCTCACCTGACAGTATGCCTGCGACTATGGATAAAAATATAATCAACCCAAATATCATATTTTCCCTCACTTATAATCTGTGATTGCTCACCGCCATAAATAGCGATGCTTCTTGTTTCGTTAGCCAATGCTCGAAAGTATCGAGTCTAACGCAGCCTCCACAAGCAGACACGGTCAATCCATCCGGGTTGGTAATATTTTAAACTGCTGAACCATAACGGTTCCCTTGCCACAATCTGCAATTTAGCTATGTGTGATCTTCTTGGTCAGACAGTTTAAAAATGGGTTTTTACCTCCGCACTTGGTTGTCGTTACGGAGTAATAACAAGTGTAGCAGAGTTGAACAGTATCACCATTTCGCCTTATATCCCCATCATGATCTGACGAGGGTTTACGGCGAGTAAGCTAAAAAACGCCTTAATGTAGTCCTTGAGAGTATTTTCAGTCTACATACTAACTTGTATATCTGGAGTAAAAGATTCTACTGATGAAACCAATATTGATAAAAGAACAAAAAACAATTTAACTCATTGTTAATGAATAATTATAATCAATAAACACAATGACAATATAGTTAATAACGTTCACATCCGTAGACATAAAAAAGGTATTGATAGGTGTAAATTCTAAAAAATAACCACAATTTAACTATTTATATAATGAATAGTCGATAATAACACCCACTAATCCACATTTAATAGCGAATAATAGCCTACAGTTTTTTATTTTTAACATACAAGAGAAAACCACCATAAGTATGCTTTACTTATAGCGGCTTCAAAATCTAATGAATAACGATGAGCATAAAAGTACTAACAGCCAATACTATCGCACCAACCGTTAATAATAATTCAAAGATATGTTTGGGCATATTACACCACTTGATCAGTTACACTGTAACCTATTGCAGTCAATAAATACCATCGGCTTTTTATAACAAGCTTATGGCATTAACCCTTTGTTTCTATGAAAATAGTATAGCTTTTCAATACTAGATCTTAGCTGAACAACTTCTTGCTGATTTTTTAAAATATATGGATACCCACTCAATCACCCTTCAGATGAATACTGCGAGTCATATCTCGTTACTATTAGTGTAATGATATAACTAATGACATTACGACCCAGTAGCCATCACAAATTAAAGTAATAAAGTTGTTATTCATAACTAAAATCAAGATACTTAATAACCCACCATGAATATCAATTTTGTTATTAATCACATGCGCTTACTTTTCACTAACTCTTTTTTATTTTATTATTTTATTATTAGTTTCGTAACCGCACCAGTATTAGCTTCACCGGCAAAAACAGTCATCAAATTATCACCACCACCAATAACAAAACATACTGTTGAACTGCCATTAAATGAATATTATGCATTAGAAATTTTAGCATTAAAAAAAGTTAGCAGTAGCCAAGTTCCGCGACCCTACTACGTAGCAGTATCGACAAAAATGCCATTATCAACGAATAATGATGTCGTTATCGATATTAATAACAATAATGTAAGGGATGATTATGAGCGATTATTACTGACTCAATATCAACGACCAGAATATGTAGCGATGGGAATTTTAGCAGCTGCACATTGGGATAGATTAGCCGCAACTATCACTCAAGATGATCGTATTCCATCAATAACAGCGATGACATTAATTACCAATAATATCGCTATTAATCAATGCTATTACTCACTACAACAAATTGATAAAACATTAATATCACCGATATTAAATTATTTTAATACCGAACAACGTATTACTATAAAACTACAAGCTGAAGAAAAATTATTAGATATTATAGCCTCATCGTCTTTCACTGTCGTGTTTGACCCCCAACCCTGTCAGCGATTTACGCTATTAGCCGAATCAATGTTACAAACAACACTCATGCCACATTAATTCTTACTCCACATTAATTTTATCGCCAAATTGACATAAAAACCACACGACGATCAATATGCTATGTCATCATAATGAAACCCATAATATCCACTATTCGTATATTTATCTTATAACATATAAATAAATACTATATTTATGATTTAATAGTGGTTTTTAGTAGTTCGCTGTATAATGTTCGACCTAAATTATTCAGCTATCACAGTTACGGAATCCAATGAGCAAAATATCAACCTTTCTAAAAGGCATGGCAATGGGTGCAGCTGATGTTGTACCAGGCGTATCAGGCGGTACGATCGCATTCATCACAGGCATTTACGATACGCTACTTGAAAGTATTCGTCGTATTAATCCAAGTCTTATAGGAATAATCCGAAAAGGTGGCATCAAAGCAGCATTTGAACATGTTAATGGCACATTCTTAATCTGTTTATTTGGCGGTATTTTAACAAGTATCTTTACATTTGCTAAGTTGATTACTTGGATGCTTCATACTCATCCAATTCCACTATGGTCATTCTTCTTTGGCTTAATTATTATTTCAGTTATTCATATGCTTAAACAAGTAGATAAGTGGAATATTAGCCGTTTTATTGCCATTATTCTAGGGGTCACTTTTGCTTATGGTATTACTGTACTGCACCCTGTTGCGATGGATCCAACACCACTAAATATTCTTATTGCTGGTGCGATTGCAATTTGTGCAATGATCTTACCTGGTATATCTGGTAGTTTCATTTTACTGCTCCTTGGTATGTACGCTCCCATTCTTGCAGCTGCAAAATCAGTTGATATTGTTACATTAGGTTTGTTTGCTGTTGGCTGTGTCGTTGGTCTATTAACGTTCTCACATGTACTGTCATGGATACTACGTACTTATCGTGATCTTGCACTTACGTTATTAACGGGTTTGATGATAGGTACATTAGGGAAGATTTGGCCTTGGAAAGAAGTGTTAACATGGCGTACAAATTCACACGGTGAACAAGTGCCGCTAATTGAGCATAATTTATCACCTTTCCATTATGAAAATGTTACGGGTCATCCAGCATTACTTGGTTATGCTATTGCCGCAATGATTTTAGGGCTCGCCGTTGTTTGGGGCCTTGAACAATACGCAAAGCATAACGACTAATCATATAACCTGAATCACAACGTAAAGCAGCCGACCTGGCTGCTTTTTTTTATTATGTAATTAGATCCATGTTGTTATGTCACAAAAAAACACTCTCAAACTACCTTTCATAGACATCTCTATTCATAATTCATTTATCCCATATACATTATCAGGGAACATTTAAGGATGAATAAATGAAATACCAATGGCTTATCTTGGCTCTTGCTTTAATCGCTGGACTCTTTACCCGCTACATGATGGACAGTAACGATCCTAATATTACCCGTGAGCCTTACTATCCGATGAACTTTTTAGAGTCAGGTACACAAGTTATCGATTTATTTGACCCAGAGGATAAGCGCATACGGTTAGTCTATTTCGGTTTCACTCAATGCCCTGATGTGTGTCCAACATCACTTGCTGTATTAGCCGCTGCTTTAAAAGCAATTCCACAACAACAACAAGATAAATTATGGCCAATATTTATTTCATTAGATCCCGATCGTGATACCGCTGATAAAAGTGCACAATATGCTGCCTATTTTAACCCTTCAATTACAGGTGCGACAGGCACAGCACAACAAATAAAAGCATTAGCTGATAGATATGGTGTGCTTTATATTAAAAATGAATTAGAAAATTCAGAAATAAAATATGTGATAGATCACAATTCTTATTTTTATTTTTTAAAACCTACAGGCGAACTCATTAAAAAATTGCCACATATGGCGAGTCCTTTTCAATTAATTGCTACCATCCCAATAATAACATCAACAATAAGTAACTAATTAATAAAAAAACAGAAGTAATATAATGTAATCAATATCAACTAAAAGTCATATTAATTATCCTAAACTGTTTTTTTTATAACAAAATATAAATTACAGATATTTTTCAATGCAGCTTTTTTGCTTAATTTTTAATCTATTATGTTATTTATTTGAGTATTGGCAAAATTTTACATTACTCTGACTTTATCAATGATTGAATACGAGAAATTACTTGTAACTCCTTATATTAAGCGGGTTTATACACGATTTTATTTAAATATAAATTCAAAAAAATGGTTAAATATGTACTTTTTTTATTAAAAAATGAGAACTTAATCGGATTTTCTTTTCTTACACAAAAAAAATTAATGAGCAATTATAACAAGTTATGCCATAATGAATTTGCCAACTCAAACTTTATCTAACAGTTGTAGTGGCTAAATCAATATGGAGATTATATAAAAATGAAACGTACTGTATCTATCTTAGCTGGTGTTTTACTAAGTGCTACACTTGTAGGTTGTTCTAGCTCTGGTGAAATTAGTCAAATGCAACAGTTGACTAATAAAGTTGACACACTTTCATCACAAGTTAGCGCGCTACAAGGTCAACAAGACCAAGTCGTAAGCGCAGTAAATGATTCTCGTGCAGCATCTGACGCAGCATACCAAGAAGCAATGCGTGCTAATAAACGTATTGACCACATTGCTGGTTCATACACTAAGTAATCAATACTTACTCGTAAAATACCTAAAGAGATGGCTCATACCGTCTCTTTTTATTTATATATCTATTAACTAATGACAATATAAATAAACACTATTTTAAAATAACTATCATATTATCTTCCATAAAAACCAAACATATATCACAATAATGCTATCTGTATCTTTTACATTTTATATATAAAACTAATCACTATTATTACAATTCAAAATAGCACAAAAAAACGAGATAATAATATCTCGTTTATATCTAATCTTGCTATTCATTACGATTTTAAAATAACAGGCAGACCCGATTGTTTATCTAATTCTGAATATAAACGTTGCGTCGCTTTTGTATCGCCTTCAACACCATTTAATAACGCTTTAGGTGCGTCAATATTCTTTTTAATACCCATTTGAGATTCATCTTTAGACAACGGAGCATGAACTTCAACGATCAACTCGCCATCTGGATCGCGTGATGTTTTTACGGGTTGATTAATAATTTGAACTTGAGTACCCATGGCAATGTGTGGAAATAACCATTCAATATCCCAAGGGTTCATACGAATACAACCACCACTCACTCGCATACCAATACCGAAATCTTTATTGGTACCATGAATAAGGTATTCACCATGACCATAAGCAAGTCGCATTTTATAATCACCTAATGGATTATCGGGGCCAGCAGGTACAACGGCAGGTAAAATATCACCTCTTGCCGCATGTTCTTTACGTATAGATGCAGGTGGGGTCCACGTTGGATTTTTGACTTTTTCACTAATAGATGTAGTCATATTCGGCGTTTCACGACCAACTCGACCAATACCAATAGGAAAAATATAAACAATAGATGCATCATTTTTAGGAAAATAGTAAAGGCGTAACTCTGCGAGGTTAACCACAATGCCTTTATGAGCCACATCTGGCAGTACAACTTGAGTCGGTATTTGTAATAACTTTCCAGGCTGTGGTAAAAATGGATCAACGCCTTTATTAGCGGCCATCATACCAAGAAAACCCACGTTATATTTATTAGCTATATCAGCAAGACTATCGCCTTGCTTTACTTCATAATATTCTGTTGTACCAACGATATTACTACCATCGGTAGGTAGCTTATATTCAATTGCATGCGCTGCGGATGAAGCTAAACATGTGAGTGACAAAAGTAATGCGCGGTACACGACAATATCTCCGATTAAGATCTTACAAACATTCAATAATGAATGTAAAACGCTGTAATTAATTATACATACAATAACTATATTTAATTATTACATGTGTTTTTAAGCTTACTGCCATACTACTTGATATCATTTTAATCTACTAGCTTATTGGTAACACTAAATCTACAATCATATTCATTATGATATGGCTACCAAGTACATGTATGACGCTATTATCATTATAACAAGCAAAAAAAAAGAGCTGTTAAATCTTAGTAAGATCTAACAACTCTATAATTATTTTAATATTAAACAGTGTATTGCTGTACTAAATATTTCCAATCACGCCGCTGCTGCTTTAGTTTCTGCTGAATCAAATCATACTGTTGCATAAATTCAAAATTTTCATAATCATTCACTAATTTCTTTTGACGTAAATCTATTAATCGTTTCTTTACTTGATAATAATCTGAAATTTTATTGATTAAGGATTCATATTCATATTGTAATTGTAGTAAGCGTGCGCTGTTATTCGGTTGTGACTTTAATTTATATTGCAACCGTATAAATTCCATTTTTGTCCGTGTTTTTTCAATTCGATCAGCCGGTGTTACTTTCAAATTTGTCGTCAACCCTAACCATGAACAACCTTTAATCAACCATTTAGTCGGATCGAATTGCCACCAGCGAATACCATTACGGTAATCATTTTCAAAAATATGATGATAATTATGATAACCCTCACCAAATGTTAGCCATGCAATAACACCATTATCGCGTGCTGTATTGCGATCGGTATAGGGTTGAGAACCCCATTTATGTGCCAATGAATTAATAAAAAAAGTGGTATGGTGGCTCAATACTAGTCGTAACACGCCAATGAATAATAATGCCCCCCATAGATTACCTAATAACAATCCTATCGCGACAGGTACGCCAATATTCATTATCACAGCCAATAAAAAATAGTATTTATGTTGCCAAACTACGATAGGATCTTGCTGTAAATCTTCACAATTTGAATAATCATGATAACGACTAGCCTGATAGTGTCTTAACATCCAACCTATATGGCTATAAAAGAAGCCCATTTTTGCTGAATAAGGATCTTTGAGGTTATTATCAACATAACGATGGTGTACACGGTGATCAGAGCACCAATGAAGAATACTATTTTGCAAAGCAAATGCACCACCAAGTGCAAATATCACTCGCAAAACGCAATTAGCTTGGTAACTTTGATGCGCCCATAAACGATGATATCCTGCCGTAATTGACATACCGCAACAACAAAATGCCATAATAGTAACCACTATAAGCATACTATCGAGTGTATTAAAATAGAGATATAGCGGTACACCAATCACTGCAATAGCAAATGTCAGTGTAAATAGTGCTACATTCAACCAAATAATGGGAGGTTTTTGCTGTTGAGGTATCATCCTTTTTCACCTTGTTTTCAGCGTACACATGTAAGCTAGATTATACTGTGCACTTAGGGTGATTCAACTAACCAACAACATTAAACACTATCACAACATCAAGAATGTGATGCCAACCGCATCAAAACGTGTATTAATGCAACAGTAGTCTACATGTGATAACTGATAATAACTTGCTGGCATCGCGTCTTTTAACCCTGCTTGCACTAACGCATTATATTCCTCACGTGTCATGATGACATATTGAAGATACTCATCAACCACTGCTTGAATATTCTCGATAGTCGCCTCATCATCGCGCACTAATGTTTTTAAATGACCCGTAATCACAGATAATGGCATCATCATCTCTCTAACAAGCAATTTTCGTTCCTTAATGAGAGTCGCTGCTATCGTTCGTTTACCGACATTAAATATTTGTATCCAATCGGGTTTACCCTGTTTCGTTACTAACCCATGTTTATAACAATAGTAAGACTCCAAAAACGTCCGTAAATGACAATAGCGCTCAGAATATACTTCTAGATAAATATGCTGTAATTCAATACTGGCATTCAAACTATTAATCGCACTCAT
>CAMQXY010000102.1 GCA_947039005.1 uncultured Photobacterium sp.
ATGATTAACTGGCGGTTATAGAGGGTTATTTATTAAGGAAGTAGCCGTCCTCAATGGTGACACGTAAAACCACTTTCTGAAGGTTATCCGCAGCACTGAAGTGGTGGGCTTGATGATTTTCAAAGATCACCATTTGTCCTGCTTCTATGCGGTGTGCTTGACCTGTTCCTGTAAAGTACTCACGGTCAGTTTCATCGCTATATGGATGAGTTAGAGTGAGTGTATCTTTATCTGCACATTCGATAGTTTCACTGCCAGCAAGGTAATAATGAACATCAAAGTAACGACGGTGGCCGACAAATTGCTCATCCGCTTTAGATGGTCCATGTTGCACACGATAGGCTAGTGAATCACCGACAGAGTGAAAGACATTGGGCTGAATATTGCCGATGTTCTCAATCGCTTCAACGCAGCGATTCCATTTACGACCATCGCGGTACAGGCTTTTGAATTGATCCAGTGATGCTAAAATAATCATTATTTGTCTCCACCGATGCGCGTTGTAGTAAATGTTTGGTTAGCAAGGTAACGACTATCACAATCTGCTTTGCTAAACGGTACTAAACTGACTTGATAGCTGAAGTCATTAAAGTAAACACGGTATGAATCCAATACTTCTGAACCCCAAGAGTTAGAACCTAAGCCCATGACTTGATGATCAAGATTGACCGTAATGTAACCACTAGGCTCAAGCTCATTAATGTGTTGTGCTTGATGAATATGTTGATTGGTGTAATGCCATGCGCTGAAATTAATTTCTTGCTCAGGTTTAACCAATAAACCTACACCATGACGGTTAGTTAAACTTGCCCAACGCACATGCTGACGGTTGCCGTTATTTTGTGGGAATGGGTAGTTCTCAAACATATTGCTAACAGTGGTGTTATAAATATCAATGATGTTGCTCTGACAGCTATCTTGATAACTTTCTTCAGGACCACGGCCGTAATATTCAACCTGATCAAATTGATTATTAATTCCTAAATCTAAACCGATAACAGGAATGACATGTGGGTAATCACCGTACTTATTGCCACTTAACGTCATGTTGACTTGACCTTGAGGACAAATTTCAAAACGGTATTGGCAACGCATACCAAAATCTAATACCGGCGGTGCAACAATACTGTTAGTAGTAACAATAACTTTGCCAGCAATTTGTTCTACATTGATGTTACGGAAATGCTCTTGCATAATTTGCAGGTGAGCAGGGTGCCATAAGCCTTCATATTCTTGCTTATGGTTATCAATCATCGGTTTAAAGAAGCTCATTGCAGGCGATGAGGCAATCAGTTCATTATTTTGGCGTAGCCATGATGTGAGCTTGCCATCGGTTTTTGAGAAACGAAGCGTAAAGTCGTAACCGCTAATTTCCCAATCAAGACGATTTTCAATAACAGTCAGTGGCATCGCATTGTTATTTTCAAAGTGCTCGGTATAGGCGGTATTTGGTTTGGCTTGGTATTGGAATATGCCCAGTTCATGGTTTGCTTCGCTGTAAGATGTACGCGATTTTTTACGCATCGATACATTCACAAACGTTTCGCGCTGATCCATAACGGGTAGCACTAATTCAATATCGCGTGATTCCCCCGCTGCCAAGCCTGTAATGGTAATTTGATTAAAGGTTAGCGTGTCGCCTTCAGCACGTACTGCGATATCAAACACAACGTCATCTAAGGTAGAGAACCAGTATTTGTTGGTTACCGTAATAATGCCTTTAGTGTGATCTTTAACAGCAATTTTAACTGGGCAAATAACTTGTTTATATTCACGTAAACCAGGACCTGGTGTTTGATCAGGATAGATCAAGCCGTCCATACAGAAGTTGTAGTTATTTGGATAGTCGCTGTAATCACCACCGTATTTATAAACATCACGACCGTTTTCATCTTGCTCGTAAATGCCGTGATCACACCATTCCCATACAAAGTGACCTTGGATATGGTCATGTTTATAGAACACGTTTTGATATTCAGTGAGTCCACCAGGACCATTACCCATCGCATGAGCATACTCACAAATAATACGCGGCTTAGCATGTGGGAATTCACCAAACTCATTCATCATTTGGGCGCGAGAGTACATAGTACTAATAATATCAACCACTTCTGCATCACGATCTTCTTCGTAATGTACTAGACGGGTATCATCAATCGCTTTGGTTGCTGCGTACATTGAACGAATATTACAGCCGTAGCCAGATTCGTTACCCAGTGACCACATAATGATAGAAGGGTGGTTCTTTTGGGCGTGGATATGACGTTCAATTCGCTCAACAAACACTTGTTCCCATGCTGGATCATCGGTGATCATACTGAGGTTGCCAACGTTAGCGAAACCGTGAGTTTCAACATCCGTTTCAGCCATCACAAATAAACCGTATTGATCGCACAGTTCATAAAAACGCGGATCGTTAGGGTAGTGTGCGGTACGTACAGCGTTAATATTATGCTGCTTCATTAGCACGATATCTTTTTCTACGCGATCCATACCGACAGCACGGCTGTTAAGGTGATCGTTATCGTGGCGGTTAACCCCATGTAACATCACGTATTGACCATTAATCTCAAACAGACCGTTACGCACTTTAATGTCGCGGAAACCAACACGTTGTGGAATAACTTCAACCACGATACCGTCAGCATCTCTTAACGTTAGAAATAAATGATATAAATGCGGGTTTTCAGCCGTCCAATGAATCGGTGCTGCTATTTTGATTGCAAAATCAGTATGAGTCGTACTTGCAATTGCTAGCTTGGAAACGTTTCCATTAGCAACCTTATGACGACCATCGTAAAGGGCATAATCAAGTGTATAATCTGTGACAACATGGCCGCTTAGATTTTCGATATCGACCTTGCAGCTAAGTGTTGCAGCTTGATAATCATCATCAAAATCAGTGCGAACAGTAAAATCACGCACATGAACAGGCTCTTTTCCGACTAAGTAAACATCACGGAAAATACCCGCCATCCACCACATATCTTGATCTTCGATATAGGTTGAATCTGCCCATTGCATAACACGTACAGACAGTAAGTTTTTGCCCGAATTAACAAAAGCTGAAATATCAAACTCAGCCGTTAAGCGGCTACCTTTACTGAAACCAACATATTGACCATTCACGTAAACTTCAAAGTAGGTTTCAACACCATCAAATTTAATGATGGTTTGTTTTTCATTCCAGTTGTCGCTTAAAAAGAAAGTGCGTTGGTATGCGCCCGTTGGGTTATTTGAAGGAACAAAAGGTACATCAATAGGGAAGGGAAAGCCTTCGTCGGTGTATTGTAAGTTACCGTGACCTTCCATTTGCCACATGTTTGGCACTTGAATACTGGTCCAGTCACTCATTTCTTGATGATAGAATTCTTCAGGAACTAATAGTGGATGAGTGAAGAAATTAAATGTCCACTGGCCACTTAGCAACATAAAATGCTGACTTAAATCACGCTGAAAGCGTTGCGCTTTATTTAATGCGTTGTAAGAGAAAAAGTACGCACGAGGTGCCAGTCTATTTTCGCTAAGTAAGTTAATGTTTTCCCAGTTATTCACGATGCCTCCGAGACATGTTTTAATTATCTGGGATCATTATTAAGTAAAGTTTTACTAAAAAATATAGGTAAAACTTTTTTGTATTAACTCGATCACATTCTGTTTTGAGCTTTGTGAGGTCGACAACAAAAAAACAATCATGGCGGTTTATTTGAGTGATCTTGCGCTTATTTTGAAAGGTTTGATATTTTTAATACAAAAAAAACGACATCAGCAATATCGTTTTTATGTTTAAAATTAATGAGTTATTTTATTTTTTAGTTGTATCTCGTAAAATTAACAGGCTAGGAACAAATACTCTTAATGGAATGGTTCGACCATCACGGCTGCGATCTAATAATAAATTAACCCCTTGAGAACCCATCAGTTCCGAGTGAATTCGAAAGGTTGATAACGGTGGATAAGTAAACTTTGCCGTTGGAATATCATTAACACTGATTAAGCTAATGTCATTTGGAATATTTAGCCCACTCTCATGTATCGCACGTAATACCCCAATGGCAATCGAATCTGATGCGACAAATAATGCATTAGGATGATCAGTCGCGAGCATCTTTTTTGCTAATGAATAGCCAGATTGACTACTAAAATCACCACGGTAGATATCTTTATCTGAAACAACGCCTTTGAATTTGCCATATTCAGTAAACGTTAACTCACGAATATCATATTTATCGGGGTTATCCTGACCACCAATAAAACCAATCCGTTGGTAACCTTGTTGGGTAAAGTGGTTAATGACCTCTTTGCTGATTCGTTCTAAATCAATATCAATACAATCAATATCAAGTTGGTGATCGGTGTAATCAACATAAACCGTATTACTTGATAAGGCACGTACAGCGGCAAGGTTGTCTTCACTTACTTGACCAATAATCAAGATTCCATCTACGGCTTTAGGGGCTGCGGCAATATTGCATTCATAGATATTGGTAAGCTTAATGCCAAGTTTATCGCATTGAGTGTCAATACCATGTCGAATAGCTAAGTAATATGGGTCATCGACCTCAACATCTTGTTTGTAATTATACAAAGCAAGGAAATGTAGCGTTTGTTTTTTCGCTGATTTTCGAGATTGACTGGTGGTGTATTCAAGCTGCTCAGCAATTTCAAATATTTTACGTTTGGTTTCATCTTTGACACTAAGGGTTGGATCATCGTTTAAAACACGAGAAACCGTTGCTAATGATACGCCCGCTTTGGTTGCGATTTCTTTTAATGTTGCCATTTGTCCTCCGGCAATCCCTGCAACCTGAATAATGTTTGCTGTGTGTTTGAGGGACATGTAGTTATATTTTATAGAATTATACTATCTATATTTAGTAAAAAACTCGAATACTTTAGTTTTTGTTAATGAATGTTTATTTTTGAAATTGGAAGCAATGTGTAAATACGTTAAAAGTATTGAACCATAGGGCTTAAATAAGCAATGAAGATGATCTTAATTTGTGAGGATCGGCACCAATTATTGTTTTTGTGGAAACGTTTACATAACGTGTCATTGATCACGGAAGTAAACCTAAAATCAATTTAGACTTTTTAGCATTACAGAATCACAAGAGCACAATTATTATGTCTGAATGTTTTGATCCGATTGACCATCCTCATCGTCGTTATAATCCGTTAACAGGGCAGTGGGTACTTGTTTCTCCTCATCGTGCTAAGCGTCCGTGGCAAGGTGCTGATGAACAGCCACAACCGGAATCAAATGTTGCTTATGATGGTTCTTGTTTTTTATGCCCAACCAATACCCGTGTTTCTGGTGATAAAAATCCTGATTACACGGGGACTTATATTTTCAGTAACGACCATGCCGCGTTAACGGCGAATACACCCGCAGCGCCTGAAAACAGTAATCCTTTATTTCGTTGCCAAAGTGCGCGTGGTTTAAGCCGTGTTATTTGTTTCTCACCTAACCACAGTAAAACACTGCCGCAGTTATCTGTTGGTGCTATTCGTAAAGTGGTTGATACATGGAATGAACAAATAGAAGAGTTAGGTCAAGATTACGTTTGGGTGCAAGCGTTTGAAAATAAAGGCTCAGTGATGGGCTGTTCACAACCACATCCACATGGTCAAGTTTGGGCGAATAACTTTTTACCCAATGAAATTAGCCGTAAAGATACCTTATTGCGTGAATATTATGCGCAACACGGCACTAACTTATTAGTTGATTATGTTAATAGTGAGCTAGAAGACGGTTCTCGTACTGTGGTTGAAACTGAGCATTGGTTGGCGGTGGTGCCTTATTGGGCAGCGTGGCCTTTTGAAACCATGCTATTACCTAAAACCCATATTCGTCGTATGGATGAACTGACATCTGCGCAACGTGATGATTTAGCGTTAGCGATTAAAAAGCTTACTAGTCGTTACGATAATTTATTTAAGTGTTCATTCCCTTATTCTATGGGCTGGCATTACGCTCCTTTCTTTGAGTCGGATAATAATTTTAGCGATACCTCGACTGATCATTGGCAACTTCATGCTCTGTTTTATCCACCATTACTGCGATCTGCTTCTGTGAAAAAGTTCATGGTGGGATATGAAATGCTGGCTGAAAGTCAACGCGATTTAACCGCAGAACAAGCTGCTGAAAAATTACGCGCAGTCAGTGATGTGCACTATTTAGATTAATCGCTAGATAGGTTTTATTGATTTAATGAATTTCGTTACCACACGGTAACCCTTGGTAATAGTAGGTAAAAATAATGACAACGAATCGTACTCAACACCTTATTGATAACGTATCTGCCGTTTTTTCATCAGTATTAGGCTATGTAGCTAGTCATATTATTCAAGCACCTGGGCGTGTAAATCTTATCGGTGAGCATACTGATTATAACGATGGTTTTGTGCTTCCTTGTGCGATTGATTATCAAGCCATAGTCGCTGCTTCGCGTCGTGACGATAACATCGTGCGTGTGGTTGCGGTTGATTACGACAATGAGGTTAATCAGTTTGATATCACTCAGCCGCTTGAATTTGATCAACAATGCATGTGGGTTAATTATGTCCGTGGTGTGATTAAGTGCTTATTAGATCGTGGTTATGTGTTGGGTGGTGCGGATATTGTTGTTAGCGGCAATGTTCCTCAAGGTGCGGGTTTAAGTTCATCAGCTGCGCTTGAAGTGGTGATTGGTCAAACATTTAAAGCATTATTTGATCTTAGCATCAGTCAGCAAGAGATAGCGCTTAATGGTCAACAAGCAGAGAACCAATTTGTCGGTTGTAATTGCGGCATCATGGATCAGTTAATTTCGGCAGAAGGCGAACAAAACCACGCTTTACTGATTGATTGCCGTTCATTAGCAACAACCGCTGTTGCCATGCCTGAAGATATGGCAGTGGTGATCATTAACTCCAATAAAAAACGTGGTTTAGTGGATAGTGAATACAACACTCGCCGCGCACAGTGTGAACAAGCGGCAGCTTTCTTTGGTGTGCCAGCATTGCGTGATGTAACGCTAGCCATGTTTACTGAGCGAGAAGCAGAGCTTGATGTGATGGTGGCTAAACGTGCACGCCATGTGATCACTGAAAATATGCGAACTGAACTTGCCGCCATTGCTTTGAGTAATAGCAACATGGCGGTACTTGCCGAGCTTATGGCTGAATCACATGCTTCAATGCGTGATGATTTTGAAATCACCGTTCCTGAGATTGATACGCTGGTCGATATGGTGAAAGGTGTTATTGGCGATCAAGGTGGTGTGCGCATGACCGGCGGTGGTTTTGGTGGCTGTATTGTGGCACTGGTACCGCCGACATTTGTTGATGCTATTACCGCTGAAGTGAATGCTAAATATCAGGCTGCAACAGGCTTACAAGCAACCATTTATGTGTGTAAAGCTATGGCGGGTGCAGGTGTTATCAATGAAAACCTTGCGGTTGAAGCGTAATTTAAAAGGCGATTGAGTATGTTAAATAACCTGCCTCAACATGCAATTGCGTTACATCAATCTATGACTGTTGATATGGCAATGGATGGCTTGCCTGCCAAGTTGATTACTCTTGTTAATCAAAATGGGATGTCAGTAACCTTGATGGATATTGGCGCAACGTGGCTCAGCTGCTGTGTACCAGTTGCTGCGGATCACCAAACCGTATACCGAGAAGTGCTGTTAGGGGTAAGTACCCTGAATGACTTTTATCAGCAACAGGCGTATTTAGGCGCAACGGTTGGGCGTTATGCTAATCGTATCGCAGCCGGTAAATTTAGCGTAGACGGTGAGCATTACCAAGTATCGACCAATCAAAATGGCAACTGTTTACATGGTGGTGAAACGGGGTTCGATAAACGTCGCTGGCACATGCAGCAATTGAATGCTACTGAAGTGCAATTTAGGTTGTTATCTGCTGATGGTGATATGGGTTTTCCAGGTAACTTGCAGGTTGTGGTGACCTATACATTAACTGAAAATAATGAACTGACGATTCGCTACAGTGCGGAAACAGATAAGCCAACAATTGTTAATTTAACTAATCATGGTTATTTTAATTTGTTAGGCGCTGATAGCGGGCATGATTGTTTATCGCATCAGTTAACGATCAACGCTGATCATTATTTAGCGACAGATCAGCAAGGGATCCCGTTCGGTGATTTTAATGCGGTTGAGGCAACAAGCTTTGATTTCCGCCAACCCAAAGCGATTCATCAAGATTGGTTAATCGATGCAGATCAGCAACAAGCCAAAGGGTACGATCACTCGTTTGTATTGCATCCTGATGTATGTCGAGCAACAACAGCGTGTGCAACCGTGATCGCGGCAGACGGCTCGTTAACGATGGATGTATTAACCACCAAGCCTGCAATGCAATTGTATACGGGGAATTATTTGGCAGGGTGTCCGAATCGAATTGGTGGCGAGTACGCTGATTACAGTGGTTTTGCGCTTGAAACGCAGTTTTTGCCTGATTCACCGAACCATCCTGAATGGCAGGATAATGATCCGATATTACGTCCCAATGAGCATTATCATTATTTAACCAGTTATCGATTCCGATAGCGCTTAGTAATGACTGAAACCCACAATCTTAGTGTTGTGGGTTTTTTATTGGTGCTTATTTATTATAAAACGCATTAAGTTGCTGGATAATTTCTTCTTTACCGTCGACGTTATGTAATTTCTTAACGCTCTCGTCGGGCACTTCAAAAATATGTTTAATTGCCTCAGCACTGGCATTCGATATGCCGTTGATACGATATTCTAAGCGTTGGTGAATCAACATATCTGACGTTGTCACATAAATCATTTCTAGATTATTAATCTGCTGACGAATGTAGTCACGATGCTTTCTTTTATAAGCACCCTGAGTAATGACCAGATGAGGATAAATAGCACGATAATGGTTAATTTTATCAACGATACGGCAGAAAAATTTATCTCGCATCTCTTCGGTAAACGGCTGCTTGGCTGCAATAATCTGACGCATCTCATCAGTAAGATCATCATCAGCATGGTAAACAAACCAATCGGGATGTGCGCCAATTACGTCACCGACAAATGACTTTCCAGCACCTGATAAGCCAAACAGAAACAACACTGAAGGGGCAGAAGTTAGTTGAAGGCGATGGCTCATTGGGTGCTCACTGTAAATGACGGTTAGGTTATGGCAACTGCATTTAACATACAATTGCTCGTTGAGGGCGTTAATGTGCCAAATTATTGCAGTAGTTAAAAGTTTAAAATTACAAAAAATACTGCTTGAGAATAAAAAATAGACATTAGGTGTGGTTTACATTCATAAATGACTACTGAAAACCAGTTTCATGGTAAAACAGTGGTCGAAATTTCATAGAGAGTAAGATAATAATGCAAACCATACTAATGATAATTAATGATGCTCCTTATGGATCTGAACGACCATTCAACGCACTTCGTTTAGCGATCAAATTGAATGAGCAAGAAGCTGAACCTGTTGCCGTGAAAATCTTTTTAATGTCTGACGCCGTAACCTGTGCCTTGGCAAAACAATCACCAACAGAAGGCTATGATATTCAGCAAATGGTTGAAATTGTTTTAGCCCAAGGTAGTGAAGTTAAGCTCTGTAAAACCTGTTGTGCTGCACGTGGATTAACAGCGTTACCATTAATTGAAGATGCTGTTATTGCCACCTTAGATGATTTAGCCGAATGGACGCTTGCTGCTGATAAAGTGTTCACTTTCTGAACAAGCAAATCGAATCTAAATACACAAGACGACCATGCAGGTGACAGTGTCACTTGTACGGTTGTTTCTTTACGTTTAATAGACCGACGTGATCTACATTACTGATGTTCTACCACGGATAATCGTTTAACCAATGTGGGTACAAACGTATGGGTAATACTTGAATCTGGTTCTGCTTTCTGCTGCATAGATTGTTTTGCTGCTGTAGCTAACTGAAAAGCCAATTGAGTCGCTTGTTCTGCCATTATTTGAATCGGGTAGCGTACTGTTGTCAGTTTAGGATGGAGATACTTAGCAATTAAACCATCATCAAAGCCAATTAATGACATTTGAGTGGGAATAGTTAATCCATTGTCTTCAAGTACAGATAAACAGCCAGCTGCCATATAATCGTTATAAGCAGCAATAGCCGTTATTGGCAGATTTTTAGCAAGCAGGTTGGTCATTGCCATTTCACCACCATCTTCATCTGGCGTACCGTACTCAATATAACTTTGTGGGGCAGTTAATTGGTGTGCTTGTAATGCCTCTAAATAACCTTGCTTTCGTTGTTCAGTATCTTCAATATCGTGATTTGAACAAATATAACCAATATGCTGGTGACCATTTTTAATCAGGAACTCAGTCGCTAAATATGATCCACGGTGATTATCAAGTGCAATGCAACGCTCGGCAATTTCTGCAATAAAACGGTTAATCAGCACCATTCCTGGCACTTCTTTCGCAAAAGCAATCAATTCGCCATTAGACAAACTCTTACTATGAATAATAAGCGTATCGCAACGGTTATTGATCAATAGTTCAATCACTTCACGTTCACTATCAGCATTATGGTAGCCGTTACCGATCAATAAATGCTTGCCATGTTGGCGGGCAATATTGTCGATCGATTTGATCATTGCGCCAAAGAAAGGATCTGATACATCACCTACTAACACGCCAATGGTATTGGTTGATTGGCTTACCAGTGCGCGTGCATTGGCATTAGGACGATAGCCAAGTGCTTGCATTGCTTGTGTTACTGCCGTAATGGCGGCTTCACTTGCTTTAGGGGATTTATTGATCACCCGTGATACGGTTGCGACAGATACTTCGGCGAGTTTCGCCACATCTTTGATTGTTGCCATGATCACCTCTTTACTGTTCAAGCTATTAAACTACGGTTGTGTAAATAACGCAATTTAACGGTGTGATATAGCTAACTAATTCGAAATGATATTGTTTGTAAATCAATATTTAATTGGTAATGTAAACGTTAACATTCTATGCGTGTATGTATCGCGATTATTAATGTGCTTAATGGACTATTAAGCCTGAAGGAGATTCCATGGACACTATTTCGTACGCAGATTTTGCCAAATTAGATATTCGTGTTGGAAAGATCATTGATGTTGTTCGCCATGAAAATGCCGATAAATTGTATATTGTTCAAATTGAAGTCGGTGAGACTAAGCTCCAAACGGTGACGAGTTTAGTGCCTTATTACACCGAAGATCAATTATTAGGTAAGCAAGTGGTGGTGCTGTGTAATTTAGCCAAAGCCAAGATGCGCGGTGAAACATCAGAGTGCATGTTGCTATGTGCTGAAACAGATGATGAATCTGAAAGTGTGTTATTAACTCCAGAACGCTTAATGGCAACAGGGGTAAAGATTGTTTAATTGGTTTTTGTAATATGAAAAGCAGGGTAGTGGCGAGGGTGGCTTGTATTATTTACGTGGCTATAAATCACTTATTCGTCACTATAATTATCTGCCGCGACATGTAAGCCAACCCCCCGTCATTCCCGACAGTGAATGCCCGCGAGGGCGATAGGGAATCTATTATCCGCGCGCAGGAATCTTGAATGGTATAGATATGGAAAACTAAACGGCAATCGCCCGATTTTGTGATTACTATCGGGATTCATAACTAAAAATGTATCTGATTTATAATGTTTTTTGTATTATTGCGGGATGAATATTGTAGTGTGTTTAAAGAACGAATTT
>CAMQXY010000103.1 GCA_947039005.1 uncultured Photobacterium sp.
ATCCGCCCCAACGCTTTGTTATTGTCGTGTATCTAGTCATGACCAAAAATCTGACCTAGATCGTCAGCAAGATATGCTTGAGGCTTATTGCGCTGCAAAAGGATGGCGCACTTAAGTTATTCGTGATTTAGGTAGCGGCTCATTGTTAAATGTTGTTATTGTCTCATTTGCATCCACCCAATACTCACTTTGGCCTCCCCTTTCTCATCACCATCTTAATGGCTATTAGTCGCTATTAGTCGCTATTAGTAATGACAAGGTTTAAAAATTCATACGGCTACGCCAACTACCTAATTAGAAATTTGGTATAAAATAATATAGAGGCAGTTAATTAATCGAGAACAACTCATGGGAGGATTAAAATGAACAACCAAGATAGAATTGAAGATATGGAACAAAAAATATCCATTGCCTATCAAGAAGGTCATTTTGAGCAGGCTAAAGCCCTTGAAAAAACACTCAAGCGGATTCGTGGTCATCATAATTTATACGATGAAAACGACCCATACTCCCTAGAAGGTCGAGTTTTTAACGACGATGAGTAATATATCAATGGATAAGTAAAGATCTTTATCTTTCTTATCCATTGTATAAAATTATCAATTTAGCACTACTATTGAATCTCGGCATTATTAGCTTGTTCATGTAAAATAGCGCCAGTATACAAATCCATTTCTAATTCAACGGGTTCGCCGGCCTTATTACGCGCTTTGACTGCAATTTCATTGTGCTTACGTTCAACTTTTATCATTCGAAAATCATAATAACCATTCGATTCAAGTTGTTTCATTGCAGACGGAACGCTTAACATCTCTACCACAGAGGTATCAATCGGATCAGCATTAACCACATAGCTTTGTAATAAACAGTACATACTACTGCTAATAAATAATACTTTTATACTTCGAATCACCTCTACCCCTTAATAGCACTTTCGCTATGCTTAGCATTGACCATTTGAGCATTGCTTTCTTTCAGGCAATAACTGCACCAACAATTGAAATACAGTGATGTGATTTATACTTTTATTAGACCATATCGATACGAATGATAACGTATTCGCAAACTATGATATCAATAAAAATCCATACCAACAGTAGCCTATAATAACTTATTAGCTCATGGTAATTAGTCACAATAGCTTCATATTCACACATATTGCCATTATGGAACATCATCAATTTAAAGGATAACATTATGTCAGTATCACATCGTATCGAAACTGATAGTATGGGTGACATTGAAGTCCCACTCGATGCGCTTTATCAAGCTCAAACACAACGTGCAATCAATAATTTCCCTATTAGTGGTTTAACCATGCCAAGTGCTTTTATTCAAGCTCTTGCTTATGTTAAACAAGCCGCAGCACGGACGAACCTTGAACTACAACTTATTGATGATAAAACAGCACACGCAATTATTGATAGTTGCCAATTGATTATTGACGGCAAGCACCATGACCAATTCCCAATCGACATTTTTCAAACGGGATCAGGTACCAGTTCCAACATGAATGCTAACGAAGTCATCGCCACCTTAGCCTCACAGCAACTAGGGGTAACCATTAGCCCTAATGATGACGTTAATCGTGGTCAAAGCAGTAACGATGCTATTCCTACTGCAATTCAAGTCAGCGCCGCTTTAACCTGCCACCAGCAATTATTACCTGCTTTAAAACATTTAGAACACACACTAGAAAATAAAAGTCAGCAATTAACTGATTGTGTAAAAACAGGTCGTACTCACTTAATGGATGCAATGCCAATTACGTTTGGACAGGAATTAGAAGGATGGCAAAGTCAAATTGAACATGCGCGAAGTGGTATTGAGCAGGCATTAGAAAATGTCTCAGCGTTAGCACAAGGTGGTACGGCTGTAGGTACAGGTATCAATACCCATCCACATTTTGCTGCTATTTTTGCTAAAAATATTGCCATTGCTACCGCCGTTCCTTTTAGTACCAGCAGTAATTTCTTTTACAGTATGAGCAGTCAAGATGCTGTCGTTTCCTTATCCGGTCAATTAAAAACCCTCGCTGTCGCTATAATGAAAATATCCAATGATCTGCGCTGGATGAATTCAGGTCCATTAGCTGGTTTAGGCGAAATTGAATTAGAGCCATTACAGCCAGGTTCATCAATAATGCCAGGAAAAGTAAACCCCGTAATCCCAGAAGCTGCAGCTATGGTTGCTGCACAGGTGATAGGCAATGATGCAACGATTACAGTTGCAGGCCAATCAGGTAACTTTCAACTTAATGTTATGCTACCCGTTATTACCTATAACTTACTGCAAAGTATTACCTTATTAGCTACGACTGCCACTCAATTAGCCGACAAAGCAATTGCAACATTCACTGTCCGTCATGAACATCTCAAGCACGCACTGAGCAAAAATCCAATTCTTATTACAGCATTAAACCCTGTTATTGGTTATTTAAAAGCGGCGGAAATTGCCAAGAAAGCGTATAAAGAACAACGCCCAATTATTGATGTAGCAGAGCAAGAAACCGATTTAAGCCGTACTGAACTGGAATCATTATTGGACCCTAAAAAGCTCACTCAAGGTGGTATAGCAAAGTAAACATCCCCCAAACACCAAAATATAAAACATCGTCCAATTTTTAAGCGTTAACACAATGAATATGAGTATTAAGTAATAAATTACTGTCATTACTTGTTCAATACTAAAACTGGATGTAACGTATAGTTCACATAGACGCCAGTTCAACACCTTGTTCTGGGTATCTTTAATACAAGCAAAGAGCATTATTGATGAAAAAATTTGTTTTAGCCGCCGCTATCGCATCAACACTATTTTTAGCAGGTTGTAGCGATAAAGTTGACGAATCCACGATTACTAATGTTGTTCAAACAAGCCAATATGAGCAACCAAATCTTGGTATCACTGCAGAAACTACGCCATTCACAGTGAAAAACCTTAAGATTACGAAAGTATTGCTTGATACTAAAACAGACTATAAAGCAGAAGTAAGTTACGATTTGGTTGCGAAAAAGAGCTTAGAAGAGTTTAAAGACTCAATGAAAGCACTCGCTGCAAAACCACAAGCGCCAGCAACAGATACGACAGCCGATGCCAAAAAAGACGACATGTCATCAGCTTTGCATACATTAAAAAATAATCTAGCAGCTGAAGTAATGGTTGTGGCATTTAGTGCTAAATACGGTGATTTCAAAGCAGGACAAACTGTTGATACAGTAAATGAAAATGTATCACTGAAAAAAGTAAATGATCAATGGGTTAAAGACTAATTTCTTATCCCCAGCCAATATATAGGCTAATGATATTAAAAGGATCTGACATATTCAGATCCTTTTTTGTTTCTTAATACAACATATCATCAAAAAATAGATCACTTATCTCAGTTAAAGACCCAATCAATATCGCCATATTATCTTTACTGTTTTTTTTATGATCACTTAACATTGATAAAAAGATTTCACAAATCAAATCAACAGCGTTATTTACATTTAAAGCTAGAGAGAAACCATAAAGTCAGTTACAGTTATTAAGAGATCGATTGATATTATAAGGAAGAATACACGATGAATCTTACTCAAGCTGTTCTGACAGTTCCCTCACATATGGTGCCTGGTGGGATGCCACAACCTAATCTCAAACAACTTGGCTTTAGTGATTATGAACGTTGCTCGATTATCAATAAGACAATGTTAACGCGCTTTGAATTTTCACGCCCCACTAAGCATGCCACTGAAGCACAATTTGATGAAGCGATTGAACAATTCATTTGGTTATTTGCCAAAGGCACACCTTATGTTATCGACAAAGAATTTGCAGATAAAACACCCGATAGCCATCACCGCTACTATTACACGAATAACAAGCGTATATGTGAAGAAATCAAATAGCATCTCGCTCTACGGTCAATCTGTCACATTCATCCTAGATTGACCGTGAATAATCAGCACACAATATTATAACTTTGCCAGCATTCCACTATCACATTGCATCCGTAACCAGTCGCCATCGTCTTTCAACAATAACAACGTACCATCAATATTAACTGATTTTTCAGTGAGATGATTAAGTTGATGCTCATTATTACGGAACACGCGCTTTAAATTCATCCCTAATAAAGTATTTAAATAATGCTGTAATGCCGCATCCTTTTTAAATAATACCGTGGTGTTATTGGCTAATTGAAATTGTATTTGTTCTATATCCATGACAACAACCTGTTGCTGCGCCAATTCAGTCGCCAAATTAAGATCATTAATGCAGTTAGTTTTAATTGTGATTATCGTATTACTCATCGTCATTCCTATCTAAATAACTGTATCGTGTAATCTAAACTACACCTACCATCGCTGAAATAACATAAGATCATTTTTATATTGCAACAACTTAGCATTACAGCTTATCCATTGACTACACTATGTCGCCAAAAAGCCACAACAACATCATAAAACTGTCATTATTATTTCTTACTCTAACAACCATTACGCCACAATGATAAATATAACAATGAACCAATTAAGGAATTACGCGTGTCATTTATTCCCCAAACAACAGAAAATATCAAACCAATAATGCCAGCTTACCTTGCTATATTTGATTTAGATGAAACCTTGATTGCTGCTGATTCAGCAAGCCTGTGGCATAAATTTATTGTCGCTAAAGGATTAGCTCCGCTTTCATTATTAACCCAAGAGCACGCCATGATGACAGCCTATAGCAAAGGCACACTCGATATGGACAGTTATATGACAGCGACACTTGCTCCCCTCAAAGGTAAAAGTCACCACCAAATCCAACCTCTTATTGATGAATTTATTACCGATATTATTACTCCAGCAATATACCAACAAGCGCTTGAACGGATTGAGTGGCACCGCAAACGGGGTGATCATATTTTAATTATCTCTGCGACAGGCGAGCATCTTGTCAAACCGATTGCTGCGGTTCTTGGAGTCAAGGATGTTATTGCGATTCATGTAGAGCAACACAATGGGATCTATACCGGCGCAACAACGGGTATTCTGAGTTTTAAAGAAGGTAAAGTTGAACGTTTAAAAATATGGCTGCAACAACAAAATCATAACTATAAAGGCAGTTATGGCTACAGTGACTCCATAAACGATTTACCACTGCTTAACCTTGTTAATAAGCCTTTTGCCGTTAACCCCGATCCAACACTCGCAATGCATGCCCAAATGAAAGAATGGACGATCATGGATTGGCGTCATGATAATAATATTCTGCGTTAATGATTACATTCCCTTTCCTTCCAATATTTCACTCCAATTAATGCAACTAGATCAGTATAATACGCTCTCAATAATGAGAGCATGTTAACAAACGATAAATAAATTGCTCTACTATGCTTGATAATACATTTTCAGTACCCATTTACAGATAGTAACAAACTAAATGAAGTTTCTTGTAGCAAACTATAGATGTAGTACAGTGAACGTAATACAGTATTTGCGCATTCTATTTCGACTTGCAAATTATAGCGGTGTATTCATCACCCATTCAAAGTTAGTATGAGAATACTATACTTAGTAAGTAATCTTATTTAGCAAGGCTGATGTTTGAATAAATCTCATCAGCCAAGCAACGGTACACCCTACCAATGACAGGGTATTGAGAAGGTAATAATCATGACTCCACAAGAAAAAGAACTGATTCAAAGCGTTGCTGCTAAGCTCCAAAAAAGCCCTGAAAGCAAAAAAGATGCAGAAGCAGAGCAACTTATTAGCAGCGAAATTGGTGCACAACCCGATGCCGTTTATAAACTAACACAAGCAGTATTAGTGCAAGAAATGGCACTAAAGCAACTAAAAGAAAAGAACGATTACTTAGAGAAAAACGCTGAGTATTACAAAGAAGAATCAAACCGTGGCCCAATGAGTCGTATGTTTGGTGGCTCTCGTCAAGCGCCGCCACAAGCGCCACAGCCACCAGCTCACCAGCCAAGCGCTTTCGGTGGCTTCATGCAAACAGCAGCCGGTGTTGCGGCAGGTATGGTTGCTGGTAGTGTAATTAGCAATATGATATTTGGTGATAAACCTGCTGAAACAGCAGCGGCAGAACCAGCAGCAGATGCGGCCCCTGCAGATGCGGCAACGGATACAGCAGCAACTGACACCGCACAAACAGATACTGCGGCAGATGCAAGCACTGATCCACAAGCTGATAATGAAAGCTTCCTTAATGATGACTCAAACAGCTTTGCTTCTGACTATACTGGTGGCTTTGGCAATGCTGGTTTTGGTGACGATAACAGCGGCTTTGGTGATTCAGGTTTCGGTGGCGATGATAGCGGCTTTGGCGGCGATGATACGTTCGCAAACAATAGCGGTTTTGGTGATACCGATGGCGGCTTTGGTGGCGACTTTGGTGGCGACGACGACGACTTCTAATCTTGTTGTTAATAACCGACAAAAAAAGAGCGCTCATGCGCTCTTTTTTATATGATTAACGTAAACAAACAATCTACTCGCACATTACATCTGAAAGATCTCTTGATCTTAATCGCAACGAACACAATATTTCATTGTTTATTACTTGTTTAATCAAATTGTTACTGTTGATTTATCAATTAAAGCACGATAAGCCGTTGCCTCAATCGCTGCAATAATGAATGGCATCACAATAATAATCCCCCCCCAAATAACAATATAAAGAAACTTAATCCCCATCGCTAAAGTAGGATTAGTGAACAATAACAAGATCGGTAACCCAATAAAGAGTAGGTAAAGTGCCACTGGCAATAAACCAGCAATCACGAACGCATACCACTTTTTATCTCTTGTTAGTTCAAATGCATCTTTAAATGAAGCCTCTTTTCCTGAAGCAATCGCTGGTAACACAAATGATAGACGAGAAAACAACACCCACCCAGCAACGCCTAATAGCAACATTAAGCTATAAATAAACCAATTACTTGCTATTGCATAATCCGCTTGACATAAACTCCAAATAACATTTAATAAAACAAATAATACAAACAGATATGCGCTGTAACGACGTTGCTGATGATCAAAGGTGATCCCTTGCCATAGAACATTAGTGGTGTCATCAGTATCATGCTTATCCAATATCTGTTGGGTACGTAAACAAATAATCGAAGACGTCAAAAATATCGCAATATTGAATAGATACACTACTATTTCACTGTATAACCCATCTCCAACTACCGAAACTTTCATTGTGCGCAATAAATACGTCACCAAAAAAGGAATCAGTAAGGCTTTTAACAACCTTTCCTTATTATGTAAAACCGTCGATACCGACTGGCTAAGTGTTTCTAAAATCATAACCAAACTCCCTAATTAACCACTCAACACATCCACATTACTGTGTTTATTTTTTATTGTTATTTTAAAATTTCCATTTTTACTTTTAATACCCCTGAACGCGTGTTTCCAATCGCTTTAAATGCTGAACTTGATAAATCAATCATACGTCCACGAACAAATGGCCCACGATCATTGACCGTAACAATCACACTCTTATTATTACTCATATTAGTCACTTTTACTTTGGTACCAAAAGCTAATGTACGATGAGCGGCAGTAAACTTTCCTTGATCAAAGCGTTGCCCATTAGCCGTCTTACGACCTTGAAACATGTTAGCGTAATAAGAGGCTTTACCATAAATAACCTTATTCTCTTTATGTGATTTATTCTCTTTGGTGTACTCAACAGGTTTGACTATTAATACTGGGCGCTTCGTTTCCACGTTAACCTTTTTATCATTCTGTAAATCAGAGCTAGAACACCCTGTAACCATGATAAAAGCGACGATAACTAAGCTCCAATACCGTATCACAGATCCATTCATACTAATAACCTCCACCTAATATGCCTTATTTTAATTGCCTACTTACACATCAAAGCGTAACAATTAATTACTCGTTAAATTCTATCATTAAATATGTGACAAAATCGAAACAATTCCTACATCTCTGTTTTTAAAACAAAAAAAACCGACATCATTAATAATGTCGGCTACAAAAAGGAAATAATAAAACATACTGTTTTCGAACCATTTTTTATTTCTACTTCCATTGTAAAAATAAGCAATGACAATATAAACAAAGCAAATTATATGCCAATACCAAATAATCCAATCCAATCATGCTTAATGTATGTCAATACGGCCGATAATAGATTGACCCGATACGAGGAATATTATTTTGAGGAAATTTATCGCGATCATATTGCAATATGATAAGCAGAATGCATCGCAGTAATTAATCAATGATTAAAATAAAGTCACCATTATTTGCTTTAAATTACACTAGTCTCACATCGAAAATATCTTTAGAATGCGCATTTTCATTCAGTATAGAAAATCCCCCATGTTCAAATTATTAACCTCAATGCCACCGCTGGTCGCATTATCTATCGCCATTATTTTTGAAGTCATTGCGACATCGTTTATTCCCAAAGCTGAACAATTTACCAAATTAGTACCGAGTGTGATTATTATTACGGGCTATGCGATTGCCTTCTTTTTATTATCAGTTACGGTCAAAACGATGCCTGTGGGTATTGCTTACGCGATTTGGAGTGGTTCAGGCATTGTTCTCGTCGCAACCATTAGCTATTTTGCTTACGGACAACGTTTAGACCTACCCGCCGTTATTGGTATTGGCTTCATTATTGTAGGCGTATTAGTGGTTAACCTTTTATCTAACACTGTTTCACACTAAAAATAGCCCATTAATTCTCTTTTATATGCCTTTCATTTAATGCAAAACACAGGAGTAGCAATGCACTTCTCCTGTGTTTATTCATTGCTAATCATAGATATGATTAATATTCTCGTTAACCAATCAAAGTCATAATACCTTGCACCCAATGATGCCCAAACGGTGTAAACGCAATAATAAAGACACTAATATTGACAAAAATCGTTAACCATAAAATCGCTTTAAATGGCTGTTTCTGGGATTTATGACGTAATATTTTCTGAGCCCACAAAGCCCCCGGCCAACCACCAGCCAGCGCCAATAAATGTAAGCTCGCTTCTTTGGTTCGCCATCCGTCTTTTTGAGCTGCACGTTTATCATGTGCATACACAGCAAACGTAACAATACTCAAACAAATATAACCCACTAAAACCCAATATGGACAGCGAGCTAACCACACCCACCCTGCCACTAATGCCAAAAATAACACACTGAATCCTTGGGCTTTACTCATTGGCGCAGTGTATTTATCCATACCTGAATGCGGTTTAACAAAGATAATCGATTTAGCCGATTTTTTACCTTTACTATCAGTACTAAGCTCATAATAAACACTTTCATTAATACGCGGTCGACTTTGACGATCCACTAAAGCGCTAATATGAAAAAACACATTTTCACCACTAGATTCAGGTTGAATAAAGCCAAAGCCTTTTTGATGATTCCATTGCACAACGGTGCCTTTATTTTTCATGTTTTACCCATTGCTTATACTGCAAACATAACAGACATTAATTACAAATAGCGGCATAAATTATTCATGTTTATTATGAAAATCAACAACGATAACTCTATTTAATTACGATGATTACAATGTTGCATTACCATGAATATTTTTTTGCTATCAAGTTAATATTTTCATCATTAAAAATATCACAATTGTTGAGTACGATTAAAGTAATGCATACAATAGCGCAGCTATCTTCCCCCTATTACTGTCGCTGAATAATCGTCGTTAACCACGACTTAATACTTCTCTATATTGTCAGTTAATATACTTATTACGCCTTTCATCAACTAGGTGAACCATGTTTAAACGCTTTGAAAATTTTACCGAGGCATTTCCTAAACAAGATCCTCAACAACCCCCACAGAGTATTATCGCTTTTTGCCGCTACTATAGTCGTGGATTTGAAAAACCACTGCTTATTATGGCGATTCTGAGTGCCACTGTCGCCATTCTTGAAGTCATGTTATTTGGCTTTATGGGTAAATTGGTTGATTGGCTGACCGAAAGTGATCCCCATACCTTTCTCGCTCAAAATGGTACTAGCCTGTTTTGGTTAGGCTTAGTCATTCTAGTGTTAATGCCGACGCTGGTATTAATTTCATCATTGATAACTCATCAGTCTTTATTGGGTAACTACCCAATGTCGATTCGTTGGTTGGCACACCGTTACTTGCTCAAACAAAGTGTGTCGTTTTATCAGGATGATTTTGCCGGGCGTATTGCCACTAAAGTCATGCAAACATCGCTTGCTGTACGTGAAACGGTAATGAAAACCGCAGATGTATTTGTGTATGTTGCAGTCTATTTTACCTCATCATTGGTCATTTTAGCCCAAGCGGATTGGCTATTAATGCTACCGATGTTATTTTGGTTAGCGGCTTATGTGTGTATTCAACTTTATTTTGTACCCAAACTTAAACACATTGCGGCAGAGCAGGCAGATGCACGTTCAACCATGACGGGCTCTATTGTTGATAGCTACACCAATATTTCCACCGTTAAATTGTTTTCTCACGACCAACGTGAAACTGAATATGCTGAAAAAGGCATGAAAGGATTTTTAAGCACTGTTCATCAGCAAATGCGGTTAGTAACGGGGTTTAACTTCTGTGTTCAATTAACTAACTATACCCTGCTGTTTGCGATTTCTGCGATCTCAATTTATTTATGGATGCACAGCGCAATTCAAGTGGGTGCTATCGCTATCGCCATCAGCCTTGCATTGCGTATCAACGGCATGTCAATGTGGATCATGTGGGAAGTTGGGGCATTATTTGAAAATATTGGTACTGTTATTGATGGAATGAAAACCTTATCTAAACCGATTGCGATTGAAGATACCCCAGAAGCTAAACCGCTAGAGGTCACTCAAGGTGGCATCGAGTTTGACGATGTTAGCTTCCATTATGGCGAGAACAAAGGCGTTATTAGTCACCTAAACCTCAATATTAAACCCGGTGAAAAAGTCGGCTTAGTCGGTCGTTCAGGGGCAGGTAAATCAACCTTGGTGAACTTGTTACTACGCTTTCATGAAGTCGAAGGCGGTAAAATACGCATTGATGGTCAAGATATTAACGCCGTTACCCAAAATTCGTTACGCAGTAACATAGGTATGGTCACGCAAGACACATCACTGCTGCATCGTTCAATTCGTGAAAATATCATGTATGGCAACCCAGATGCTGGCGAAGAAAAACTGCTGACTGCCACTCATCAAGCACACGCTCATGAGTTCATTGAAACCCTAACCGATTCTTTTGGTAACGTTGGTTATGATGCCCAAGTGGGTGAACGTGGCGTAAAACTTTCAGGTGGTCAACGTCAGCGTATTGCTATTTCACGGGTTCTACTTAAAAACGCCCCAATACTGATCCTTGATGAAGCCACATCTGCATTAGATTCTGAAGTTGAAGCGGCAATTCAAGAAAGCCTGAATAAATTGATGCAAGGCAAAACTGTAATCGCGATTGCGCACCGTTTATCGACTATTGCCGCGATGGATCGTTTGATTATCCTTGATAAAGGTCAAATTATTGAGCAAGGCTCTCATGCTGAGTTACTGCAACAACGCGGTATTTACGCGCAATTATGGGCGCATCAGACCGGTGGGTTTATTGG
>CAMQXY010000104.1 GCA_947039005.1 uncultured Photobacterium sp.
CCCTATGATTTTTAAGACATATGGGCATTATACAAACATCGTTTAATATTAATCAGCTGACAAAAATACCATTAACATTAACTACGCGTTTTTTGCGATATTAACGAGCCTGATCTATTGTTCGATTATTATGTATGCATAAAAAATTCTAATGTAATTATTCAATCAACCCTTACGCTTTGATGTGGCTTTTGTTTTAGCCGCTGTGCCTTTTTTTGCATAGCTACGCTTCTTCGTTCGCGGTGTAAACTCCGGTGATGTTAATGAACGCAAACTTGGCGGCACATCACTGACTTTTACCTGCTCCATCAAGGCAGTCACTTGTTGCTCTAATGCCGTCATAAACGGTTGATAGGCACATTTTCTATCTGCCATATCATGTAATTGATGCTCCCAATGCGCAGTCATATCAGGGTATGTTGAACTATCAGGTAACGCATAAATCAACCCCTTTCCTGCTTCAGAGGCATGAATCGCTTTACCTTGGCGTTGTAATAACTGCCGCTTAAATAACATTTCTAAAATCCCTGCTCGCGTTGCCTCGGTGCCTAAGCCATCGGTATCACGCAGAATTTTCTTCAATGAAGCATCAGATACAAACCGCGCAATACCCGTCATCGCTTGTAATAACGTCGCTTCGGTAAACGCTTTTGGTGGCTCGGTCATTTTATCTTTGATCTCACCATCACGGCATACCAATACTGTGCCTTTATCTAATGGCGGCACCTTATCCGCTAAATCACTGTCTTCTTTTTTATCATCACGCCCTAGTAATATTCGCCAACCTGGTGACATTAATTGACGACCTTTAGCAATAAAAAGACCATTTGAGATAGTAAACACTAACTTCGCATCAGCATATTCAGCTACTGGATAAAATTGCATTAAGTACTGGCGAGCAATTAACTGGTATATCTTCGCTTCATAACCAGTTAACACTGATGATGATTTAGGCGTTGGAATAATCGCATGGTGAGCATCCACTTTTTTATCATTCCATGCTTTTGATTTTAATGCTGTATTAGCATTATCAACCGCGGAAGCTAATTGATTATCTGAAGCCGCAATAGCACGACAAACATCATTAGCTTGTTTGAAATGATCTAATGGTAGGTGGCGACTGTCTGAACGAGGGTAAGTGATCACTTTATGTTTTTCATACAGTGACTGACAAGTTGATAATACATCCGCAGCACTCATTCCAAAACGCTTAGCGGCATCAATTTGTAACGCTGATAAAGAATATGGCAACGGTGGCGCTGTTTTAGTTCGTTTACGTTCAGATTCAGTCACTTCTGCGGGTTGACCTTTAATCCGTGCGACCACATTTTCACACAGTTTACGGTTGAGAATCCGCCCTTCAGAATCTTGGTGAGGTTCACACGATTTACTCGGTTGCCACTTGGCATAAATCGTTTGTTCACCATAAGTAATTAATGCTAATACCTCATAAAATGGTTTAGTGACAAAATTAGCTATTTCATCATCTCGCCTAACCACTAGCCCTAAAATAGGTGTTTGTACGCGCCCAACAGATAACACACCTCGATAACCACCCTTTTGCCCCAACAAAGTATAAGCACGAGTCATATTCATGCCATATAACCAATCGGCACGTGAACGCGCGAGGGCTGAGACTGATAACGGAATAAAATCACGGTTACTGCGCATGGTCGCTAAAGCTTTTTTAACTGCCGCAGGGTTTAAATCAGAAATTAATAATCGTTGTGCTGCTTCTTTTTTTGTTTTAGATATTTTGACGTAATCAATTACTTCATCCACCAGCAACTGACCCTCACGATCGGGATCGCCAGCATGTACCACTGAAGTCGCTGTTTTCGCTAATTTTTTAATCACCGCTAATTGTTGTTTAGCCGCTTGGCGGGGAATAAGCTGCCATTGCTGAGGCACAATAGGTAAATCGTCTAAGTGCCATTTTTTGTAACGCGCATCATAAGCATCCGGTTCAACTTGCTCTAACAAGTGCCCAATACACCAAGTGACAATATCGCCATTACCTACTTCAATATAGCCGGTATTATTTTTATGTGGACGAGGTAATACCGCAGCAATCGCTCGCCCTAGACTTGGTTTTTCAGCTATATATAAGCAGCTCATGGGGATCTTTTTATGAAAGGATTAATATTATGACTGTACCGAAAATGGATGCTAACGGCAACATAACACTGGATATTAAACCAGTACTTATTCACATAATACTCTTTTTTGCAACTGATCTTGAAAGATCAACGACCAACCAGTGCAGTGATCGTTTAAACAAAAAAAGCCAAACGCATCATATTATATTAATAGATACGTTTGGCTTTTTATCAAATCAGTTTATATCAAATAAACTAGCGAGCAGCTAACCACTCTTTTACTTGGTGGTAATCACCTCTAAATACAATCCGATCAGCTTTTTTACTTAATTGATAAGTATACATAGGATCATAATATTGCTCTAACAACGGCGCCAACCAAGCATCATGCTCAGCTAACGAACCCGTCGCTTGCATAACTTTCACTGCGTGTTGTTGAGCTTTCAGCATCACTTCATAGCGCTCTAAACCTAAACGCTTACGAATATTAAACATGCCTTTTTCTAAATACTCAGCAAATAAAATCCAACCTTGTTCCTCACCGTAATGAGCCACATAATCACGTTGCATTTTAATCACATAATCATCCAACAAACGCGCTAAACGCACATCGACAGGATCATCAATCACAGCAACATCAGCGTCTTGCATAGCACGATTAATCGCAATTGGTACCGTTACACAACCAATGTTTTTACCTTCATCTTCAAACACAAAGTGTTCAATACCACGATCAAGCTTTTTGAGCATTTGAATCGCAAGATCATTTTCAAAGGCAATCTGAGTACGTTGTGGGGTTACATAGCGACCAAATGATGATCCACGATGATGAGCGGCACCTTCAAGATCAAGACCATTAGCAAGTTCATTCACCATGATAGTCTTACCGCTACCGGTATTACCGGCAACAATTGACATTGGCTTAGTAGCAACATCATCAATAGTATCAACTAAGTAACGACGTAATGCTTTATAGCCTCCGGTAATAAACGGATAATCAATACCCGCTTCTTTTAACCATTGCTGAGTAACTTGTGAACGTAAACCACCACGGAAACAATACAAATAACCGTTTGGATTTGCTTCACAAAATGCTTTCCATTGCGCTACACGTTCTGCTTTAACATCACCATTAACCAGCTTATGACCAAGTGCAATTGCAGCATCTTGACCGCTGTTTTTATAACACGTACCCACAGCGGCACGCTCATCATCCGTCATTAACGGACGACTATGAGAGGTCGGAAAAGCACCTTGCGTAAATTCAACAGGCGCTCGCATATCCATTAATGGTGTATCATTCACAAACAGATGACGGAAATCTTCGCAATTGGGACGCGACATTAGCAAACCTCAATAAAGGTATCGCCATCCATAGGCACAAGTTCACCAATCGCTTCCAGCAAGATGTTATGTTTTTTAGCAATAGCTTGTACTTCAGCATCACTACTTGGTTCAACGGCTAATAGTAAGCCACCTGATGTTTGAGGATCACACAATAATGCTTTTTGTAGATCTGTCATTGAACCAACTTTATGACCGTAACTCATAAAGTTACGTTCAGTACCACCAGGAACACAACCTTGAGCAATGTAATCATATACGCCAGGTAATGTTGGAATTTTATCAAACCAAACTTTAGCTTTTAGATTGCTGCCTTCACAAATCTCAGTTAAGTGACCCATTAAGCCAAAACCAGTCACATCAGTTAACGCTTTCACGCCTTCAACATCAGCAAAATCTGCACCCGGTTTATTCAGTTTACACATCCAATCACGTGCCAAACCTTTATGCTCATCAGCCAACTTAGATTGTTTTTCAGCAGTCGTTAATACGCCAATACCTAATGGTTTAGTTAGGTATAAATGACAACCCGCTTCTGCGCTGTCATTACGCTTAACACGATCAGTACTGACTAATCCTGTTACAGCAAGGCCGAAAATTGGCTCAGGAGCATCAATAGAGTGGCCACCAGCAAGAGAAATACCCGCTTCGCGACAAACAGAACGACCACCATCAATCACTTTTTGTGCAATTTCAGGTGACAACACGTTTACAGGCCAACCTAAAATAGCAATTGCCATGATTGGTTTACCGCCCATCGCATAAATATCACTAATAGCGTTAGTCGCTGCAATACGACCAAAATCAAACGGGTCATCAACAATTGGCATAAAGAAGTCAGTGGTACTGATCACTGCTTGACCATTACCGATATCATAAACGGCAGCGTCATCTTTACTTTCATTACCAACCAGTAAATTAGGATCTTCAAAAGGTGCTAATTGACTACGAAGAATAGTATCAAGCACTTGGGGTGAAATTTTACAACCACATCCTGCACCGTGACTGTATTGTGTTAGGCGAATATTTTCCATGACACGCTCCAAAATATAGAAAGAACCAGCGATTCTACTCCTGCCCTCGACAACTGTCATCTTTCCAACTAAAAAGCCGCTATTTTCAGTTGATACAAATCAACATTGGTACTAAAAATTATCCATTAGCACTAAAAAAAGTGATGTCATTCACAGTTTCATACCATAAAACAACGATCACCTTTTATTTTTAACCTTTAATTCACATTCATTCAGACTAAATCACGACTGAATGCTACATCCGTAATGATGCTGCGATTACAAATATTCAACGTATTGGGCAAGATCGCGTTCATGTACTTTCGCCTCACGGCACCCAATCGACCCTAGATACAAAAAGCCAACAATCATATCTTCGCCTTCAAGACCCAAAGCTTCACGAACAACCGCATGGTATGCCCAAGATCCTGTGCGCCAAAAACCAGAATATCCTTGTGCAACCGCTGCCATTTGCATTGCTTGTGCTGCACAGCCAGCAGACAGATGTTGTTCAATGACTGGTACTTTATGATCTGACGTCACTTTACTAACCACTGTGATCACCATCGGTGCACGAAAAGGCGCTTTTGAGGCTTTTTCAATCACAAAATCATCTAAATTATCCGCTTTAGCAGCAGCAACCAAAATATCAGCCAGCTTGGTTAACCCTTCACCTTGAGAAACAATGAAACGCCACGGTGTTAAGCCACCATGATCGGGAGCACGTAACCCTGCACGAAAGATATTCTCAAGAACCTCTCCTGCGGGTGCTGGCTCAACTAATTTTGGTAATGAGCGGCGATTAAGCAAAAGTGATAGCGCGTCCATAACAACCTCAAAATGAAAATAATTATTGTTTGGCGTATGATAAGGCAGTTAAAGCCGTCAACACAAGCAACAGCGATTATAACTTCGCAGCCAACTCAACCCCTTGCCGGATCACCCGTTTAGCATCAACTTCCCCTGCTTCTTCTGCGCCACCAATAACATGCACTGAGACGCCCAACGCCGTTAATTGTTGAGATAGATTATCGACTGAGGTTTGACCGGTACAAATAACAATATTGTCGACATCAAGTGTATGAGTTTGCCCATTAACAAGAATATGTAATCCTTCATCATCGATTGCTTGATATTGCACCCCAGCCCATAATTTAACGCCGCGCTTTTCTAAGGTTCGACGATGGATCCACCCCGTTGTGCGTCCAGGACCTTTACCGACTTTACCTTGACGACGTTGCATCAACCACACTTGGCGAGGACTGATATAATCATCACTGGGTAACAAGCCACCGCGATGACGTAAACTTTTATCGATATTCCATTCTCGCAGCCAACTATCAAGATCACTCTCAGATGGCTCAGTCAGCATAGTTGCCACATCAACCCCAATCCCACCCGCGCCAATGATTGCCACTTTTTTTCCAAGCGTAATTTGTTGGCTAATCAAGGTTTGGTAATCAATCACTTTCGAATGTTCAATACCTCGAATAGGCGGAATTTTAGGTTGTACTCCAGTAGCAATAACGACTTCATCATAATCACGAAGTTGATCGATATTAGCCTCAACCCCTAACCAGACCTTAACCCCTGTTTGATCTAACTGGCGAGTAAAATAACGGATGGTTTCTTTAAATTCTTCTTTACCCGGAATTTGCATCGCTAAATTAAATTGACCGCCAACATGATCATTTTTTTCAAACAAATCGACCTTAAAACCACGTTCAGCGGCTGCAACAGCACACGCCATTCCTGCTGGACCGCCACCAATCACCGCCACTTTTCGTGCTATAGCCACGGCAGTTAACACTAATTCAGTTTCATAACAGGCTTGAGGATTGACTAAACAACTGGCACGTTTACCCACAAAAACATGATCCAAACAGGCCTGATTACAACCAATACAGGTATTAATATCATCAGCGCGGTTTTGCTCAGCTTTTAAGACAAATTCTGGATCAGCTAAAAATGGTCTTGCCATCGATACCATATCAGCGTGCCCTTGTGCCAAAATATTTTCAGCCACTTGCGGAGTATTAATGCGGTTACAGGTCACTATCGGAATAGAGACTTGTTGTTTGATTTTTTCAGTGACCCACGTAAATGCAGCGCGTGGTACTTGAGTTGCAATGGTTGGGATTCGCGTTTCATGCCAACCAATCCCTGTGTTTAAAATAGTGACGCCAACCGCTTCTAATTCAATCGCTAGCTGCACTACTTCATTATAGGTACTGCCTTCTTCAACCAGATCCAACATCGACAATCGAAAAATAATAATAAAATCACGACCAACACGCGCCCTCACAGCACGTACAATCTCAACCGCAAACCGAATCCGATTATCATAACTACCGCCCCAATCATCACAACGTTGGTTTGAGCGCTGGCAAATAAATTGATTAATGAGATAACCTTCAGATCCCATCAACTCTATCCCATCGTAACCTGCTTCACGCGCAAGTTGGGCACTATGGGCAAAATCATTAATGGTATTATTAATTTGACGCTGACTCATTTTGCTCGGTGTGAATTTAGAAATAGGAGAGCGAATAGCTGATGCACTGACCGCAAAAGGTGACATCGCATAGCGTCCTGCATGCAATAACTGCAACGCAATTTTACCGCCATGCTGATGCACAGCAGTGGTTATATTCCGATGTTTACGTACATGGCGACCATTACTAAATTCAGCACTAAAGGGATGCAATCGACCACGAAAATTAGGTGAGAAACCGCCAGTGACGATTAGTCCTACCCCCGCCTTTGCTCTAACAGCATAAAACGCAGCCAGTTTATGAAAACCGTCACGTTTTTCTTCTAATCCCGTATGCATTGAACCCATCAAGACACGGTTACGCAATTGAGTAAAACCAAGATCCAGTGGCGCTAATAAAAAAGGATATATTTTATCGTCCATGATCGGCTCCTAACTATTATGGTCTGACCAGTATATTTCAGCTTACTTAACAATACCAATGGTTGTTAACATGTGAGCAACATTTACATGGTGTGACTCACTATTTATAATCAATTCCATACGCTTATTTTTCCATTCGTTCATA
This sequence comes from uncultured Photobacterium sp., assembly GCA_947039005.1. Lineage (GTDB taxonomy): Bacteria > Pseudomonadota > Gammaproteobacteria > Enterobacterales > Vibrionaceae > Photobacterium. The sequence goes on from CAMQXY010000104.1 coordinate 7,519, forward strand.
ATTGCACAGTAAAAATACTGTAATTAAGCAGTGACTACGCTACGATACTGCAATCATCATTATCAGGAATTTTCATGAAAGCCATATTCTCAAGGATTGGAAAATTCTTCCTTGCTATCGGGAAGTTAATTAACTTTACTCGCAAATTTGTCCTCAACATTTTGTTCGTTCTTATTATTGGCGCGATAATTTTTGCATTAACCGATGACGATAAGTCTACCGATACCACTGAACCCTCAGCATTAGTACTTAACCTCGCTGGTCCGATTGTTGAACAAAAAAATTATGACAATCCACTTGATAGCGTAATGAGTGAAGTATTAGGTAAACCTGAGGTGCAGCAGAATGTACTGTTTGATATTGTCGAAGCTATTCGTGCCGCAGCAACAGATAAAGACATCACTGGTCTTGTGCTTAACCTCAAGGGTATGCCTGAAACTAGCTTAACCAAAATGCGTTACATCGCCAAAGCAATCGAAGAATTTAAAGCAACAGGCAAACCTGTTTACGCTTACGGTGATAATTACAGCCAAAGCCAATACTACTTAGCAAGTTATGCCGATAAAGTGTTTTTATCGCCAGATGGTGGCGTAATGTTAACGGGCTATGGCACTTACACTTTGTATTACAAGAGCCTACTGGCTAAATTAGATGTAACGACTCACGTTTTCCGTGTTGGCACCTATAAGTCATTTGTTGAACCTTATATTCGTGATGGCATGTCAGCCGCAGCCAAAGAAGCGAATACCGTATGGTTAACCCAATTATGGGGGGCATTTAGTAGCGACGTTGCTACCAATCGCGATATTAAGCCACAAACATTAACCCCAAATATCGATGAGTTCGTGACCCAACTAGAATCGGTCAATGGCGATTTTGCCCAGTTAAGTAAAAAACTAGGTCTGGTGGATTCACTGGTAACTCGCGATCAAATGACCCAGTTTTTAATCAAACAATTCGGTGCTAACGATAAGCATAGCTTTAAACAAATCAGCTATTACGACTACCTACCGCTACTCGTTGACAATCAAAAACCATCACCGAATAAAGTGGCCGTTGTTATTGCTAGCGGCGCTATTGTTGACGGTCAAAGTAGCCAAGGCTCAGCAGGCGGTGACACCATTGCCTCACTATTACGTAAAGCACGCTTTAATAAACAAGTGAAATCAGTGATCCTACGCGTTGATAGCCCAGGAGGCAGTGCTTTTGCCTCTGAAATTATTCGTAATGAAGTTGATGCTTTAGAAAAAGCAGGTAAACCTGTAGTGGTTTCAATGTCGAGTGTTGCTGCATCTGGCGGTTACTGGATCTCATCCAGTGCTAGCGAAATTATTGCTCAGCCGACAACGATTACAGGATCTATCGGTATTTTTGCAATTTTAACCACCTTTGAAAAAGGCTTAGAAAAACTCGGGGTCTACAGCGATGGTGTCGGTACAACACCGTTCTCTGGTGTGGGTGTAACACGCGCACTGCCTGAAGGGGTGGCAAAAGTATTCCAACTTGGGGTTGATAATGGCTACCAGCGTTTTATTGGTTTAGTCAGTAAATACCGCCATATGTCATTAGCACAAGCAGATAAAATTGCTCAAGGCCGAGTATGGACAGGTAAAGATGCTCAGCAACGTGGTTTAGTGGATAAATTAGGTGATTTTGATACTGCCATTACCGCCGCTGTTGAATTAGCCAAACTCAAAGATTATCAATTGGTATGGATGCAACAACCGCTATCGCCAGTACAGCAGTTCTTTAAAGAAATGTCAGGTGAAGTGAAAGTCCAAATCGCAACAATGGTATTCGGTGATATGCCATCGACATTAGCGCCAGTGACGAAAGTAGCCAAAGATCTTACCTCACTGACCAACTTTAATGATCCCAATGGGCGTTATGCATTTTGTTTAAACTGCAGTACGGTTAATTAAGCATAATAAAAGATAAAATAACCCGACCATTATTGGTCGGGTTTTTTAACTTAATCACACCATTAACGCCTTTTAAACACCCTTTTCTTGAGTAGTAATTTACACTAGTGTTGCGTAATTAATCAGCACACTCCACTACGATCACATTTTAACTCATACCATCACACTGCAAATCTAACTAATCTCGCATCTTCATATAGTTTGCGTATAATACGCGCACGCATTCGTTCATTCTGAGCTTAAAAATGGAAAGAAAACACATTTACATCGCTTACACTGGCGGCACTATTGGTATGCAAAAGTCAGATCATGGCTATGTTCCTGTTGCTGGTTTTATGCAGAAACAATTGGCAAGCATGCCAGAATTCCATCGTTCAGAAATGCCAGAATTCACTATCAATGAGTATTCACCTCTCATCGATTCATCAGATATGACACCGATGGATTGGCAACGAATTGCTGATGATATTAAAGCTAATTATGATAAATATGATGGTTTTGTAATTTTACATGGTACTGATACCATGGCTTACACCGCATCTGCATTATCATTCATGTTTGAAAATTTAGACAAACCCGTAATTGTAACTGGCTCACAGATCCCACTGATTGAATTACGTTCTGACGGCCAAAGTAATCTACTTAATGCGCTTCATATTGCGGCTAATTACCCGATCAATGAAGTCACGGTATTTTTCAATAATCAATTGATCCGTGGTAATCGCAGTACGAAAGCACATGCTGATGGTTTTGGTGCCTTTATTTCGCCAAACTTGCCACCGCTATTAGAAGCGGGGATCAATATTAGCGTTAATAACATTACTCAAATAGATAAAAAACCTGAAGGTGCATTTAAAGTTCATACCATTACGCCTCAGCCTATTGGAGTGATCACTATGTACCCAGGTATTTCTCCAGAAGTGATCCGAAATACATTACGTCAACCTGTCAACGCAATGATCTTACTGACATTTGGCGTGGGTAATGCACCACAAAATAAAGAATTACTCGAACAATTAAAAGCCGCAACCGATCGTGGTGTTATTGTTATGAACCTAACCCAATGTCTATCAGGCAAAGTGAATATGGGTGGGTATGCGACAGGCTGTGCACTGGCAGAGGCGGGGGTATTAAGTGGTTATGATATGACCCCTGAAGCAGCACTGGCTAAGTTACATTACTTATTAAGCCAAAACCTCACCATAGAAACAATCCGTAGCATGATGCAGCAAGATCTACGCGGTGAATTAACCCACTAGTGGTTGATAAACCATTAGTTCAGCCGCACCCTTAAAAAAAGAGCCTGATGGCTCTTTTTTATGGCGATTTTCTACCACCAATAACAACAAATCAAACTACACTTATTGCAATATTATCGCTCATTGAGCCAAGCAATAAGTAATCACTATGATTTTACACGGCACATCGATCTCACCTTCCGTTCGCAAAATAATGTTAGCGCTCAATTACAAAGGTATTCGTTACGATCTTCAACCACTCAATCCTTACCTTGAAAAAGAACTGGCACACAAACGTCATCCGATGGGAAAAATTCCCGTACTTGAGCATGAAAAATTAACGATTATTGATTCAACCGTTATTGCCCATTATTTAGATGATGTATTTCCCATTCCACCCTTGTATCCCGGTGATGCTCACCAACGCGCTCAAATACGTTGGATCGAATCTTATGCAGCTACACGCCTCACTTCATTAATTGGCGGAGTACTCTTTTATCAAAAAATTTTAAGACAAAAGATGCAAAATAAACCCTGTGATGAAGAAGCCGTTAATCAATGCTTAACCCATCATCTTCCTGATGTTCTGCATTACCTTAATCAACAAATTCCGACCCAAGGCTATGTCAGTGATCATTTTTCCATGGCAGAAATTAGTTTATGGAGTGTGTTTCGCAGCGGTTGGATGAGTGGGCTACGTTTACAACCACACTATCCACAGTTACATGCTTATCTACAACGAATAGAACTTGAACCATGGATTGCAAATCTTATCGCAGAAGAGGATCATCAGTTACAAGACTTTTATTGTGAACCAATGATTTTACCGTACTCACCAACATAATGATTACAACTGATCATGCTCAAAACGAGCAATGTCATT
>CAMQXY010000105.1 GCA_947039005.1 uncultured Photobacterium sp.
GTACTCACCAACATAATGATTACAACTGATCATGCTCAAAACGAGCAATGTCATTGTTATTGTTATTATTGATAACGGTATCAACATTATGGCTCGTAGTGGCAGCATCAATAGCAAAATCCCGTTTAAATTCTGCTTTTGATTTAAATTTAATCTCACCACCAGCCGCTACCGTCATATGATCAGCATGAATATTATGCCGTGATTGATATAACATCACCGCTTGCATTGCACTATCTCGTAATTGTGACGTCAACGGTGAGCCATCGAGCCATTTTCCAGTTTCAACCGCGGTTAAAATACGCTGATAAATTTCTGGCGTCATTACTGCCAATAATTGACTAATATCCATATTCTTGTCCTTATATTTCATAGTTGCATTATATATATTGCTAGCGTATAAAAATCATCTATTACTTATATTACTATCACGCTAAATTAATTTACAGTAAGCCAATCATTTACAAAAAGAATAATACTGCTAGATTTAACTATCTCTCTTTTTTATAGGTTTACCATTTGAGCTTTGTTTTATTATTATCTAATACGATCCCATTTCGTAGTCTACTCAGTATTAAAGCAATAGTATTTTTATCACTATTACTCAGTGGTTGCTTTGATCGTTACCGCACAACTGACAGTTTATGTCACGATAATCCCAGCCTATGCCAATCATTGAATCTTAATGATGGACAATGTCGAATCCAACGCACAAACCTCATCTGGCAACGCTATGACACCTTACAAACACCAACCGATGAACATAAGTTTAAAGAATTAAAATTAACTAAAGAATATCAATTCTGTCTTGAATATGCGGCAATCATTGAGCCAACAGAATTAAAACAACGTAAAACCAAACGGATACAAGCGCTATATCATAGCTATGAAAGTATTGAACGACTCAACCAAGAATTACGCCTATCTCAAGATCCACATATTATTTATTATCGTTGGAGCCAAGGAGATCAAATTGCTAAACAACAATTTATCGCTCTTGAAGGCAATAAAGAACTTGAACATCCTGAGTTGCAATTAGCCCTTGCCAGTTATTATATAAAAAAAGATAAAACTAAAACGCTTGATATATTGCATCATAGCCTCAGTCTTTACAAAACCAACGATAATATTAATATCAATATATTACGATCTCTTGCGACATTATATTATCAACAAAATAACGAATATGCGGCTTATGTGTGGACAACCATTGCGATTACCCATCAACCAAATAATAACCAAAAATCAGTAAACTCATCCGTTAAAAATAAATTTAATTTAACGGATAACGAGCGACAAAGATTAGAGATAACCGCATTTGAAATAATTGCTGCATTAAAAAGAGGGCAATACACACGAACAGAAATTACCGCCCAACTTCAATAATAACCACAAAGACCTATCATGCTAAAGAGCGATGGACACAGACAAATCTGCACGCTTAATCATTAGCTGAAAAGTCATCCGCTGAAAAAAGCAGTGAGATTGAATTCACACAAAACCGCTCACCCGTTGACGGAGGACCATCAGGGAAAATATGCCCTAAATGGCTATCACATTGTGAACAACGAATTTCAGTACGTACCATGCCATGAGTATTATCCTCTACATAGCGAACACATTCTGTCGTGATTGGCGCATCAAAACTTGGCCATCCACAACCAGAATCATATTTATTAGTAGAAGAAAATAAAGATTGACCACAACAGGTACAACTATAAACACCTGTCTCACGGTTATGTAATAGTGTGCCACTAAAAGGTGCTTCAGTTGCTTGCAGTCTACATACTTGATAAGCCTCAGCAGATAATTTCTCTTGCCAATACAAATCGTCTTTTTTATCCATCCTCCACCTCCTTTTTTTACTAATTTCGATAATCGTAATAATTATATTTGCTATTTAGGGTCACTGTACCACATACTTCTTGTGCAAAAAGTCACATAAACTCAAAAACAGTTTTTAGTTTTTGTGAATATGATTAAAAGTTAACAATTACTGTGACGGTAATTTAAACAAAAATTGTACAAATTACCGTCGTTGTAGTGTAAATGTAAAAAAAATCCGAACTTTTTTTTGACCTTAAGCAATTTAAACGATTTTTTTGCTTGCAGGCTTACAAAGGATTCTGTAATTTTACTACCAGTTATATTTCATTAGAAATTAAGTTGTGGAGCAAACTGTAATGACAATTAAAGTAGGTATTAACGGTTTTGGCCGTATCGGTCGTTTTGTTTTCCGTGCAGCGCAAGAGCGCACTGACATCGAAGTTGTTGGTATCAACGACCTTATCGACGTTGAATACATGGCATACATGCTTAAGTACGACTCAACTCACGGCCGTTTCAACGGTACTGTTGAAGTTGAAGGCGGTAACTTAATCGTTAATGGTAAAACTGTACGTGTAACTGCTGAGCGTAACCCTGAAGATCTTAAGTGGGATGCAATCAACGTTGACGTAGTAGCTGAAGCAACTGGTCTATTCCTAGATGACGCTTCTGCACGTAAGCACATCACAGCTGGCGCTAAGAAAGTTGTTCTAACTGGCCCATCTAAAGATGCAACTCCTATGTTCGTAATGGGTGTTAACGATTCAACTTACGCTGGTCAAGATATCGTTTCTAACGCTTCTTGTACTACTAACTGTCTAGCGCCTATCGCTAAAGTTCTTAACGATAACTTCGGTATCGTTTCTGGTCTTATGACAACAGTTCACGCAACTACAGCAACTCAAAAAACTGTAGATGGTCCTTCAGCTAAAGACTGGCGTGGTGGTCGTGGTGCTGCTCAAAACATCATCCCATCATCAACTGGTGCTGCTAAAGCAGTAGGCGTTGTTCTTCCAGAAATCAACGGCAAACTAACTGGTATGGCTTTCCGCGTACCAACTGCTAACGTTTCTGTAGTTGACCTAACAGTTAACCTAGAAAAAGGTGCTTCTTACGCAGCTATCTGTGCTGCAATGAAAGCTGCATCAGAAGGCGAACTAAAAGGCATTCTTGGTTACACTGAAGATGCAGTTGTTTCTACTGATTTCAACGGCGACACTCGCACTTCAATCTTTGATGCTGCAGCTGGTATCGCACTTAACGATAACTTCGTTAAAGTTGTATCTTGGTACGACAACGAAATCGGTTACTCAAACAAAGTTCTAGATCTAATCACTCACATCTCTAAGTAATGTAAGTAATTAGCTGACTTTCTTTGAAAGCAGATAGTAAGAGGCGACGCTTAAGGGTGTCGCCTTTTTTACACCTAAAATATATCGCCCCATTAATGATGCAGTATAGTCTCTCATTGCAATATGTGTGCATGTTATAAACAAGTAACCAATCCCCCATTACCATGAAAGATGAAATATAACGATCAAAAATGTCACAATAATTACAAATAAATCTTAATATTCTTTGATATTTTAAAACGAAAAATAAGTTTCCATTGTTTATGTCTTGGGGCTGAATACATTCAAAAACATAAAAATGGGCGCTTTCGCCACCTAACATTAAGGAAAAGAAGATGGATTTACGTCAACTTTCGATAATCAATGCATTATCTGATGCTGTTACCGTATGCGAATATCAAGGAATAAAAATTATTCGCGTCATTCACCCAATGGTAGAAGCTGGAATATCACTTCATGGCGGTCATTTACTTTGGTTTAAACCTGCTGGTGAAAAAGACGTCATTTGGTTAAGCGAAAAATCTGAATTTGATATCACCAAAGCTGTTCGCGGGGGTATTCCAATTTGCTGGCCGTGGTTTGGTAAAGCCGCTGCACCATCACATGGATTTGCACGTACGAGTGAATGGACGTTATCACAACACCGTGAAAATGATAACGGTGTTATTGTTACTTTAACCCTTGAAGATAACCAACAGACACGTTCAATTTGGCCACATAAATTCCATAATCAAATCACATTTGAAATGGGTGCAGAACTCAATGTAAGTCTAACCTCAACCAATACTGATACCCAGCCTTGGTCATACGGTGGCGCATTACACACCTACTTTAATATTGCCGATATCAATGCAGTTTCAGTTACTGGCATGGGCGCTGAATACCTAGATAGCACTCAAGCAGGAAAGGTCTGCCATGGCAGTGATGTATTAACATTCAATACTGAAACTGATCGTGTTTATACTCACCCTCAACCAACAATCACCATTAATGACCAAGATAATCAACGTACTATTTTAGTCACGAATCAAGGTAATAACGCTGCTGTTATTTGGAATCCTTGGCAAGAATTATCAATTAACATGGGTGATATGGCAAATAACAGCTTTGAAACTATGGTCTGTGTGGAATCAACGATCCATACTCCAACCATTGAATTACAGCCAGGGCAAACACATACGCTTTCAACTCGTATTGCCGTTCAACGCTAATTTAAAACAACGGATCACTAGTAAGTTATTTCAGCTTACTAGTGATGTTATGCCAGCATAGAGCCCGTTGATTCAATCAGTACCCAACCGTTACCATCAGGATCATTAAACGTCGCAAAACGCCCTTCCATCATGGTAATAATCTCAGACAACGCAACCCCTCGCCCTGTTAGTTCCTGATGGGTTGATTGAATATCATAGGTTTGAACCACCAATCCTTGTACACCTCCCGCTTCCATTCCGGCAAAGGGCTTCACTAAGCTGATCGTCGTTTCTGCCCCTTTAGGCACCAGTTGTACCCATCGAGTTTGTTGATTTTCAGCATGATCTCTAATCAATTCAAAACCTAACACATCACGATAAAATTGCAGTGCTTGATTTTGATCAGAAACAGGAATTGATACCGTATCAACACGACAAATAGACATAACACCTCGCTCCATACTCTTTAAAAACAACATGAACTACCACATATTGAGATTAAATCAGCAGCAACACTTTTGTGTTAAAAAATGAGTCCACTAACGTAAATTCTTACAATTAGTCATTCAGTCTTGAGATTAAGACAGAGCAAAAAAAACACTTTATGACAAAAAAACACAATAAAACTATTTTTTATTTAAAACTCAAATATTTACTTCACATAAAGACCTATAACTAGAGATAAAAACTAATAATGATTAACCTTTAAGCACTTACAACCAACTGACTAAGCTATCACCCACAATCACAAAAACAAACATATACACAACAATGCCATAACAATTTAGCTTGCGAAACCCTTTTAATTAAAGGATAGTGGGAAATATCGGTTATTTAATCAACGATCATATCCTTTTTCTTATAAAAATATTTATTTACCAATCAGTAACTCTGCAATACAAAGTGATAAGTTCAGACTAGGCTTAAATAAGTAAGCAATGTGAAAACACTATGTTTTTCATTAATTACTCTTAAATATAAGAACGATTCAGGGGGCATACTATGAGTATTTTTGACCACTATCGTCAGCGCTACGAAGAAGCTAAAGACGAAGAGCTTTCATTACAAGAATTCCTTGATATCTGTAAAGACGATCGTAGTTCTTACGTCAACGCAGCAGAGCGTCTTCTAATGGCTATTGGCGAGCCAGAAATGATTGATACCGCACAAGATCCACATCTTAGTCGCTTATTTTCAAACCGCGTGATATCACGTTATGACACCTTTAAAGATTTTTATGGCATGGAAGAAGCCATTGAACAAATTGTGTCTTATCTTAAACATGCCGCGCAAGGACTCGAAGAACGTAAACAAATTTTATATTTATTAGGCCCTGTTGGTGGTGGTAAATCATCGCTGGCTGAAAAGCTAAAAAGCTTAATGCAAAAGGTGCCCATTTATATTTTGACCGCAAATGGCCAACGCAGCCCGGTAAACGATCATCCTTTTTGTTTATTTGACAAACAAGAAGATGGTGGATTACTAAAAGACGAATATGGCATTCCAGGGCGTTACCTTAATAGTATTATGTCACCATGGGCAGCAAAGCGATTACATGAATTTGGTGGTGATATTACGCAATTTAAAGTGATTAAAGTACGTCCATCAATTCTCGATCAGGTCGGCATCGCAAAAACAGAACCTGGAGATGAAAACAACCAAGATATTTCATCGTTAGTTGGTAAAGTTGATATTCGTCAGCTTGAGCATTTCTCTCAAGATGATCCTGATGCATATAGTTATTCTGGTGCCTTGTGTAAAGCCAACCAAGGTGTAATGGAATTTGTCGAAATGTTTAAGGCGCCACTCAAAGTGCTGCATCCCTTATTAACAGCGACACAGGAAGGTAACTATAACGGTACAGAGGGACTATCCGCATTACCGTTTGATGGCATGATTTTAGCGCACTCAAACGAATCAGAGTGGCAAACATTCCGTAATAATAAGACCAACGAGGCTTTCTTAGATCGAGTCTATATCGTCAAAGTACCTTATTGTTTACGTGTCTCTGAAGAAATGCGTATTTACGAGAAGTTATTACAAAATAGTGAACTATCATCAGCACCATGCTCACCAAGTACCCTCGAAATTTTAGCGCGCTTTACCGTATTATCTCGTCTTAAAGAGCCTGAAAATTCTAGCGTGTATTCAAAAATGCGAGTCTATGATGGTGAAACGCTTAAAGACACTGATCCAAAAGCAAAATCATATCAAGAATACCGTGATTACGCTGGTGTTGATGAAGGCATGAATGGTCTATCAACCCGTTTTGCCTTTAAAATTCTATCGCGAGTATTTAACTTCGATCATGCTGAAGTTGCGGCTAACCCTGTCCATCTTTTCTACGTGCTTGAACAACAAATTGAGCGTGAACAATTTCCGCAAGATATTGCAGAGAAATACCTTGAGCACCTTAAAGGCTTCTTAACCCCTAAATACGTAGAGTTCATTGGTAAAGAAATTCAAACCGCTTACCTTGAGTCTTATTCAGAGTATGGTCAAAACATCTTTGATCGTTATGTAAGCTATGCTGACTTCTGGATCCAAGATCAAGAATACCGTGATCCCGATACTGGCCAATTATTTGATCGCTCAGCCCTCAATAATGAACTAGAGAAAATTGAGAAACCTGCGGGCATCAGTAATCCAAAAGATTTCCGTAATGAAATCGTTAATTTTGTACTTCGTGCTCGAGCCAATAACGCGGGTACAAATCCAAATTGGACCAGCTATGAGAAACTACGCACAGTGATTGAGAAAAAAATGTTCTCAAACACCGAAGAATTACTACCTGTTATTTCCTTTAATGCAAAAACCTCAACCGATGAGCAGAAAAAGCATGATGACTTTGTCGCTCGAATGATGGAAAAAGGCTATACCCGTAAACAAGTGCGTTTATTGTCTGAATGGTACTTACGTGTACGTAAGTCGTCGTAACCAACTGACAACACAGGGGGGAACTATGGCACATTTTATTGATCGAAGGCTCAACGGTAAAAATAAGAGCACCGTCAATCGCCAACGTTTTTTACGCCGTCATAAACAGCAAATCAAAGAGTCGATTGCTGATGCGGTAAATAAACGTTCGATTACTGATGTCGATAGTGGTGAGGATATAACCATCCCCTCTCGCGACATTAGCGAACCAATATTTCATCAAGGAAAAGGTGGGCAACGAGAAATTGTCCACCCTGGTAATGACCAATTTAGCCCAGGAGATCGCATTGAACGTCCACCAGGAGGTGGCGGTCAAGGTGGTGCAGGAGAAGGTCAAGCAAGCCCTGATGGTGATGGTCAAGATGATTTTGTATTTCAAATATCAAAAGATGAATATCTTGATTTGTTATTTGAAGACTTAGAACTGCCTAATTTACAAAAGAACGCGATTAATCAGCTTGTAGAATGGAAAACATTCCGTGCCGGTTATAAGTCACAAGGTGTACCGTCCAATATTGCGATCGTAAAATCCTTACAAAATTCGCTCGCAAGACGAACGGCAATGACCGCAGGTAAACGCCGTAAAGTGCGAGAACTTGAACAAGCACTGGAATTACTGTTTACAACAGAGCCTGCACAACCTTTTGAAGAGGAACGGATTAAACAGGAAATTACCGCATTACGGAAAAAAATAAACAGTACGCCTTTTATTGATACTTTTGACTTACGTTACAAAAACTATGAACGTCGCCCACAGCCATCAAGCCAAGCGGTTATGTTTTGTTTAATGGACGTATCTGGCTCGATGGATCAAGCCACTAAAGATATCGCTAAACGGTTTTATATCTTATTGTATTTATTTTTAAACCGTACTTACAAAAATGTGGAGGTGGTGTTTATTCGTCATCATACCCAAGCCAAAGAAGTTGATGAGCATGAGTTTTTCTATTCACAAGAGACCGGCGGCACGATTGTTTCAAGTGCATTAAAAATGATGCATGACATCGTTAAACAACGTTATCGCCCTGAGGAATGGAATATTTATGCGGCACAAGCTTCGGACGGTGATAATTGGGCTGATGATTCCCCAGGTTGTCGTGAGTTACTTGATAAACACATACTGCCTGTAACACGCTACTACTCATACATTGAAATCACTCGTCGAGCGCATCAAACACTGTGGCGAGAGTATGAATCTTTACATAGCGGTCATGAAAACTTTGCAATGCAAAATATTAAAACTGTTGATGATATTTTCCCTGTGTTTAGGGAACTATTTAAAAAACAAGTTAGTTAAACTAATGCTATTCCATGGTACTGAAAATATGTACTGAAAATAATCGGCACAACCACAAACCTAGTGCCGATTATAATTCTTTATCAGTAAGTTGTGGACAAACATGGGGGAGATTGAGTGATGGCAATAACGACAACAACAAAACCACTCAGTGATGGACCAGATTGGACTTTTGATTTGCTTGAACAATACCACGTTGAAATTAAACGGGTGGCTGCGCACTATCGTCTTGATACTTACCCAAATCAAATTGAAGTTATCACTGCAGAACAAATGATGGATGCCTATTCCAGTATTGGTATGCCAATCAACTATCACCATTGGTCATTTGGTAAACGCTTTATTGAAACAGAACGAGGCTACAAACACGGTCAAATGGGACTAGCCTACGAAATCGTCATTAACTCAGATCCTTGTATCTCTTATTTAATGGAAGAAAACACCATTACCATGCAAGCATTAGTGATGGCACACGCATGTTATGGGCATAACTCTTTCTTCAAAGGTAATTACCTTTTTAAAACTTGGACTGATGCCAGTTCAATTATTGATTACCTATTATTTGCCCGTAAATATATTACGGAATGCGAAGAAAAGTATGGGGTTAGTGATGTTGAGAAATTACTCGATTCTTGTCATGCACTTATGAATTACGGCGTTGATCGCTATAAGCGTCCACAAAAAATATCTTTAGTGGAAGAAACTGCACGCCAGAAAGCCCGTGAAGATTACCTTCAATCTCAAGTGAATTCTTTATGGCGCACCATTCCACAATATCAAGCCAAAGAAGCGGTAATTGAAGAAGAACGTTTCCCAACCGATCCTCAAGAAAACATTCTGTATTTCTTTGAAAAACACGCGCCATTACTTGAACCGTGGCAACGAGAATTAGTCCGTATTGTACGTAAAGTTAGTCAATATTTTTATCCACAAAAACAAACCCAAGTAATGAACGAAGGCTGGGCAACATTTTGGCATTACACTATTTTGAATCACCTTTATGATGACGGCTTAGTCACTGATCGATTCATCATGGAGTTTTTACACAGTCATACTAACGTTGTCGCCCAACCGGAATATAATAGCCCTTATTACAGCGGAATTAATCCTTATGCATTAGGCTTTGCAATGTTCCAAGACATACGCCGTATTTGTGAAAACCCTACAGATGAAGATAAATATTGGTTCCCTGATATTGCAGGATCTGATTGGCTTGAGACATTACATTTTGCGATGGAAAACTTTAAAGATGAGAGTTTTATTAGTCAATTCTTATCACCTAAGTTAATGCGTGATTTTAAACTGTTTGCGGTGAACGATGATGATCGCCATAACTATGTCGAAGTCAGTGCAATACACAACGAAGAAGGCTATCGCGCTATTCGTGAAAAATTATCATCGCAATATAATCTCAGTAATAATGAGCCTAATTTACAAATCTGGAATGTCGCTTTACGCGGAGACCGTTCACTGACATTACGCTATATTCCTCATAACCGTATCCCTCTCGCAGAGAGTCATACTGAGGTCATCAAACATTTACATCGACTATGGGGCTTTAACGTTACCCTCGAAGAAGAATTGCCTGATGGTCGAGGGAAAATTATTGCAACCTGCCCTGTTAATACACAATATAATACTGATATATAATACAGAGATAAAAAGCACCCATAACAAAACGGGGAACCAACATAACGTTGATTCCCCGTTTTAATTATTTCAAAAAACAGTGACTATTACTGTTCTTCTTCATATAAATACTTAGAGATCTTAACGCGATGGGTATACCAAATCGCACCAGTTTCTCGGCCATATTTTTTAATACGATCCGCGACTAATTCTGCTTGATGATCATCACAACATGCTTGTAAGTCACTATAAAAATCAAGTGCTAATTGGCATGCTTCAGGATTCATAAAGTAATAGCCGCCAACGCGAGTATAAATCTTACGTAATCCATTTATTGTCAGCACATAAAGCGTGTTACCTGATTTCCCTGCCATACCTTGAAACAAGCGGTAATCATAATAGTTAAAAGCGCGTGCTCGACAAATTTCCTCACATAACTGAGGATCACTCTTACCGTATTTATCAACGATTTTCTTTACTTCTTGGAGTAACTGTAATCGGTCGTCACTATTTTCAATAAACTCAGCAAAACTCTCAGCCGCTAATAATCGCTGACATGATTCAATAACATGTTGAATTAATTCGCTGGAATTTTCTGGATTACCTTTGACAGCATAGCGCATAAAAACACTACTGATATCCGTACGAGCCGCTAATAAATCAGCCAATACTCGTTGGACATCCTGTCCATCCAATGTGATTAACGTATCTAAAATGCTTAAACCTGAGGTATCCATGTAATTATTTACACGGGTCGGTTTACCATGTTGAATCGTAAGCCAGCCATCTCGTGCTAAACGCTGTAATACTTCACGTAATGTTGTTCGCGTTACGCCAATAAGTTCTGAAAGTTCACGTTCAGCAGGAAGAATCGAGCCCTGAGGAAAGTGATTATTCCAGATACTTTCAATAATGTATTTCTCAGCAAACGTCGCTGGGCTATCTGCCTTAATAACCATCTAAGTTCAATCCAATTCGCTTCTTGCTTATATTATTTATTAACACTCATCATACCACTAGTTTTTCAATAGCTGAAATCTAGTACGTAAGTCTGACATTGAGCAGATAGATATGTACAAAAATAAACCATCTATACCTCTAAAGATTGATCTAGTTGCACTATTTTATTAGGAAGCGATGTTTCGCATTTAATATTCTGTATATTGTAGCGCTAATGTCTTAGGTATCACCCTCAGTTTGTGATGAAAATGTCATAATATCTTTACATATATGTACGTTTGGTT
>CAMQXY010000106.1 GCA_947039005.1 uncultured Photobacterium sp.
TCGTTGTTTTTGCTGTATAAAAAAGGTTGAGATTTCGTCTCAACCTTTTTATTTTACTCGAACACTCGAACACTCGAACACTCGAACACTCGAACACTCGAACCTCAGTTATTCACGTTCATGGAGGGGTTTAAATTCTCGTTGTGAATAACCTGTATAAAGCTGGCGTGGACGGCCAATACGGTTAGTTGGATCACTGTGCATTTCGTTCCAATGCGCAATCCAACCAATAACACGAGACATCGCGAAAATAACCGTAAACATTGATACTGGAATACCAATCGCTTTAAGAATTATACCTGAATAGAAATCAACATTTGGGTATAGTTTTTTGCTGACAAAGTATTCATCTGACAGTGCAATTCGCTCAAGTTCCATTGCAACGTCAAGTAATGGATCATCAATTTTAAGTTCTTCAAGCACTTCGTGACAGGCTTCGCGCATGACTGTTGCACGTGGGTCATAGTTTTTATATACCCGATGACCAAAGCCCATTAAGCGGAATGGATCATCTTTATCTTTCGCGCGCTCAATAAACTCTGGAATATTTTCTACACTGCCAATTTCTTCAAGCATTTTTAGACAGGCTTCATTAGCGCCGCCATGTGCAGGTCCCCAAAGTGAAGCAATA
Source organism: uncultured Photobacterium sp. (assembly GCA_947039005.1). Taxonomy (GTDB): domain Bacteria; phylum Pseudomonadota; class Gammaproteobacteria; order Enterobacterales; family Vibrionaceae; genus Photobacterium. Next base: position 632 of record CAMQXY010000106.1, read on the forward strand.
CCTGCGGCAATACAAGCAAATGGATTAGCACCAGAAGAACCGGCTAAACGGACTGTTGATGTTGATGCGTTCTGTTCGTGATCAGCATGAAGTGTGAAAATTTTATCCATTGCACGTGAAACAACAGGGCTGACTTCATATTCTTCGCACGGGGTGGCAAACATCATATGAAGGAAGTTTTCTGCGTAATCAAGGTCATTACGTGGATAGATAAAAGGTTGACCGGTCGTGTATTTGTGACACATCGCCGCCAAGGTTGGCATTTTCGATAGTAGTCTAAAAGCAGTTATTTCGCGGTGAAGATCATTATTAATATCTAATGAATCATGGTAGAACGCTGATAATGCACCGACAACGCCACACATAATAGCCATTGGGTGAGCATCACGGCGGAAGCCATGGAAGAAACTTGCAATTTGTTCATGGACCATGGTGTGACGCGTTACGGTGGTGCGGAATTGCTCATATTCAGCACGTGTTGGTACTTCACCATAAAGTAGAACGTAACAAACTTCTAAGTAATCAGCATTATTTGCTAATTGATCGATAGGAAAACCACGATGTAATAGAATTCCTTTATCGCCATCGATATACGTGATTTGAGATTCACATGAGGCTGTTGCTAGAAAACCTGGATCAAATGTAAAAAAACCGCTTGCGCCTAGTTTTCGCACATCGATTACATCTTGGCCCTCTGAGCCCTCAATAATCGGCAGTTCGATAGGTGCTTTCCCTTCTATATGAAGAGTAGCTTTCTTATCTGCCATAACAATCTCCTTTGTTATTTGTAGAATCCTGAATCCGAAACGGATGTATATTTGTTGTACCGCTCGGTGAACCAATTGTCAATTTTTGTATTCATCAATGTGCGCTTGTTAATAACTTTTCTGTATTTGTGCATTTTTTGTGAACTTTGTGTGTACTGTCATGTAAGTTGGTTTGTTTTTGAATGTTACGCTAGGTATAGTGTGGTTGACGTTTGGTTATGATATAGCTGATATGTTGTTAATGAACTGCGTAGGGAATGCGGTTGAAAGACAAAGCGATTATATTGCTCAACACTTTGCTTTTAATGATAGCGTAGCATTTTTTAACTGTTTCTTGATGGCTCACTATAGAAACAATCAAAGAGTTTAATAATAATAAAATGCTTCAATGAAGCTGAGTGAGCAAAATGTGAAAGTAAAGAAGTCTAGACCAGTTAACCTCGACCTACAAACAATGCGCTTTCCTTTAACAGCGATAGCGTCAATCCTACATCGAGTATCGGGCGTGATCACGTTCGTTGCGATCGCCATTTTATTATGGCTCTTAAATTTATCGTTATCCTCTCCTGAAGGTTTTGCTGCTGCTGCCAGTGTTACTGATAGTTGGTTAGTGAAATTTGTATTGTGGGGAATATTAACCGCACTGTTTTATCATATTGTTCTGGGTGTTCGTCATTTATTGATGGATCTCGGCTATTTTGAAGAAATGGAAACGGGTCTTGCTAGTACAAAGGTAAGCTTTGTCATTGTGGCAATATTATCCGTATTTGCAGGAGTATTAGTATGGTAGCCAATGTATCTTCTGTTGGACGTAATGGGGTGCATGATTTTATTTTAATTCGTGCGACGGCTATTATTCTAACGCTGTACACCTTTTATTTAGTGGGATTCTTTGCTTTTGGCCCTGAAATAACCTTTGCTTCGTGGCAAGCATTTTTTGGTCAACTCACCACCAAAGTATTTACCTTATTAGCCTTAGGATCAATCTTAGTCCATGCCTGGATTGGTTTATGGCAAGTACTTACCGATTATATTAAACCAGCAGCGTTAAGAGCCTGCTTCCAGTTTGTCATTGTTGCAATTCTATTTATTTACCTATTTTCAGGTTTCTTTATTGTGTGGGGTGTGTAGTGAGCATTTCTGTTCGTGAATTTGATGCGGTTGTTATTGGCGCTGGTGGTGCAGGAATGCGCGCTGCACTACAAATATCAGAACAAGGTTTACAATGTGCCTTGTTATCGAAAGTGTTTCCGACCCGTTCTCATACGGTGTCTGCACAAGGAGGGATCACGGTTGCGTTAGGAAACTCTCACCCTGACAATTGGCAATGGCATATGTATGACACCGTTAAAGGTTCTGATTATATTGGTGATCAGAATGCGATTGAATATATGTGTGAAAATGGTCCTAAATCGGTGATTGAACTAGAAAAAATGGGTCTGCCATTTTCTCGATTTGATGATGGTAGTATTTATCAACGTCCATTTGGTGGCCAGTCAAAAGAATTTGGTGGTGAACAAGCGGCACGTACTGCAGCTGCTGCAGACCGTACAGGTCATGCTCTATTACATACGCTTTATCAGCAAAATATTAAGCATAAAACCACCATATTTTCTGAGTGGTATGCGCTTGATTTAGTTAAAAATAAAGACGGTGCCATTCTTGGTTGTACTGCATTGTGCATGGAAACGGGTGAGATTTGTTATTTCAAAGCTAAAGCAACAATTTTAGCGACGGGTGGTGCTGGACGTATTTATGCTTCGACGACTAATGCACATATTAATACGGGTGACGGTGTTGGTATGGCATTACGTGCTGGAGTACCGATGCAAGATATGGAAATGTGGCAATTCCACCCAACTGGTATTGCTGGTGCGGGGGTATTGGTCACTGAAGGTTGCCGTGGTGAAGGGGGCTATTTACTTAACAAAGATGGCGAACGCTTTATGGAGCGTTATGCGCCAAATGCCAAAGATTTAGCTGGTCGTGATGTTGTTGCTCGTTCAATGATGGTTGAAATCCGTGAAGGGCGAGGTTGTGATGGTCCGTGGGGTCCACACCTGAAGTTAAAACTCGATCACTTAGGTAAAGATGTGCTTGAATCACGCTTACCTGGGATCTGTGAACTATCGCGCACATTTGCTCATATTGATCCAGTTAAAGAGCCTATTCCAGTCATTCCTACCTGTCACTACATGATGGGCGGCGTACCTACTCAAGTTTCAGGTCAAGCATTGAAACAAAATGCAGCAGGCGTTGATGAAGAAATTCAAGGCTTGTTTGCGTGCGGTGAAATCGCATCGGTATCTGTACATGGCGCTAACCGTTTAGGCGGTAACTCACTGCTTGATTTAGTGGTATTTGGACGTGCAACAGGATTACATCTTGGTGAAACACTAGCATCCCAACCTGATGCAACCCCTGCAACAGAAGCGGATATTGAAGCTTCTTTAGCTCGCCTTAATCGTTGGAATAATACTCAAGAAGGTGAAGACCCAGTTCAAATTCGCAAAGATCTGCAATCTTGTATGCAAAATAACTTCTCAGTATTTAGAGAAGGGGAAGCGATGGCGGCAGGGTTAGAAGAACTTAAATCTATTCGTGAACGTTTAAAGCATGCCCGTCTTGACGATACGTCAACAGAGTTTAATACCCAACGCATTGAATGTTTAGAGTTAGATAACTTAATGGAAACTGCGATGGCAACTGCAATTGCGGCTAATTATCGCACCGAAAGTCGTGGTGCTCATGCTCGGTTTGATTATCCAGAACGGGATGATGTGAATTGGTTATGCCATTCGATTTATAATCCACAAACAGAAGCGATGACTAAACGTGATGTCAATATGGCACCTATTCACCGTGAAGCATTTCCGCCAAAAGCGCGTGTTTATTAAGGGGAGACCACAACGATGAAACTGAATTTTTCAATTTACCGTTATAACCCTGATGTTGATAATGCTCCGCACATGAAAGGCTACCAGCTTGATGTGCCAGATGGCACCGACATGATGGTATTAGATGCGTTAATTTTGCTGAAAGAACAGGACGCAAGTTTGTCTTTCCGCCGTTCTTGCCGTGAAGGAGTGTGTGGCTCTGACGGTATTAATATGAACGGTAAAAATGGTTTAGCATGTATTACCCCGTTATCGGTTTTAATGAATACCAGCCCGATTGTCATTCGTCCACTACCAGGATTGCCAGTGATTCGTGATTTGATCATTGATATGGAGCAGTTCTATAGTAACTACGCTAAAGTAAAGCCATTTTTGATTGATGGCGATACCATTCCTCCCGCTAGAGAAAACTTACAAGCGCCAGAAGATCGCGCTCAGTTAGATGGTCTATATGAGTGTATTATGTGTGCCTGTTGTTCAACAGCGTGCCCATCATTTTGGTGGAATCCTGATAAGTTTATTGGTCCTGCAGGCTTATTGGCTGCTTATCGTTGGTTAATTGATAGTCGTGATACGGCAACAGACCAACGATTATCTGATTTAGATGATGCATTTAGTGTTTTTCGTTGCCATGGCATAATGAACTGTGTAAATGTTTGTCCTAAGGGATTAAATCCGACCAAAGCGATTGGGCACATAAAATCTATGCTGCTTAAACGAGCAGTTTAAACAATCGATATGTTAGTGGTGCAATGTTAATCAGACATTCGCCACTAACCGTAATGCTCGGTATTCGACCGATGCCAATGGCGATCAATCAGTAGTTAAGGGAAAATAATGCAGAATAGCGTTATGAAGACATGGCTTGAGTCTTCACATTTAGCTGGCGCCAACGCAACTTATATAGAAGATCTTTACGAGTTGTATCTTAGCGATCCAGAATTAGTTGATACCCAATGGCGAGAGGTGTTCGTTGCTCTACCTGTCGTTAATGAAGTTGTCATTGAACAGCCTCACTCTCGTGTTCGTGATTACTTTCGACGTTTAGCAAAAGAAACACATTTTTTAAGTACTGTCGTCAACGATCCTGATGTTGATGCAAAGCAAGTTAAAGTGTTGCAGTTAATTAATGCTTACCGTTTTCGTGGTCATCAAAATGCCAATCTTGATCCATTAGGGTTATGGCAACGTGATCATGTTGCTGATCTGGATCCTGAATTCCACTCGTTAACCGCCGATGATTTCAATGAAACATTTAATGTTGGCTCATTTGCGATTGGTCAAGAGACCATGAAACTCAGCGAAATATATGCTGCACTTAAAAAAACCTATTGTGGGTCTATTGGTGCTGAATATATGCATATTACTGATACTGAAGAAAAGCGTTGGATTCAACAACGACTTGAATCGGTAATGGGAACAGGATCGTTTACTACTGATGAGCAATTGTGTTTTCTTGATGAATTAACTGCAGCGGAAGGCCTGGAACGTTATTTAGGCGCAAAATTTCCAGGGGCAAAACGTTTCTCATTAGAAGGTGGCGATGCCATGATTCCAATGATGAAAGAGTTGATTCGTCATGCCGGCTCACAAGGTGTACGTGAAGTCGTTGTGGGTATGGCTCACCGTGGTCGCTTAAACATGTTGGTCAACGTGTTAGGTAAAAAACCGCAAGATTTATTTGATGAATTTGCAGGTAAACATGGTGAAAGTTGGGGAACTGGCGATGTGAAATATCACCAAGGTTTCTCAGCAGATTTTGCGACCCCTGGCGGTGATGTTCATTTAGCATTAGCCTTTAACCCATCACATCTTGAAATTGTGAATCCAGTGGTTGTCGGTTCAGTACGTGCACGACAAGATCGTTTAGGTGATGATACTGGCGATAAAGTGTTACCGATCACCATTCACGGTGATTCAGCGATTGCAGGTCAAGGTGTTGTTGCTGAAACCTTTAATATGTCACAAGCCCGTGGTTACAGTGTTGGCGGTACAGTACGTATTGTTATCAATAACCAAGTGGGTTTCACTACCTCCAATCCACAAGATACCCGCTCAACAGAATACTGTACTGATATTGCCAAGATGGTACAGGCACCTATTTTCCACGTTAATGCCGATGATCCTGAAGCGGTTGCGTTTGTGACGCGACTTGCGTTTGATTACCGCCACGAATTTAAGCGTGATGTGGTGATTGATCTGGTCTGTTATCGTCGTCATGGTCACAACGAAGCTGATGAGCCTAATGCAACGCAGCCGTTGATGTATCAAAAAATTAAAAAGCATCCAACGCCCCGTAAATTGTATGCTGATTATTTAACTGAGATTGGCGCGTTTGGTTTAGATATTGCTACAGGTTTAGTCAATGAATACCGTGATGCATTAGATCGTGGTGAGTGTGTGGTCAAAGAATGGCGACCAATGAAATTGCATTCTGTCGATTGGGCGCCGTATTTAGGTCATGATTGGACTGTTGATTGGAAGAGTAAAGTCGATGAATTGCGCTTACAGGAATTAGGCAGTCGTTTATGCCAATATCCTGCGAGTCATCAATTGCAGGGTCGAGTACAAAAAATTTATAACGATCGTTTAGCCATGATTGCAGGCGAAAAAGCCTTTGATTGGGGGATGGCTGAAAACTTGGCTTATGCGACATTGGTTGATGATGGTCATCGGATTCGCATTACAGGACAAGACTCTGGTCGTGGTACGTTCTTTCATCGCCATGCAGTGTTACATAATCAAGAAGATGCCAGTACCTATATTCCGTTAACTAATATTCATAATGGTCAAGGGCCGTTTGAAGTGATTGACTCAGTGTTATCGGAAGAAGCGGTATTAGCATTTGAATATGGTTACGCAACCGCTGAACCCAGTGGTTTAACGATTTGGGAAGCGCAATTTGGTGATTTTGCCAATGGTGCTCAGGTTGTCGTTGATCAATTTATTAGTTCTGGCGAGCAAAAATGGGGTCGAATGTGTGGTCTAACCATGTTACTGCCTCATGGTTATGAAGGACAAGGACCTGAGCATTCATCTGCACGTTTAGAGCGTTACCTGCAATTATGTGCCGAGCAAAATATGCAAGTGGTTGTGCCGTCAACGCCTGCTCAAGTTTATCATATGATTCGTCGTCAAGTTGTGCGTCCAATGCGTCGCCCATTGATTGTTATGTCACCTAAGTCTTTGTTACGTCACCCATTATGTGTGTCGACACTGGATGAACTAGCCAATGGCACTTTCTTAGCGGCGATTGGTGAAGTCGATGAGCTTCCTGCTCAACAGGTGCAGCGCGTGGTATTTTGTTCTGGTAAGGTGTATTACGACCTATTAGAACAGCGTCGTAAAAATGAACAAACTGATGTTGCGATTGTGCGTATTGAGCAGTTATATCCTTTCCCGAAAGAAGATGTTGAAGCGGCTATTGCAGATTATCAGCATGTGACAGATTTCGTTTGGTGTCAGGAAGAGCCACAAAACCAAGGTGCATGGTATTCTAGTCAGCATAACTTCTATTCTGCTTTACCTGTAGGGTCGTTTTTACGTTATGCCGGACGCCCAGCATCAGCGTCACCAGCTGTAGGTTATATGTCAGTACATTTGAAACAACAAAAAGCGTTAGTTGAAGACGCATTAACCATTGAATCTCAAGACCATTCTAATAACTAGAACGAGAACAAAAGGACAATACCGATATGACAATCGAAATTCTGGTTCCTGACCTTCCGGAATCTGTTGCTGATGCAACTGTAGCCACATGGCATAAACAACCAGGTGATACTGTTACTCGTGATGAAGTCTTGGTTGATATTGAAACTGATAAAGTTGTACTTGAAGTACCAGCACCTGAAGATGGTGTGTTAGAGGCTATCTTTGAAATCGAAGGGACAACGGTATTAACGAAGCAATTGATTGGAAAAATCAAAGTGAATGCTGTGGCAGGAGAGCCAACAGCGGATGTACTTGCTGATGCTGAATCATCGCCAAATAAGCGTAATACGGCATCGTTAAACGAAGAAAATAGTGAAGCATTAAGCCCAGCAGTGCGACGTTTATTAAGTGAGCACGGCTTGGCAGCAGAAAAAGTTAAAGGTACGGGTGTAGGTGGTCGTATTACCCGTGAAGATGTTGATGCGTATTTAAAAAATATTGTAACGATACCAATGGCAGTAAAGCGTGTTGAATCAGAGATTGAAAGCGTATTACCTTTAGCGCATCGCAGTGAAAAACGTGTACCAATGACACGATTACGTAAACGTGTTGCTGAGCGTTTATTAGAAGCTAAAAATAGTACCGCTATGTTAACGACATTTAATGAAGTTAATATGAAGCCAATTATGGATCTGCGTAAACAATATAAAGATGTGTTTGAGCAGCGCCATGGTATTCGCTTAGGTTTTATGTCGTTTTATGTTAAAGCTGTTGTTGAAGCATTAAAGCGCTACCCAGAAGTAAATGCATCAATCGATGGTGATGATATTGTTTATCATAACTTTTTTGATATTAGCATCGCAGTTTCAACACCGCGTGGTTTAGTTACCCCTGTGTTGCGAGATTGTGATAAGTTAAGTTTGGCTGAAATTGAAAAAGGTATTCGTGACTTAGCGATCAAAGGTCGAGATGGCAAATTAACCGTTGATGATCTTATGGGTGGTAATTTTACCATTACTAATGGCGGTGTGTTTGGTTCGCTAATGTCGACGCCGATTATCAACCTGCCACAAGCTGCAATCTTAGGTATGCATAAGATTCAAGATCGTCCAATGGCGGTTAATGGCCAAGTTGAGATTTTGCCAATGATGTATCTGGCACTTTCTTATGATCATCGCTTAGTTGATGGCCGTGAGTCTGTGGGCTACTTAGTGACAATTAAAGAGCTACTTGAAGATCCAACACGTCTATTACTGGACGTATAAGAGTATCAAGAGTTAACCGAGTAAGTGCTCATTATTCGGTTAACCTTCTTCTCTGTAATGAGAAACAGTAAACAGGCACAATGATGAAGAGGTATCAAAGAATATCTCAAATGGATTTAACGAGTCCCAAAGGGATAAAAACGGATAGAACATTATGAATTTGCACGAGTATCAAGCAAAACAACTATTCGCTGAATATGGTTTACCTGTACCTGAAGGCTACGCTTGTGATACCCCACAAGAAGCGGCAGAAGCGGCAGGTAAAATTGGCGGTGAAAAATGGGTTGTAAAATGTCAGGTTCATGCCGGTGGTCGAGGAAAGGCTGGTGGTGTTGAATTACATGATAATAAAGAAGGCATTAAGCAATTTGCTCAGCATTGGTTAGGTAAAAACTTAGTTACCAACCAGACAGATGCAGTGGGTCAACCTGTTACCAAAGTATTAGTAGAAGCAGCTTCAAAGATTAGCAATGAATTATATCTTGGTGCGGTTGTTGATCGTAGTTCGCAGCGTATTGTATTTATGGCATCGACTGAAGGTGGCGTTGAAATTGAAAAAGTGGCTGAAGAAACGCCACATTTAATTCATAAAGCGGCAATCGATCCTTTAGTCGGACCACAGCCTTATCAAGGGCGTGAATTAGCTTTTAAGCTGGGCTTAAAGGGCGATCAAGTTAAACAATTCACCAAAATATTTATAGGGCTTGGCAAAATGTTTGCTGAGTGTGACTTAGCATTACTTGAAGTTAATCCATTGATCATTACTAATGATGGCATATTAGTGTGTCTCGACGGTAAAATTAATATTGATGCGAATGCGTTATACCGTCAGCCTAAATTACGCCAACTGCATGATCCTTCACAAGAAGATGAGCGTGAAGCCCATGCGGCACAATGGGAACTTAATTACGTTGCTCTTGACGGTAATATTGGTTGTATGGTCAATGGTGCGGGTTTAGCAATGGGAACCATGGATATCGTTAATCTTCATGGTGGTCAACCAGCAAATTTCCTTGATGTTGGTGGTGGTGCAACCAAAGAGCGTGTTACAGAAGCGTTTAAAATTATTCTTTCAGATAGCAATGTTAAAGCAGTCTTAGTGAATATTTTTGGCGGTATTGTACGTTGTGATTTAATTGCCGAAGGTATCATTGGTGCTATTGCTGAAGTGGGTGTGAAAGTGCCAGTTGTGGTACGTCTTGAAGGTAATAATGCTGAAGTGGGTGCTGCAAAATTGGCTGATAGTGGCCTCAATATTATTGCTGCCACTTCGCTAACAGAAGCCGCTGAGAAAGTTGTTGCTGCTGCGGAGGGTAAATAATGTCGATACTTATTAATAAAGATACTAAAGTCATTTGCCAAGGTTTTACCGGTGGGCAAGGAACATTTCATTCAGAACAAGCACTTGCTTATGGTACACAATTGGTGGCTGGGGTGTCGCCGGGTAAAGGTGGTAGCACACATTTAGGTTTACCTGTATTTAACACTGTCCGTGATGCTATTGCAGCAACGGGTGCAACGGCAACAGTGATTTATGTGCCTGCACCTTTTTGTAAAGATGCGATTTTAGAAGCCATTAATGCAGGTATTGAGCTAATTGTTACTATTACTGAAGGTATCCCAACCTTGGATATGCTGGATGTTAAAGTACGTTTAGATGCCACTGGCGTACGCATGATTGGTCCCAACTGCCCCGGTGTTATTACACCAAATGAATGTAAAATAGGGATTATGCCCGGTCATATTCATAAAGCAGGTAAAGTGGGTATTGTCTCGCGTTCAGGCACATTGACGTATGAAGCAGTAAAACAAACAACCGATGAAGGCTTTGGTCAATCAACTTGTGTTGGTATTGGTGGTGATCCTATTCCTGGGTCAAACTTCATTGATATTCTTGAAATGTTTGAAAATGATCCAGAGACAGAAGCGATTGTGATGATTGGTGAAATTGGTGGCACAGCAGAAGAAGAAGCTGCGGCTTATATTAAAACCAATATCACTAAGCCAGTAGTATCATATATTGCAGGTGTTACAGCACCTCCGGGTAAGCGTATGGGTCATGCTGGTGCAATTATATCTGGCGGCAAAGGTACTGCGGATGAAAAGTTTGCTGCACTTGAAGCTGCGGGAGTGAAAACCGTTCAAAGCTTAGCAGATATAGGTAAGGCACTCCGTGAAGTGACTAACTGGTAAGTAAATATCAGTATCTAATCATTGAAAAATAAGCATATAAAAACCCGCTATCATCAACTGACGCGGGTTTTTT